>DATIFQ010000121.1:0-2975 GCA_035455185.1 Bryobacteraceae bacterium | reverse complement strand
TGCCACGAGATGGCATCAGCTTGAGCGATGGCACAAGGAAACACTTGCCGTGGCCGACAATGATGAATCGCTTGACCTGCTGAAGGTCCGTACGCGACGCGGGGACTTCTGGGTCCAGCGTAACGGTACACATTGGGACGGCACTCAACTGCTTGCCTATCTCTTGACTGAACACCAGATGTTTGCTGAGAAGGCGAGCGCCGGCTACGTTCGCCGCGGGGACGTGGTGGTCGACTGTGGCGCCCATATCGGAGTGTTCACCCGGTTCGCGCTCGACGCGGGCGCCAGCCGGGTCGTCGCCATAGAGCCCGATCCGGCGAACCTGGAGTGCCTGCGGCGGAACATGGCGGGTGACAGTCGTGTAACCGTAATCCCGAAGGCGGTATGGAGTGAGGAGACTGGGACACTCGAGTTGCTGATTGCAGCGAACAACTCAGGAAGCAACCGAGTCGTCGGCTCGCACGGTGCCAATACCATTAGGGTCGCCGCGACGACGTTGGACAATATCGAAAAAGATCTCAGGCTGACACGCGTCGACTTCATTAAACTCGATATCGAGGGCGCGGAGCGGCATGCTTTGAAGGGAGCTTCGCGGATGCTTAGCCCAAGTTCGTCACGGGAAGGCCGGGGATTGAGTTAAGTCTTTTCGAATCAGTTCAGGCTACCGCCGAGTCTGCACTACATTCCTGATCGAAACTGAGGCGCTCAGGAAGGCAGATGCCGAGTTGATCGAGAAGCAACTGTTGCTCACGACTCGGTGTGGTGATCCGGCGGAGACGAATCTCGCGGCCATCGGTGGTGGGCAGGATGATGTCCGCGCTTTGCAGCGTCGACAGCAGGTGGAGCGCCTTGCCCGGGGACAAGTTCGAGCGCTTCCGGATCAGCAGATGCTTCAAGGTGACCCACAGGGCGTAGCCCAGGAAGGCCACCAGGATGTGCGCCTTGGCGCGGCGCTCCAGTTGGTGAAAAATGGGGCGGATGGAAAGCTCGCTTTTGAGCGCGCGAAAGGCCGCCTCCGCTTCCGTGAGCTGGATATAGCTCTTCCAAAGTTGTTCTGGCTCGGTGGCCGGCAGATTGGTGCGCAACAGGTAGGCGCCTTCGCGAGCCTGCTGCCAAGCGCGCCTCTCCGGCCGCAGATTCCAGTCCAGCTGGAGGCGTCCGGCACGCTCCGTGATTTTTGCGGCGTACAGATCGGCCACCTGCGGATGGCGCGCCACCAGGCTCCCCAGTCGCCGCTCCACTTTGCCGCGGTCCTTGAGCTTGCCTTCCGCCACCCGCTTGGCCAGAGCTTTCAGCCCTTTCTCCAGACGCTGCGAGAAGCGGCTGCGGATGGCCAGTTCCTTCTCCCGCCGGGCGGTGGAGCGACACAGCACATAGGTCTCCTCCCCCTGCGGTGTCGGCACCAGTTTCACTTCCACCTCGGGACGCACCTGCTCCCAGCCACTGCTTTCCAGCAACGGCTGCTCGAACTGCTTCAGCTTCGCCCGTGGCGTCCCTACCAGATACTGGCCGCCACGGCGCCGCAGAGCCTCCAGATTCTCCTCGCTGATGATGCCGCGATCGAATACCCATACCCGGCGCGCCTTGCCGTACTTGCGTTCCACCATCCGCAGCACGGCTTCCAACGTGGTCACGTCGGCCCGGTTGCCGTCGAAGGTCTCGTAGCTCAGCGGAAAGCCTTCGACGTTGACGATGAGGGCAATCACCACCTGCTTGCAGTCCGGCCGATGATCCCGCGAGTAACCGCGTTGCATCATCGGGTCCTTCTCGGCCGCACCTTCCACATAGCTGCTGGTCAGGTCATAGAGCAGCACGTCGTACTGGGCGGCAAACAACTCGCCATAACGCTCGACCAGGTGTCGCTCGAATTTCGTCTTATGCGGGATGAGCCGATCCAGGCAGCGGTAGAGCCGCGTGTCGTTGATCTTGCCCGGCCCGATGTGGAGCAAGTCGTCGAGTGCCGTGGTTGGGTACCAGCGCTCTTCGATGGCCAGCTCACTGCCCGGCGCGCACAGGCGGTTGATCACCAGCAAGGCTGCGGTCCGCGACCAGGGCACATCGGCCGGATCCTCGAGCCGGTCCAGCACGCTTTCTGAGAAATGATCGAGAGCCAAGCGCCGCCACAACTCCAGGCCGAGGTAACAATCGCCGAAACGGCGCGGGCGCTCCAGCCGCACCTTGTCCACCCGCACCCGCGCCACCGCGGGATCGTCCTCGGGCGGCTCAACCTCGGAGGGAAACAACTTCAGTTGCCGGCTCTCGCCCTGGGCGTTGAACACCTCGATGCCCTTCAGCCACCGCGCCTGCGCCGACTCGTTCAGTTCGCCCAGATAACACAACCTGCGCTGCCGCGGCCCGTCCGGCGTGCGCACCGTTTCCACCAGCGACCAGTAACTGTGTGGCTTGCCATCCTTGGTGCGCCGATGTCGCCGCAGAAACATTCTGCGGCGATCTTGTCACGGCTGTTGCGCAACTTCAAGAGGGTAGGTCTGCACTACATCGGCTTTCGGTAGCACCCGCGTTGCAGCCACACCACTTCTGCTCCGCCCACGCCCGAAAATGCCCGAAATCAACCCCGCCGTGACGAACTTGGGCTAGAGTGTCTCACCAGCGTCTCAACCGGAGACAGGGCGGACGGAGGGAGCGTTCTTTCCCTGCGAGCGTGCGCCTTTGCGCGGAGCCGTTTTCGCTTGCTGCTGCTGCTTCAGCCGCTCTACCTTCCAGGACCGGAACACCTGCGGGTGACGGGGTTTGTGCGTATTCGTAGAGGATCTGTTGGGTCTTTCGGAAGGGATCGGAACGCCGGAACACATAGCGGCACAGCACCGCCAGCACCTCGGCCAGATGAACCAGCAGCCCGACTACCAGCACCTGGACGGTCGTGCGGACGATACGAATCAATGGCGGGCGCGGACGATAGCGACGGGCCAACAGGTTCCACAACAGATTCCAGGGAATGGTGGTCAGCCACAAGA
>DATIFQ010000120.1:0-52149 GCA_035455185.1 Bryobacteraceae bacterium | reverse complement strand
CTCGAGATGGTTCCTCCAGCCCTCGGCGTTATAGCACATGAGCGTCGTCTCGTTGGCGTATTCGATGCTCTTTGAAGCCATCCACTCAGCTGCATGTTCCTGGTAGCCGGGCGCTGTGAAATTGAAGTCGGTGAAGGTCACGTAAGGAATGACTTTGATGCCGTACCGGTGAGCCGTCTCAATGAAATGGCGGATCTTTTCCGGCGCGAGTGGACGTGCATAGTCGCCCGACCAGTAGTCAGCCCCGCCGACGATGAAGTTCACGCCCATCTGCGCCCACAACTTGACCTGCTCGTCGTCCGGCGGTGACCACGGCTGCTGCCTGCCACGCCAGCGTGTCATGACGATCTGATGAGGTCCCGGCCACACCACCCGCAGGCTGTTCAGATCGTTGCGCGGACGCTTAGCCGGGGTGGGTTGCACCCAGAACACGCGTGTGCGTACGTCGCCGGGATTCAACGGAAACGTCGCGTTGCGGATGTCGAACTCTTCCACCTCAAGGCCCTGCTCTCGCTGGTAGATCTGAGTGAAGATATTGGTCTTCCCGCGGGAATCCCAGCCCCGGAGCGTCCGGCCGTCCTTGGTCCCGACGGCGCCAGTGTCCACCGAAGTCCCACTTTCGAGAATGACTGCAGAATCCCTGTAACCGCTGTAGCGGTCTTCGAAGTCCTGCTTGGAGAACTCGATGCCGGTTACCCGGTTCGCCAGATGGAAGAAGGCGTTCCAATGGGACTCGAGGATGGGACTGTCCGGCTGCACGTCGCCGATCGATACGGTCGGTAAGGGCCGCACCTCAATCGGCGGCCGCTCCGGGTCGCTGACCCGTGTCAGGTACTGGATGACGTTCTTCGCGAGGACGGCATGGTTGAAGCAATGCCAGCGCAGTTGCACCGCCTTGTCGGTGCTCAGTGTGACAGTAACTTTAGTGAAACCGTCCACGTCGACGAGATAGTTGATGTTCCACGAGAGGGGAGTGTCCCCATATCGGCCGCTGGAGCGCACCTCGACGGAGTCCGCGGCAGAGCGCACCAGCTCAGTCCGAATCCCCTTTCCCTTCGCCGCGTCGAAGCGGTGCGCATCCGTGAGCTCGCCCGACCACAACAGCGGGCGCATCTCGACAGACTTCTCGTACCCGTAACGCGGGCGCTCCTTGCCTCCCTCGCGGCGCGCACCGGGATCGTCTTCGGGCATCAGCCCCACATACGGATTTGGAAAGGCTCCACCGGCGGCCACGAATTCGTCTTCGAGAGCTTTGACGGACGTGATCTGTCCCGTGGCGCGGTCAATGATGTACCTGAACGTCCCGCCCGAAACGGTGATCGAAACCGGGGTCTCGCTGACCTTCAGAGGATCGAAAATGCCGTACACCTTGCCGTGATAGAGATCCGCAGCAGGAAGAACCAGAACAGCTAGGAGAAGGGAAAGAACCAGTCGTTTCATGATCGACTCCAGAACCGGGTCATCGAATTCAACTTCTGAACACCGAACATGCTACCTCGGGAAGCTGCAGCGTACCACTCCAATTGGATGTCAGCGAGGAGCACCCGATCTTCTCGCTCTACGGCGCGCCGCGGGGGATTCGTCAGCGGAACGCGTTGTTCGACGCGCTCTCAGTCTACTGGAACAGCATCGACGCGAAGTTCGCGAGGTCCCGGCGCCAGACCCTCCAGTTGTGCGAACCCGGGACCTCGCGCAGTGTGACCTCCACCTTCTTCGTCTTCAGGAACTCCACGAATTTACGGCTGAAGTCGAGAAGCCTGTCCTCCGTCCCGCACGATATCCAGAACACACGAAGCAGGGAGTTCGCCTCTTCATCCAGTTTCGGGAACTGAGCGGCAAGATCGTCGCCAAGGCCGCCGGAACTAAACGCGCCAATGAAAGCGAAGCGGTCGAGAGCGTTGAGGCCAATGTACAGCGATTCTGCGCCGCCCATGGAGAGGCCGGCGATGGCGCGCATCTTGCGGTCGTTCGAGGTTCGGTATTCCTTCTCCACTCTCGGCATCACCTCCTCGAAAAGCGAATCCCGGAACTTTTCGAAGCTGCGTTGCCGCAGCCCGGGGTCACGGAACGCGGGCCTTGTGCGCGACAGGATTTCCGGAGCTCCATAGCCCAGCGTCATCACGATCAGCATCGGCCGCGCTTTGCCTTGCGCGATCAGGTTGTCGAGGATGACATGCGCACGCCCGACGGAGGTCCAGGTGCCGGCATCATCACTGAAACCGTGCAGCAGGTATAGGACTGGGTACGGCTTCTTCGCGCGTGGATCGTAGCCCGGCGGGGTGTACACATAGAAGTCACGGTCGTCTCCGACGATATTCGAACGATAGAAGTGGTGGTGCACGACGCCGCGCGGCACGTTCGTCACATCCCACGCCAAGCCCTCCCCGGGGATGTGCACCGAGCTGGCCGGATTCAGCAGATTGAGCGTTATCGATGAGTTGGACGGATCCAGCAGCGTGACGCCGTCTGCGACGAAGGAGTAGCTGTAGATGTCTGGCTCCAATGGGCCCGCGGTGATAGCCCAGACTCCGTCTTCGCCTTTCTGCATCGCGGCGCGTTTCGAGCCGTCCAGGGCGAGGAAAACCTGCTCAGCATTGGGAGCGCGGAGCCGGAAGGTGACGCGCCTGTCCTGCTGTACCTCGGGCGAGATCAATGGGCGCGGCGGTTCTTGGGCCTCCAGCAAGAGACCGCAAACGAACGTTCCGGTCAACACAGCATATGTGTAAAGGTGCATGACGGTAGCATTTTGTCAGAAGGTCGCACGGAAAGCTACACTATCCGACCTCCTGGTTCGTCCTGAGTTGGCGTCCCGGGCGTTTGCCAGAGAGGCCTCTTCAACTTGCGGTTACAAACGAAGGGTACAGCGGGGATTACTTCTGGCCCATGCGCTTCTTGGCGTTTGCTTCTTGCCGGTCGCCCTCAAAAGTTGTCCAGGCCAGGGGCGAGACTCCGAAATACTCTGCCCGGTCCTTCTCGGTTAGGCCCTTCCGTTTCACGACAGCAGGAACGCCTTCGAAGAAACAGCCGTCGCAGATCACCATGTCAACCCGCGTTGCGCTTCCGTCGGCCAGCACGGCGTCCTTACCGATGCGCGTGTTGTAGTCGCAGACCGCTCCCAGACCGACAGCTCCACCATCTGCGATCCGCGTTCCGTGCATGATCGCACCATGGTTGATCCAGCAGTGGTCCCCGATGATCGCCTCATCGGCCACCTCGGCCAGCGAGCCGCCGAGTGGTTTGGCCGGTCGGCCGCCCTCAATGTTGACATTGTCGTAGATATGCGTATAGTTACCGATCCGGACCTTTCCGCGGATGGTGACATTGCAGCGGATCAGGCTGTGGTGGCCAACGGTGACGTTGCCCGTCAGGATGGAACCGGCATCAAGGTAGGCATACGGGCCGATGTTGATCGTTCCCTCTAGGATCACGCTGGGATGCACGAAGGCCGTAGGGTCAATAGTGATGCCTGGCCTGCTCGCCGCTGGATGGGGAGGATAGGCAGTGCCAAGGCCCTGTGCCACGGCAGTGGAGTGATCCCACAGGCGAAGCCCGCCAAGACCAAACAACACTCCGGCGACAAAAACAGTCAAGCAGAACCCGATCCTTTTCACGCTCTTTTTCTCCGCCTCCTTGCTGCGGGCCAGTATATACCCGGCTGCCTTACCGCCTATACCGTGGGCAACTCGTATCCCTTCCTGCGGGGGCGGCTCAACAGGCTGTTCGCATCCTCGTCACCGATAAAGCGCTCGGCTTGCGGGTCCCACCTGAGCATCCGGCCGAGCCTGCGGGTGATGGTCGCCAAGTGGCACACGGTCACCGAACGGTGTCCGATCTCCACGTCTGCCAGAGGCAACTTGCGAGTCCGCATGCAATCCAGCCAGTTTTGCATGTGATATTTCGCCTGCCACAGCGCAACGTCGTCGCGCCACTTCTGCACTTCTTCGGGGGGCGGCAGTTGCCTGACCATCTGTGGCGGGTCTGTCCGGAACATATTCCGAATCACGTCAATCCGGCCCTTCTCGCCGACAAAGATGGCTCCTCCCTGCACGTCGCCGGTGGGGATCTCCAACCGCACGGTCACGCCATTTGCGTAGCGGAAGGCCATGGAGCCTTCCGGGCCGGGCCCCTCGGCAAGGAGCCAGAACTCCACCGGCCCCGACCCATCCATTCCCAGCGCCGACTGCACCTGATCGAGTCCGTGCGGGCCCCAGTTCGTCATGTCGCCGCCACCGAAGTCCCACCCCCATCCGCCACCACCCTTGGAGCTGTAGGGCCGCATCGGCGCTTGGCCGACCCACATGTTGTAATCGAATCCTTCCGGCACCGGCTCCGACATAGCTGACGACTCCACCGACTGCGGGGGCTGCGGGCTGCCGTAGTTCTTGCCCTCTACAAAAAACACTCGCCCGATTCCACCGCTCCGCACGAAGTCACATGCAAGCTGGTTCATCGCCATGGACCGCTGCTGGCTGCCGACCTGAACGATTCGCTTGAGCTTGCGCGCGGCTCGCACAAGCACCCGCCCCTCTTCGACATAGAGGGACATCGGCTTCTCTACGTAGACATCTTTGCCCGCCTGGCACGCGTGGATCGAGCACAACACGTGCCAGCGCTCGCCGGTTGCCACAATCACACCGTCGATATCTTTTTGCTCCAGCAGCTTCCGGTAATCCTGGTAGATGTGCCACTTGGCCTGCCTCTTCGAGGCCCCATCGTAGGCCTTCTTGAGATAGCAGTCAGCGGCCGCGACCATCTCGGCGCCCTCGGGTAGCTGATCGATCAGCAAACTGCCGCGGTTCCCGACGCCGATGATGCCGACCCGGATGCGGTCGTTCGCTCCCGGCCGTCCAGGCGCTCCGAGCACCCGCCGTGGAATAAACATGGGGGCCGCAGCCCCTCCCGCTCCTAACAGAACGCTTTGCTTGATCAGTTCTCTCCGTGATGACTTTTGATCTTGGCTCATCGACGCTCCCTTCAGATACTCAACCTGGAGATTACATTCCTCTATCACGCGCGATTTGCTGCCCGCTGCTGATTCCACATCAGCGAGCCGAGGCGGATTCCTCCGTTTCATAACTTGATGAAGATCCGCCGCCAGTACAGAATGCCCATCACGCCCAGCCAGAAAAGGTCAAACAGAACAGCGAAAACGAACGGTCCGCCCATTTCCCCAAGGTGACGGGAGAGAATATCGCCGCCGGCTTTCCACAGATTCGTTGCCGTACCATCCGGGGCGACCGTTTGGATTGCCATGAGGGTCTTCATGCCAAGTTGCGAGAAGACCCAGACAGCAATCGAGTTCACACCGAAAATCAGAAAAGGCAGGGTCCACCAGGTGACCTTTCTGACATCCACTATGTAGTAACAAGTGGCTAGACCCACCAACGCGACCCCGCCCATGAACAGAACCAGCGAACTGGTCCAGAGATGCTGGTTGATCGGAAACCAGGGGGTCCAGATAACCCCCGCGGCCATGCACAGGGAGCCATAGAAGTAGAGGTTCGCAAGCTTTTCGTACGCTGGCCGTCGAGTCCGCAGATAGATGCCGGTCAGCAACCCCATCAGCATCGTCACCAGGGCCGGAACACAGCCGAGCAGGCTCTTGCTTTCCCAGGTCTTGTGTCCCAAACGCCCGGGCATGACGAGTTGGTCGATGTAGTTCCCCCAGTTACCCACGGGCTCGAGCACGCCAGCGCCGAAACCGGGCACCGGAACGAACTTCATCAACACGAAGTACAGCACCAGGATGGTCCCGCAGAGCCACACCATCGACCTGGCCGTCAGGCGCAGGTGGACATACAGAATCGATGCGAGGAAATAACATATGGCGATGCGCTGTAACACATTCATGACGCGCAGCGTCGCCAGATCAAACTGAGGATAACCGTTGAGGAAGACGCCCACCACGAACAGCAACACGGAGCGGCGCAGCGCCTGCCAGAAGAGTTTCGAGTGGCTGTCGCCACGCGCCAAGCGGCTGGCGAACGAATACGGCATGGCCACGCCGACGATAAACACGAAGAAGGGGAAGATCAAGTCCGCAAAGCCCCATCCGTTCCAACTCGCGTGGCCCAGACCGGGAAAGATCTTGCCCGGGTGGCTGTTGACCAGCACCATCCCCAGCAGAGTGAACCCGCGGAACACGTCGAGAGATTGCAGCCGCTCCTTCACGGGGGCGACGACAGGCTCGGCCGGATGGTCAGCCGTCGCAGCAACCCTGGCTCCCGCCGCATTCTGGTCGTCCATGGCTCTCCTTTCAGTGCCGTTGACCGTTAACGGGGCAGCAATTCCCGCGCGTTTGCCTGGCAGATTCTGTCCACGACTTCCTTTGGTAGTCCTGCCTCCTTCAGCTTGAGAAGCGCCGATTCGAAATAGTAGAACGGGGCATGCGAACCGAAGAGGAGGCGGTTTGCTGAGACCGCTTCTACTGCATCGCCCACACCGCCGATGCCGTCCAGCATCGCGAATTCAAAGCGGACACCCGGCGCATTCACCAGCGTTTTCACTGCTCCCCCATTCAGCGACCGGAATCCGTTCAGCAGCATGAGACGCAGTTTCGGATGTGTCTGAGTCAGCGTCGGGAGCGGAGCCAGGTCCACCGCGGGGATTTTCAGCAGCGGGTGCTGCATGCGGTCATCTTCCATCTGTACGACAAGCTGAACAATAACTCCGCTATCGGTCGCCGCCCGCAGTAGCTCGGTGAACTTCGGATCGTCGAGGGTATAGCCGTGATAGTTCGGATACACGCGTATGCCTGGCATGTGGTGGACTTCGCGGCAACGTCGCAAGTCTTCTCTCCAGTCGGGCAGCGTGGGGTTCACCGTTCCGAAAGGAATCAGCAGCCCTCGGCCGTACCGCGCACAATCCTCCTCCAGCCGTGCATTGACCCCGCCGATGTCCTTGTGGAAGATGCCATCGAAACTTCCCGTCCAGGCCTCAATGACACCATGCCGCCGCAACCGCGTGACAAGTGCCCCCGGCTCGTCGTCGGCCAGCCGCCGGAACGGCCAGCGCGAGAGATGGACGTTGGTATCGATGATCATACACGCATCCCCTTGGCCCGCATGATCGGCGCGAGCAGAAGGCGCAGGTTGCCGCCCAGGATATCTATCTTGGCTTGCTCGGGGATGTTCGCGCCCAATACCTTGGCGAGTTGCGAAGCGAAACTGCGCCCACCCACATCGCTCCCGTACAGGACCCGCTCCGCGCCCAATTCGCGCACCGCCATTTCTGTGAAGCCCGCGGTTGGATCGGAGCCGGCCAGATCGACCGTCACGTGCTTCAGGTCGCGAACGGAGCGGACGCCGCGTTCCCAATCCGCCCCGGTGTGCCCAAGAATGATCTTCGCCCTGGTGTGCCGCCTGGCCAGTTCCGCCAGTTCGGAAGGGGTCGATTCACCGGGCAGGTTGCCCTGATTCTTCAGGTACGTGTGCTGGAAGATGATCGACTGGTACTGAGCGGCTCGTTCGACGATGGGGTCCAGTTCCGGCGCGTTGCAGTGTCTCGCGATCCAGAGTTTCACCCCGATCATGGGTCCGTCACGCACACAGCGGTCCAGTTCGTCGAGGCTGGCCTGGAGGTGATTCGGGTTGAGGTAGACCAAGCCAAGCGTGCGGTCGGGCGCACGTTTGATGGCGCGCAACACGGCATCGTTGGCATCACGGAATTGCTCCGGAGTCGGATCCGCGTGGAGCGGGTTTGACAGGACCCAGCGTTCAACCTCCATCCGGTCCGCAAAACGGACCAGCGACTCGATCAGCTCCTCGGGCGTGGCGCCGGCGAATCCGAACATATGAACGTGCAGATCCCAGGTCCTGTAGCCTGGCTTGGCCTGGGGTACTTCGACGGCAGCAAGGGGTGCCGCAACGCAGCTTTTCAGGAAACTCCGACGGTCACGGTCTATCAAGCGCATTCACACTTCCTTCTCGGCACCCGGCTTCGCGACAGTATATACCCCCCGCCATCCCGTTGGACTGGCGGTCGAAGCCAAATCAGCGGAAATGAAAATCCTGGCTACAATCCATGAGGGAGGAGCGACGAGATGCATTCGCTTTGCCGAGTTCTGTCAGTCGGCCTTGCGGCCGTTTCGCTTCAGGCGGTGTCCCTGCCCGGAGGCTATTACCGGATCTTGGAGGCTGGAGCGGACAAGGTGGAGTCCCGGTTGAACGCGCAGCCTGACGCGGATTTGAAAACGCTTGAATCCCAGTCTGGATCTCGCCATTTTCCGTACGCCATTCTTGCTCCGACGGTTCTCTATGCAAAGCAGCACCGGGACAACCCGCGCTATCACGACCCGAAGATGCTAGCTTTGGCGCTTCGCATTGGCGACCTTCTCGCGAGTGAGGACGAGAAAGGGACCTTTGAGCCGCGCGGTGACAGCGACTGGGACACCTACATGTGGTTGGAAGCCTACCGATTGCTTGAGAAGGAACTCGGAGAGGAGCGCCGCGCGAGGTGGAAACGCGCCATCGAACGAAACCTCGCCCTGCTGGTGGATGACGCCAAAGCGAGGCTGGATTTCCCGTGGTACAACTCTCCGTACATCGGGACGTCGCCGAATCATTACGCCCAGTGGGCGAGCAATCTGCTGCTGGCCGGGCAGGTGTTTCGCAACAAGGAATGGGAGGAACTCGGAGCGCGAATCCTGCAGCGCTTCGCGACGATCGAGCAGACGCCCGATGGCTACTGGGGCGAACACAGCCGGCGCGGCCCAACGACAGGTTACAACCACCTGACCCTGACCAGCGTGGCCCTGTACTGGGAACTGAGCAAGGACCCCGCAGCCCTGAAAGCGTTGCGCCGCGTCACGGACTTTCACAAGTACTTCACCAATCCCGACGGCTCTCCCGTCGAGGTGATCGACGACCGCAACCGCAACCGGACCGTAAGCGCGTGGGGGCACTTTGCTTTTTCGAACTTCGCCGACGGGCGCGGATACGCGGAGTTTCTGGCAAACTTCTTCAAGCCCGAAACGCTGACCATCGACCAGCTCGGGCGTCTGGCGCAGGATGCGCTCTATTACCACGACGGACCGAAATCGCCGGCGCCTCAGGAGCAGTCCCGATACTTCCACCAGATGGAAATTCCAGCGGGAATTCGCAAGACGGGTCCCTGGGTGGTGGTCCTTTCGGGGATCGTAGACACGCAGGCGATCAACAGCCGCTTCTACCTTGATCGTCAGGGGAATCTTGGCGTCTTTCACGAGAAACTCGGGATGATCATCAACGGCGGAAACTCGAAGCGGCAGCCGGAGCTGGCGACGTTCTCAGAGAAACTGATGGGCCAGATCGTGCACATGCCGCTGAGCAGCCGCCTCCAGATGAGCGATGCGCAGGATCGTCTATCGCTCGCATACAACACTTTCTGGGTCGACCTGCTAATGGGGCCGCCATCGGACAAGGAAATGTCCTTCCAGGTCGTGGTCAACGGAAGGGGCCGGCCTTCTGACGAGACCCTGCTCAACCTGCAACTGGTCCTGAAGTCCGGTGCGGTACTCGAGACGGGCGCCGGCAGGAAGATCACGTTGGGCGCGGAACGGTTCGAGTTATCCGCTGCGGAACTGGGCGGTTTGATCCGGCACGGCGGCTGGACGATGAGCGTCGATCCGGCGGCAAGGCTTTCGTGGCCCGTGTTCCCGCACAACCCGTACGCCGATGCACCGGAGACGAGCCTCGATCAGGCGGTGGGAAGACTCACGATTCCACTCCGGACCAAGTTCGTGCCGGGCGGTTACGTCAAACCCGCCGAGCAGCAGGTCCGCTTCAAGATCACTGCCGGGAATCCGTGAGTGGAATGCTCGTGCGTTTTCGAGAGTTATCATCTAGCTGAGGAGCTGTGAGCTGGACAGTTCTGGTTCGGCTCGCCACGCGGCGGACGCAGGAGTCTTCCTCGATCCGCCATCACTGTGGTGTCCGACGATCCGAAGGCGACGACGAGCCCAGTGCGCGACACCGTTGAGCGATGCCTGGCGGCAGAAGTGGCCTGGGAGGGGGATCTGGACGCCTGAAGATAGGCTCAGCAAGCGACTCGGCTCCCTGCGTCGCGGCGATATTCCGCCCTGGACCCGGGGCGAGTCCCCGGGCGCTTTTGTTCCCGTCAAAAACTGAGCTGGTGACAGAGCACGCAGTCGTTGGAGACCTTCCGAGCTGCGTGGCAGTTCATGCAAGCGATCATGCCTGTCGACACTTCCTTGGCGAGGACATCGCGCGCCTGGACCTGGCCATGGCAGGTGATGCACTGCTCGCCGGCCTTCACGTGGCTGGCGTGGCTGAAGAAGACGAAACCAGGGACTCTATACACGCGCACCCAGCCGAGCTTTTCGCCGCGTTTGTGGATTTCGGCGAGCTTGCTGATTTCCGGGCTCTCGGCCTTGATCGTCGCATGACAGTCCATGCACAGAGCCGTGCCCGGCAGGCCCGCCTGATCTTCTTGAGCCGCGCCCTTGTGGCAGTCGAGGCATCGCATGCCCAACGCGACGTGCTTCTTGTGGCTGTAAGCGACCGGCTGTGGAGCGACGGCCTGCGGGAGTTTCTCGTCCTTTCCCTTATACTCAGGAGCCCGCTGAGCGAGCAGGCTCACGAGCAGGAGTGCAGCGAGGATGGCAAATGCAACGCTTTGCATCGACAGAGTACTACGGTAACGCAAAGGCCACCAGCTTGCCGGTGAACGCCTTGTCGTACTTGTTGCCACCGCCCGCTGCGATGACTACGAATTGCTTGCCGGTCTTCTTGCCCAAGAAGGTCGTCGGCGTGGCCATGCCGCTGGCCGGAAGCGAGGTGATCCAAAGCTCCGCACCGGTGTCTTTGTCAAAGGCACGGAATTTCCCGTCGTTCGTGGCGCCGATGAAGACCAGGCCGCCAGCTGTCACCACCGAGCCACCGATGTTCGGCGTCCCCGTTTTGGGAACACCCCGGGCCTTGAGTTCGTCGAACTCCCCCAAGGGCACCTGCCAGCGGAAGTCGCCGGTGTTGAGGTCAATCGCGGTCAGCCGCCCCCACGGCGGCTTCTGGCAAGGATAGCCCTTCGAATCCCAGAGGAATTCGTATTTCCTCGCGCGGAGCGCGTACGGAATCTCGGACCCTTCTGGGCGCTTCACCAGCCGGAACAATCCCCCGACATCCATGGAATTGACGTAAAGCAGCCTGGTCGTCGGGTCGAAGGAAGCCCCGCCCCAGTTCGTACCTCCGTTCAGCCCCGGCATGATGATCGCATCCTGCTCGCCGAACGGATCATAGATTTTGACGTCCACGTCCGCGTCGCCAAGGATTTCGAGGCATTCCTTGCGCGATTCGGGGGTCACGTCGGTGATGTCGTCGCGCGTAACCGACTGGCGCGCGAACGGCGGCGGCTTCACCGGAACAGGCTGCGTCGGCCAGGTCTCCTCGCCGGGGATCGTGCTCTTCGGCATGGGCCGTTCCTCGACCGGGAACAGCGGCGCTCCGGTGAGGCGGTGGAGCACGAACGTGAACCCCATCTTCGTGACCTGCGCCACGGCGGGAACGTCCTTGCCCTGCCGCTGAACAGTCACCAGGACCGGCTGGGCCGGCAGGTCGTAGTCCCATACATCGTGGTGCACCGTCTGGAAATGCCACCTGCGCTTCCCGGTTCGGCAATCGAGGGCGACGACAGAGTTGCCGAACAGATTCGCGCCCTTGCGGTCGCCGCCGTACATGTCGTAGCTGGGAGAAGTAAGGGGCACGAAGATGAGGCCGTTCTTCTCGTCCACGCTCATGACCGACCAGGCATTGGTGCCTCCGCGGTCCTTCCACGCGTCGCCCTGCCAGGTGTCGTTGCCGAATTCGCCCGGGCGCGGCACGGTATGGAAGCGCCACAGAAGCTCTCCGGTGCGCGCATCGAACCCGCGGATGTCTCCGCTTGGTCCTTTCGGCGTGCCATCGCTCACCAGACTTCCCGTGATGACAACCTTCCCGCAAACTGCGGCAGGAGACGTCAGTTTGTACTGTTTGTCGGGGAATTGGTCAGCCAAACCAGCTCTCAGGTCGAGCATGCCATTCTTTCCGAACTTCGGGTCCGGCTTCCCGGTCATGGCGTCGATCGAGAAAAGGCAGCCATGGAGATCGCCGAGAAAAATGCGCTTCTTGTTTCCGTCCTGCCAGAACGTCACGCCGCGGCTGACGAAGAGGTTGGTGCGCATCGCACGGTCAATTTTGGGATCGAACTCCCAGCGCTTCTCGCCGGTTTCGGGGTCGAGCGCGATAAGGCGGCAGAACGGCGTGCTCACGTACATCACGCCGTCCACCACGAGGGGCGTCACCTCGAAGGCCGAGCGCGTTGGATATTCGCTGCCGTCGCTCCAGTCACCCGTGTCGTAAGTCCAGGCGACCTTCAGCACAGACACGTTTTTCTTGTTGATCTGTTCAAGCGGTGAGTATTTCGTCCCGCCCGCGTCACCTCCCCAGAACCGCCATTCCTGCGCGTAGCAGGTCGCGGCCGACATCAGTGGCGAGCACACGAGTGCGAAGAGGACCGCTCTGCTACGATTCGTCCAGACCGGTAACCATCCGCCCAGCCAGTGGGAACACGCCATGCGACCTGGGCCCAGCATCATAGACACCCCCTCCTATCGACAGGCAAGCCGCCGCACGAGGCTACGGCAACGAAACCCGCGGATGGTTCAACCCGATTTCCTCAGAATACAAACTTCCCGCTGAATTGTATCGTCCGCGGGGGTGTCACCGCTCCGTTCCACTCCCCGAAGGTCGGGCTTGCCACGTCGGTATCGAAGCCGTGGTCGTCGAAGCAGGGTGACATGCACCGGAAGAAGTGTGAATTCCAGACCCGCGATCACGTACCGAAGCGCCGGTCAGCTCCAGTTCCGACAGAAGGCGGCCGACAAGCCAGGCGCCGAAGTCCGGTCGGCTGGCTCACAGTCTCGGCATCAGGCCGCTGGGGAGAAGAGGGAAGGCGGGCTCGTCGTCGCCGGCGGCGAGGAAGGCTTCGAAGAGGCGCGTGAAGGCCGCCTGGCGGCGGGTGAACTGTTCGCGGCGGCGGTTAAGAAACGAGAACCGGTACGGTGAGCACGCTTCGAGCCGGGCCAGGTATTCCGGCGTGTAGAACTCGCCTGCCTCGCCCGCACAACGGAGCAGGAAGGACCGCGAGCTACGCCGCATCAGTTCCTTCAGTGTCCCGGACTCCGCCACGCCCACGCCCTCCAGCAGGCTCATGACGCGCTCGCCGAAATGGAAGGTGCGGCTCGTGACCGCGTCGAGGGGCTTCTTTCCCGCGGCTTGGGAGAAGAGAGTAAGAATACCGCCCGCCTGGTCATCTCGGACGTCTTGCAGATCGTCTCCGAGCTGCAGTACTACGCCCCATAGGAAGATGAAGCGCGCCTCCTCGGCCGTCAGCGAACCGGCGGACAGGTAACCGTCCGCGAGCACCGACGTTCCCCCCTTGGCGAAGCCGAGCCGCAAGACGTCCACCTCGCCGGCAGCGGCGCCCGAGCGAGACAGGCGCAGGCTGTCGAACTGAGCCAGGTGAATCGCGAGCAGGCTCGAGTAGACCTGCGGATATAAGGACCGGAGATACTGGCCCTCGATCAGGCCGACCAGTCGCCAGATGTTTTCTTCATGGGCGTTCGCCGGACTGACGGAGTCTCCTTCCAGGCGCCGGCCGAAACGACTGCTAAAGCTGACCTTCTCCTCGCGAGTGACCTTCGGGTCATCCAGGTAGTTGTCGCTGTAAGGGTACAACATGCTGTAGGCGAAGATCGAAGGCGTCACCTCCATCGGACGACCGAGGAGCACCTGCAACCCGCAGGCGGTCCAAGCGTTGCGGCAGGCCTGGAGGATGTCGGCCGTGCTCACTGCGGGGTCGAACCGCCGCGCCCGGCGGGCCAGTGCGGTCCCGACTCCTGAGAAGCCGCCGCCGAGCAGCAGATCGAGGTGCCGGTCCTCCAGCCCGAGCCCGGACTTGGCGAGGCGGACGAAGGCGCCGGTGAGGCGCTCGCGCACGCCGTCGCGGTCACTCCTGGTGCGAGGCAGCCGCGCTACCTCGGCTTCCAGGCTGCCCAGAAACCGCGCCAGTTGCTCCTCGCGGGGAGCCTGCTCGTGCTCGCTGAACCGGGGTGTGGCTTGTGGAAAAGACGCATCACACGCCCGCCACTGGGCGATCGCGTCTTCTAGTAAGACCCGCACGCCGTCCATACCCGATTGTACGGTCGAGGCGCACACACAGTTCCGCCGACGCCAGGCAAGGGCCGGCACGCCTTTCGTCCTCAAGAATCAGGGACCGGTCCAGGACCGTGTCGATCGTCGCTCCCTGAGTTTATTGGAGTCGGTTTCCGGAGGTGATCACGCCGACGGAATCGCAGAAAACCACACACTCCGTTCCCCGCGCGCGAGGGCCACAGGTCGGACGCGAAGGGCCAGGAACCCATCCCGTGCGCATTTTGCGAGCGCCGACCTCCTCCTGGGATTCCTCCCACACTGCAAATGCAATCTGCGTTCGGCAGTCGGCATCGCTACGGCGCGCATTCCGCTTTCACGCGCACTGCACGGCGATGGTCATCGTGTTCGAAGCTGCCCCGCCGTTTGGTGAGCACAACCAAATTGACCCACCGCTTCTCGCTTTCACGGCACGACATCGAGCACCAGAACCCAGTCATCTTGCTCGCCGTGGGATGGCGCAACAAACTCCTGGATGCCTTGGCTGGCATACTGGCCGATCGCTTTCCATGTTCCGTTGCGTGGGTCGTACCACTGAGCTTTCACTGGCGAGCCGTTGAACTTATTCATGTGAATGCTCACGCTCCCGCCGCGCGGCGTGTATGCGATCACGAAGCTCCCGTCTTCGGCCCGCGCCGCAACCAAGCGGTACGGACCGTCGCCCGGCGCCGAGGCGAGAGCTGATTGGTCGGGCACCATCTTGTGCCACGGTCGCTGCTCGAACAGGCGGCGCATCAGCCCCACTTGGCGAGAGCCCTCGTAGGCCATCGCGGTGCGCCAGTGTTGGAAGCCGTTTTTCGGGAACGGACCGTCGGCGTCCTTGTAAAGGTAGAACAGGTCCAACGTTCCGTAGCCGTGCCCCGCCGCGCCAGCGAGCATGGCCGAATAGGCTTGAGAACGCACCTTGTGGGCGTCAACGCGCGGCTTGTTGGCGCCCGTGGGATGGTTCTCATAGGCCGGCTCCATGTCCACGGTCGGCTTGGCGGGCGTCAACGCGTAGTCCTTGCTGACAAACGCGTAGCTGTCCGACCCGAAATGATGCCCGGATTGGATCGAGTTGAAGTCGAGCCAGTCGGCATTGTGAAACCACATGGATGAAGAAGTGCTGCCCTGCCCGTGATAGCAGACAAGCTGACTTCCGCCATTTCCTTCCTTCAGTCCCCGGGCCATCGCAACCCATGTGGCCTCGTCTTTGCCCGGCGGCGAATCCCCGCCCACATACCACAGGACAGCGTTGTTCCTGTAGCGCTGGCCGAGAAGTTTTCCGAAGGTGAACGCATTCGTCGCATCGAAGACACGCTCCGGGTGTTCATTGACGTGCCACGACTTGGAGGTGACCAGGCCCATCACCAACCCCAGCTCGTTGGCTCGGTTAATGACGTAGTCCACGTTCGCGAAAAATGCGGGGTTAAGTTTGGTGGGGTCGCGGTCGATAAACGGTGACTCTCCGAGAAGCGAGCTGTTCCCATCCGGATGCTTCTTATCCAGTCCGCGAATGACATAGGCCTGGATCACGGTAAATCCCTTGCCAGCGCGGTCCTTGAGGTACTCGTCCAGTTCCGCGTGGTTCAGCCGTTGAAACAGCAACCAGCAAGTGTCGCCGAGGTAGAAGAACGGCTTGCCGTTCTGATCCACGAAGAAGCGCCCATTCCGGCTAACGCTCAGTTTGAGGTTCTTGACGGAACGCGCGACCATATCGTCCGGTGCCGCGACGGCATGACAGACCACCGGTAATAGCGTCGCACCCAGGAAATCACGCCGCCTCCACGAGAACTGTTCAGATTTTGTCATGGTTCCTACCCTGCAGACACGAAAACTCCATTGCGCACAATGAGTGCGTCTTCATCCGCATCGCCTCCATCCAAGATACCCGCTCGCGTCCTCTTCTGTACTGGCATACGGGCGGGGCGCCTTTCCGTCGAAGCGTTCCACCTGCTGGTGAACCTCCGCGCAATCGCCCACCATCTTACGGCTTTTCGATCAAGAGTGTGTCCTCGGCCCTGGCCAGATCGGCGGCAGGCCTGCCGGCGTATCCCGCAGTTGTTCTACTTTGCTGCGTTAACATTAACGACGCAGGCTGCCTTATCCGTAGCCTTTCGGAAATCGGGCGGTGGTCCGAAATTCGTTTTCGGGAACATCCCGCTCGCTGGCTTCGTATGGCGAAATGTGAGCCTTCCATAGAGCACAGCGCCCGATTGACTTCAACCCGTTGATAGTCTTACCCTTACCCAAGGAACAATGAGGGAGATGCCCGATGAGTAAGAAGTGGTACAACTACTTCGTCTCGGTTGATCCAGTGAATCCGGGCGCTGGGGCCGGCGGGGAACCAGCCCCGGATACTCCGCCCGGAAGCGCACGAACCGCGGCGCAGACCATCGCCGACATTGCCGCTGCCGCAAAGGCCACGCCCACGTTTACCCAGCCGGTCGCGGACCCTACCGCGTTCGAGCAGATCTACCAGGCCGCCGAGGTGCGCACCCCGGCACACGGCTTCACGATTTTCAAGATCGCGGACATGTTGAAGAGCGAGCACATTCGCAGCCTGCCCGTGGAGATCAAACGCAGTTCCGTGTTGCTGGCGCTCGATGCGGCCGGCGTGAAGCTGCAAGAAATCATTGAAGACGCGGTCCGCCGCGACCGCGCGCTCGATGCATTCGAACTGGTGCAGCAGCGCGCACTCGATCAACTGGAAGCCAAGAAGTCGGACGAGAACAAGAAGCTCCAGCAGGAAGCGGACCGCGTGCTCACGGAATTACGCGCGAGCATCCAGGCGAATAACGACGCCGTCGCGCGCGAACGCGAACGCATGCAGACCTGGCGGCTCCAGAAGCAGCAAGAAGAGCGCCGCATCGCTGACGCAGTGGCGCCATTCGCAACGGAGAACCCGATTACAACCGGGCCGGCCGCTGCTCCGGCCAAGCCCGAGGAGACTCCCGGCAGCTAGCCGGGAAGGAGGAACGATCTCATGTTTAAGCGGCTTTCGCGTATTTTGCGTTCGTTCTTTGGATTCTTTATTTCTGTGGCGGAGGATCCCGAGCTGATCCTCGAGCAGAACATTCGCGACATGAACGACCAGGTGCCGCGCATGAACGAGAGCATCGCGATGGTAAAGGCCAACGCCACGCTGCTCGAAAAAGAAGAGAACAAGTATAAGGCCGATGTAAACGATCTGGCGACCAAGGTAAAGGCTGCCATACAGGCGGGCCGCGACGATCTGGCCGGGCACTTTGCCGTGCAGCTCGAACAGGTGCGGAGCGCATTGGCACGAACGCAGGGGCAGTTGGCAACCGCGCGGGCGGGCTTCGAGAAGGCACAGAACGTCAAGGCCGCCTTCCTGCGTGAGAAAGAGCGGAAGACGCGGGAAGCCATGAACGCGATTCGCGACTACCGCCGCTCGCAGTGGCAGAAGAAAGTGGCCGACGCCATGGAGCAGTTCGAAGTGGCGGGGGTCAGTCAGACCCACGACGAGATGGTCCGCAAGATCGAAGAAACCACGGCAGTCAACGAGGCCCGCATGGAAATGGCCTTGGGCAACGTGGACCAGCAGAAGTTCCAAATCGAAGAAGAGGCCGAGAAACTGCGCGCTAGCGAACTGGTCAAACAGTTCAAGGCCGAAATGGGCCTGATTTCGCCCGAAGCATCCACCCCGGCGCCCGAGAAGACTATCGGCGGCCGGGAGACCGAGAAGACTGCGTAGTTTGCGGAGGAAGTCATGGCGGTACGAATTGAAAAAGGCGGATGGATCTTCATATTTCTGATTGGTCTCGGGCTGGTCGCATACGGCCTGGACCGGTACGGCGTCGTCAACCTGTCTGGATTATTCGGGAAGAAGGCGGCCACCACGACGGTGGATACTTCGAAGCCCCTCGCCACCACGGGCGACAGGGAAACGAACCAGGTGCGCGTGCGCGTCAACATTTGGGTCGGCTGCGTGGGAGGCCTTGTGGCCAACGGCGGGCTGGACACCGCGGCCGGTTCGATCTACGACAAGAAGGGCCTGAAGGTTTCTTTCAAGATCATCGACGACTGGACCGAGGGCACGGCCGCGCTGGCCTCTAACAACGTGGACGTGATGCTTACAACCGCGGACGTGTGGGCCAAAGACTATGGCCAGCTTCTCGATAAGGGCTTCCGGGCGCGCGCCGTGTATATGGTGGATTGGTCGCGCGGCGCCGACGGTGTCATCGGCAAGCAGGGCATCAACAGCATCGAAGACCTGGCGGGGAAGAGCGTCGCCTTCGCGCCCTACACGCCCTCCCATTTCTTGCTATGGAACGGACTCAAAAGCTCGGGCCTGAACACGGAGCAGCGCAACGAGATCTTCACCCAGGCAGTCCATACCAAGGACGGAATCGAGCCAGCGACCCTGTTCGCGCAACAGAAAGTGGACGCCGCGGTGGCCTGGGATCCGGACATGACCGACGCGGTGGGCAAACGGCCCGGCGCGAAGAAGATCTACGACACGCGGGTCGCCAACCGGCTCATCGCCGACATCCTGGTGGTCAGCGACCGCTTCTCGGCCAACTCACCGCAGACACTGCGGAATTTCCTGGAAGGGTGGCTGGAGGGTGTCGAGTTCATTCGGCAGCAGCCCACGCGGGCACACACGCTGATCGGCACCATCAAGGACTTCAACATTCCGGAAGACCTCGCCAAGACCATGCTGGGAGGCGTGCGGCTGTCCGACTACGCGGACAACAAAGCCTTCTTCGGCTCGGGCGCCGGTTCCGACTACGACAATATCATGGGGATGGCGCAGGACATGTACCGCGAACTGCGGTTGATCAAGGGTGCTCCCGATATTGAGGGCAGCGTGGACCGGCGCTACATCGCTGCGATGGAGGGCAAGTTCTCTTCGCAGTCGACCGAGGCACCCATCGAGTACAAGGCTCCGCCCAAGGGCGCGACACCCATCGCCACGCAGCGTCGGTCCATCTACTTCGAGACCAACTCGGCCGCTCTGAGCCCGGATTCGCGGGCGGTAGTGGAGGAGATCGGTGGCTTCATGCGGGCATACGAGAATACGGTGGTTGATATCGATGGCAACACGGATTCGACCGGCTCGCGCGAGTTGAACTTGACTCTCTCGAGACAACGCGCCGACACGGTAAAGAACTACTTGATGACCAAGTACGGCTACCCGGCATCACGCATGCGGACGGCTGGAAACGGGCCGGACAAACCGATTGAAACCAACGAAACGCCCGAGGGACGTGAGAAGAACCGGCGTACGGACATCAAGGTGTATCCGAATCCGGCGAACCAGTGATGGTGCAACCCACAAGCATCCGGAAACCGATCGCGCGGCCGTTGACACTAGTTCTCGGGTTTGCCGCCTGGACAGTCCTCGTCGCTGTCTGGTTCCTGGTGACCAGGAGCAACCTGCTGCCACCGTTGGCGTTGCCAGAGCCGGTGGGCGTGGTCAAGGCGATCGCTCGGCTGTGGGTCGAGTACGACCTGCTCGGCAATGTCTTCCAGAGTTGGTGGCGCATTGCACAGGCCTTCTGCTGGTCCGCCGTGGTCGCGATCCCGCTGGGGTTGTTGATGGGCAGCTTTCCGTGGGTGTTCCACCTTGTGAATCCGATAGCCGCGCCGATGCGGTCGATGCCGATCACAGCGTTTCTTCCGGCGTTCATCGCGCTGTTCGGCATGGACGAAGGCATGAAGGTGGGGTTCCTGTTCTTCGGCATGTTCTTCTACCTTCTGGCGCTGGTGGTGGAACAGGTCAGCCGTGTGGACCACGCGCTGCTCGAGACCGCGTATACTCTGGGCGCGAAGGTCCACCACGTGCTATGGCTGTTGTTTCGGGCCTCGTTTCCCGCTATTTTTGGCTCATTCCGGATTCTCTACGATATCGGCTGGACCTACGTGATACTGGCTGAGATGGTAAACGCGCGCAAGGGCGTCGGCTACATGGTAGAGGCCGCGCGCAAGGTGCTGGATTTCGAGCGCGTCTACGCAGGTATCATCGCCATCGGAGTGGCCGCATTCCTGTTCCGGTGGCTGCTGACGGTATTGGAAGACCGTCTCTTCCCTTGGCAGCGCCCGGCGCGGGAGCAATCCGAGCCGGCCATTTCCTCCGCCCATGGAACCAAAAAATAGAATCACGCTGCGGAACGTTTCGCGCGTCTTCACGGGCGCCTCGGGTAAGAAGGTGGAAGCCTTGCGGGACGTCAACCTCGAAATCGCCGACGAGTTTGCGGCGGACGGGCGCGATATCGGGGAATTCCGTGTGCTGCTCGGCCCCTCCGGCTGCGGCAAGTCCACGATCCTTCGTATGATCGCGGGGCTGGACTTTCCGACCGCCGGGGAAGTAATGGTGAACGGCCGTCGGGTGGTGGGGCCGGGGCCGGATCGCGGAATGGTCTTCCAGAAATACACTTCATTCGCCTGGCTCAGCGTGGCACGCAACGTGGAGTACGGGCTGCGCATCAAGGGAACGCAGGAGACTGACCGGCGCCAGATCGTGGAGCACCTGATCGAGGCCGTGGGGCTCTCGGGGTTCGAGAACGCGTACCCGCACACGCTCTCTGGCGGCATGCAGCAGCGGCTGGCGATCGCGCGCTCGCTGGCGGTACGACCGCAGGTGCTGTTGATGGACGAACCCTTCGGCGCGCTCGACGCGCAGACCCGCAACGACATGCAGACCCTCCTGCTGCGCATCTGGGACGAGACCGCGGCAACGGTGCTGTTCGTAACACACGACGTCGCGGAGGCGGTCTTTCTGGCTGATCGTCTGTACATTGTCAGTGCGCGGCCGGGGACCATTGTCGAAGAAATCCCGGTGCCGTTCGTGCGTCCGCGCGAGCAAGGGCTTAAGGAACAGCGGGAATTCCAGGAACTGGAATCCCACGCCCTTGCCCGCCTGCGCCGGACGGCCGGCTCAGGGCAAGTCCGGGTCAGCCTTTGATCTGGCGGGCGTGGCGGCATGCCGCAGCCGCCTTATACAATCGGAAGGCAGGCCAGCGTCTGATGCTCGATGACAAGCCCAGTTTCGGTGCCGAGGTGAAGGGCGTCGTCAATCGAAAGCTCGACGAGGCGGGCCTCTCGCAGCACGACTACGTCAAGGCTGCCCTCAAGTGGCAGTACAACTGGATCGGATTGGCCGGCGCGGCGCTGTTCGCGCTGATCTCGGGTACTGGGCTGCCGTTGGTCCTGGCGGCCGGACTCGAAATGATGTACGTGGCGCTGGTGCCGCAGAGCAACCCTTTTCGCCGTCTTGTCCGATCCTGGAAGTACGCCGATCAGAAGCGGGAACATCAGAAACGCCTCAACGAGATGTACCGCAACATCCCGGCGGAGATGCGCAGCCGGTACACCAACGTTCTCCAGGTCGCCGAGGCCATTCGCGCCAACTACTCGCAGCTCTCCTACGCGTCGCAGATTTTCGCTACCCAGATGGAGGCTAAGCTGGCGGGGCTGCTGGAGGGCTACGTACGGCTCCTTTACGCTGCTCACACGCAC
The DNA here is from genome assembly GCA_035455185.1 of Bryobacteraceae bacterium. GTDB lineage: Bacteria > Acidobacteriota > Terriglobia > Bryobacterales > Bryobacteraceae > JAEHDI01. The sequence continues at coordinate 30,502 of DATIFQ010000120.1, read as the reverse complement.
CGCGAGTACCTGAAATCGCTGAATCCGGACCAGGTGCGCAACGAAGCCGCGACGCTGGAACAATCGCTGGCCAAAGCGCCGGCGAAGGTGCAGGAGATCAACCAGCGGCGCATCGAGATTCTCAGGAAGCGTGTGGCGAAGTTCGAGAAGATCCGGGAAAATTCCCAGGTGATCGAAGCGCAATGCTCCGCCATCGAAGACGTGCTGCAGTTGATCCGCGACCAGTCCGTGACCATGCGTGACCCGCAGGAAGTGAGCGCACAGCTCGACCACCTGGTGCAGGATGTGGAGCAGACCGAGCAGAGCGTGAAGGAGATGGAGGAAATCTTTGCGCTGGCTGCGCCGGACGCCGACGAGCCGCACCTGCCGATGGCCGAACAGAGCCCGCCGCCGCGGGACCGCGTACGAAACTGACCATGAATCCCACAGGCAACACAGCTTCACTCGACGCCCTGCCCGAGTGGGCGCGCCGGCTTTCGGAGAAGTATTACTCCCGTACCATCGCCATGTTCGTGTTGCATGGCAACGTGCACGACCTCGTGGCTTGGAAGCGTGGCGGCCACACCGAGTACGCTCCGCTGGCGAAGTTTCTCGACGAGGGGTTGTTCGGCCGGCGTGACCTGGTGCTTTCCTATGACCGTGGCGGAGGCCTCGGATTCGCCAATTCTGAAGTGCAGCAGGATTTCCAGCGCGCCCTTGCGGGTTACGACGCATACCACGGCACAAAGTATGCCCAGGGATTACCTCGCAATCCCGACGGTGTTCTCGCTTTGATCGAGAGCTACCTGCGGCTGCGCGTTCTGGACAGGAAGAAGATCGCGCTCTCGATCGGGTACGCGGATACCATCGCGCCGGCAGGCGACGCCTCCTCGATGGGGTCCGAGGACCGCAACTGCCTGGTGATTCTGAAGCGATGGGCGCAGAACCAGAGTTTTCTGCGAGCTGACGTGACGCTGTGCCTGGTGACCGAGAGTCTGGCGGGGCTCAATGCCGGGCTGGTGCAGAATCCGGGGGTGGCGGCTATCGAAATCCCTCTGCCCAACGAGCAGGAGCGGACGGACTTCGTTCAAGCGCAGATGGAGGCGACACCCCTGCCGCCGGGTTCCGACGTGACCGCCGAACTGCTCGCCAAGCTGGGCGCGGGTTTGAAGCTCGTGCAGTTGCAGAACCTCATCGCGAATGCCTGCGAAAACCGCCAGCCTCTGACGATCCCGTTCCTGACCAAGCTGAAGAAGGAGCTGATCGAGGCCGAATCGGGGGGCCTGCTGGAGTTCGTCCAAAGCAAATATGACCTCTCCGTGGTGGCTGGTCATGAGGCCGTGAAGAAGAAACTGCGCGATGCCGCGGCGGCGTTGCGTGCGGGGCGCTTCGACGTGTTACCGATGGGGTACGTGATCTGCGGCCCGGTCGGCACGGGCAAGACCTTCCTCACGACTTGTTTCGCGGGTGAAGTGGGCATTCCCGCCGTGATGCTGAAGAATTTCCGCAGCATGTGGCAGGGAGTGACGGAGTCGAACCTGGAGCGCGTGCTGACGCTATTGAAAGCCATGAGTCCGATCGCAGTGGTGGTAGACGAAGCCGACGCGCAACTCGGCACTCGTTCGAACTTCGGGGACAGCGGCGTCAGCAGCCGCGTGTTCGCGCAGATCGCCCAGTTCATGGGAAACACAGAATACCGGGGCAAGGTGATCTGGTTCCTGCTCACCTGCCGCCCCGATTTGCTGCCGGTGGATCTGAAGCGCCAGGGACGCGCAGAGGAGCACCTCGCCCTCTTCTACCCTCATACCGATGAAGAGCGGCTCGCGATGCTGCGCGCCATGCAGAAGAAAACCGGCACGCGCGTGGCATCGGAGGAGGCGGAAAAGTTCTTTCTGGCGCAGGCCGGGACGCTCTCGGGCGCCGACACCGAAGCGTTGTTGGTTCGCGCCCGCATGAAGAGCGCGCTCGAAGGCGATGCGGCGGTGGACGTGGAGGACCTGAAGGCGGCCATCGCCGATTTCGTCGCGCCCTCCTACCCGACCGAAATCGAGCTGCAAAATATGGTCGCGGTACTCGAGTGCACGTCAAAGAGCCTGCTGCCGGATGCTTACCGGGACATGGACCGTGGCGAGATCTTGCGGCGCGTGGGCGAACTGGGAGTCCTCAGCCGGTAATCCGCGGCCCGAGTTCCCAGCAGCCCGGCGTCATTCTGGAACCTGAACTGGATTTGCGTGTTGAGCGCAGGATCGCCAGTCGTCTAGCCCTGTTCGCTACTCTCCAAAACCGGGGGCTCCCAAGAAATAAAGATGCACTTCCGTGCGTCTCTTTGCACAACAAAACATTGTTCTTGAATCGAAAGATCTGAGGGTCACGGTAGATCTAACCACAATGGCTGTAACGTCCGGCATCTCAGCTCGGGTGTCGACTGGCACATGAGCCGGGAAGGCAATCGCGAATTCGTTTTCGAGAAAGATGACAAGATCCAAGAGGTTTCCCTAGCGGATTCTCGCGAAAGGCGTGTCACGCGACTCGGACCTGCCGCGGTGGTTATGTCAGCTACTCCTTCTTTCCCTATCACCAAGGTGTTCTTATTCCCGGCGATTGGCCCCAGGAAGAGGACATCAACAACCCCGTTCAATTCGGCGGCGAGGCTCGCCAGAAACTGTATGGTGAGCTGATGGCGAGGCCCGTCAACTTCGACGCTCGCCAGACGGCAAACTTCTGCATCGAGGGGTTGATTACATTGACTTGGCAAGTGTGTCTGCCGGGTTGAAGGTCACCCATCGATATTCGAAAGCGGATTGGCACCGCTTTGGACCTGGAGTTCGGACCCTCTATGATCCCGAGCGGCACGGTTTCGAAAGCCTTGACTTTCCCGCGGTAGAAGTTGACGGAAGCCACCATGGGCTCCGTCGTTTGAGCGGTGGGTTGATAAGCCTCCAGGTAGACGCACATCTCCAGGAAATAGGGACCGTAGCGTCATTGCCGAGACAGCAGACGAATGGGACCACGTCGAATCGTCTTCTTCATAGACCGATAGGACCGCCCCCGCTACCGCGCCTCGTCGGGCCTTGGCTAATACCTGAGTACCCCCACTTGTTGGTGTGTCAGCCGCCGCCAGCACAGGTCAACGTACCGCGCCCGCGCCGGATCGTCAGCTTCATCCCGCCCCGCCGTTGTATGGTAGTTCCGCAACCGCGGCCATGGATAGCTGAGAGGCAAGCGCTTCTCTGAGTCGTCGTTCGGCTCCGAATTTGGGACACGCGCGCCCCTTGCCGCCATCGGAAAAACACTGAGCACTTCTTGGTCCGAAGGTGTTACGCGAGCGATAAGAGCCACGAGTTCGGGATTTGGATCTCGCGGAATGCTTGGTTTTGAGGTGCTTCGGGGAGATTCATCGTTTGATTGACCGCACTCGCCAGGAGCTTGAGCTATACGGCGAGGTTTGTGTTGTAGCAACACAAGGTTTGTGTTATAGCAACACAAACCTCCGAATTGGGGGCGCCCCCAGTAAGGAGTATTGGCTTAACGAGGCGAAGGCAGTGGCCGTATGTCAACTGAGCCACACTAAGCGCTTGGCGTGGTATACCACACTGAAAACGCAGGTAAATGGGGGACCGCTCGAATCGGTCCCCCGGTTTGCCGGCCATAACTGCCGGTGAGAGAACCCGCTTTGCGGCAGGCCCGTCAACTAAGGGGGGGCCCTGAACCCGCGACGATGATGTGCACCGGCCCAAGGCGGATAGGCGCCACCAACCCCGGGCAACGGAGAACGCTTCTCTTCAGCGCCACCTTACCCGGACGGCAAGCCGAGTCACTCTTCCATGCTTTTATTAATCTTGTTCTTCCACAATTCCGAAGACGAAAACAGGTACGTCGCGCGGGACCTGTTTCTGTTCGAGGACCGGTTCCTGGTGGCGCCGCTGCTCACAAAGGGATCTGTGCGCGACGTGTAGTTGCTTTCCGGGACATCGAAGGGCTTCTGGTGCGACCGCCTGTACCGGGGCGTACGGACTCCCAGGAACTACCCCGCTCCGGTCGAGACTCTGCCTGTGCTCGTTGAGCCGCTGATAACTACGCCCTCGCCAGCTGCGAGCGCTTTGCCCATACTTTTTCAAACGCCTTGACGTACTGATCGATCAGTTCCGGCGCTTCTTCATAGAACAGCGGCAGGCGTACCGCCAGGCGGTTCACCTCGGTCGTGCCGTGCAGATCAGACGGGATGACGGGCGGGTGGTCCCACCACTTCGCTTCCGAATACAGCACGTATTTGTGCTGTTCGTCATAGGCGCCTGGCGCAATCCGCACGCCCTCTGCCTGGAGGGCCTTCATCAGGGTGCCCCGCGAACACCTGGCCTTCGCGTCGTCGAGGAAAAGCATCAGCCCCGCCCAGTAAACGCGCTTGGCGTCCGTTCGTGTCAGCGGCCGCGAGAGTCCGGGCAGTTCGATGAGGCGGTCGGTCAGTTTCCGGACCTGGGCGTCGAGACGCGCGTTGCGCTCGTCCATCCCGCGCAACTGCCGCCGCGCGATCGCCGCGGCCAGGGGGTGAATCCGGAACTTCAGTCCCATCCCGGTGCCGCCGTATTTCCGGTACGGACTGTCTTCCGGAAAGGATCGCGGCAGCTCGTAATTGCCAAACGTGGTCGCGCGTTCATAATGCTCGCGGCTCTGGTATACGCCGCAACCGCCCTCAATGGCCGGCAGGATCTTCGAGTTCTGGAAACTGAAGGCTCCGATCGAGCCCCACGTTCCCATCTGCCGGCCTTTCAGTGAAGCGCCCTGAGCCTGGGCGGCATCCTCGACGATGACCAGTCCGTGTTTCCTTCCGAACTCGCAGATATCGTCCATGTCGCAGGGATTCCCGAAGGAGTGCATCGGCAGGACCGCGCGCACACGGGGATTCAACCGCTTCTTGGCGTATTCAAGATCGAAGGTCATGGTGCGCGGGTTGATGTCGATAAATACGGGAACGTAGCCGAAAAACTGCATCGGCGCCGTCGTCGCCCATGCCGTGTAGGACGGAGCCATGATCTCGCTGCCGCGAGGCAGGTCGAGCGCGAAGAACATCGATGTCAGCGCACTTGTCCCGTTGCAGTGCGCCTTAACGTACGGCGCCTTCAGATACTCCTTCAGCTCGTTCTCAAACAGTGGGATTTCATCGTAGGAGCGGTTGTTATCGAGCAGTTCGACAAGCGCTTGCTTCTCCTCGGGGCCATATCTGGGCCACTTGCTGATCGCGGCCTGGTGCTCGTCCGGTACGGTGACGGTCTTGGCGCCGCCGTCAATCGCCAGTGTTTCAGCCGACCCGCGGGCGGCCCCCAAGACGGCAACCGCCGCTGCTCCGGCGCCCACGAATTGCCGCCGCGTGCTACCGGGCCTCCCTTGTTCTGGCTGATTCGACATGGGTACTCCTTCGATACGGATTCCGTATTCACGCTACCAATTCGACCGGGCGAAGACAATCCGCGTCACCCACTATGTCTTTTTTGGCCTTGCGGCCGGTGCCAGTACGCCACCGGCGGCTGGTGCTGGTCCCTGTTGAGGGCCCGATTTTGGCGCTCTGCGGAGTGGCTTGGGGGAGGACTTGGCACCCGGCATTCGACCGGAACCGTGCGTCAGCCGACGCTAGTTGGGCCTGCAGGTGATTGAAGTTTCCAAGCCGGCCCGACACCGCCTCACGTGATGATCTTCTTCCTCACCGCGTATAGAACGATCTCGGCCGTGTTGTGCAGGTTCAGTTTTTGCATGAGGTGCATCCGGTGTGTCTCAACAGTGTACGGGCTGACATTGAGAACCGTGGCTACCTCTTTGTTCGATTTCCCTTCGGCTAAAAGTTGGATGATCTCCTTCTCTCGCGAGGTCAACAGCTCGAAAGAGTCCTGAAGCCCCTTGCTCTGTAACTGGCGTACGTAATCCTCAGCCAAGGCCTGGGCGATGGCTGGACTGAAGAAGGACTTGCCGGCGGCCACAGCACGAACGGCGCGCACGAGGTCGAGTTCGGCCGAATCTTTCAACAGGTAACCCTTCACGCCAACCGTCAACGCTCGCGTCAAAAACTCTTCATCCGCATACATGCTCAGGAGGATGATCTTCGTCGGAGGACTTGTCCGGAGCACCTGCTCCGCCGCGTCAATTCCATTTAGCTGCGGCATCGCGATGTCCATGACGATGATATGAGGATCGAGTTCCTTCGCCATGCGGACGGCTTCTCTGCCGTCCCTGGCTTCACCGACGACCTCCATGTCTTGCTGCCGTTCCAAAAGGGAACGCAGACCATGTCTCACAATTCCGTGATCATCGGCCACTAGGATCTTTGTCTTCGTCGTCATACTTTCACTTCCGGTGAGGTTGGAATCTCGCAACGCAGCAACGTTCCTTTTGAGGGTCGTGAGAAGATCTCCATCCTGCCCCCTAATTCTCGCACTCGCTCCTCGGCACCGAGTAGTCCCAGTCCGCGCGAGCTATCCGCTGGAACGTTGTAGCCGACGCCATTGTCTTCGACTGTCAGAGCGATCGCGGTAGCACCCCCATGCACCGTAATCCTGATCAGACTGGCGCGGGCATGACGTGCGCAATTGGTTAGCGCCTCTTGCACCACTCGATACACACACGTCCGATGCGTGTCCGGGAGTTTGTCGAGGCTACCGTCTATCTGGATCTCCACTGCTACGCCACTCCGACGCGTGAACTCGCGCCCCTGCCACTTGAGGGCGGGGCCCAAACCCAGTTCGTCCAGCACTGAAGGACGCAGCCCCATCGAGATGTCCCGAACGGTCCGCAACGTTTCCTCGGCGAGCCTCCTCGCGTCGGCCATGTGCTGCGCAAAACCGCCGCCAGCGTCTTGGCGGAACTCCTCGATGTTGACGAGTTCTATGCGCAAAGCTGTGAGCATCTGTCCCACTTGGTCATGCAGCTCTCGTGAAATGCTTTTTCGCTCGTCCTCCTGAGCCTTGGACAGCCTCAGTGACAAGCGCCTGAGGTCCTCAGCGCCGCGTTCGATCAGACGAAGGTGCCGAGTGGCGCTGGCTTCGAGCGAGCGAGTTCTCGCGACACTGACCATCGCGACCACCGCGCCGAGGATGAGCGCCGCGGCAGCGACGCGCCTCAGGTAGCCTTTCAGACCTTCCTGGGTACGCAGAACTTCCTGCTGACGGAGCCGTGATTGTGACAGACTCACATTCTCGATTTCAGAAGCCAGCTGGAAGGCCGCCTGCCGCTGAGGAACGACTCGCCGCCGAAGAAACACTGAGCCTTCTGACGCCTTTTGCGCCGGCGTCCACCCGAAGACAGGCTCCGCCGACCGCCAGTATTCCTCGATGACATTCCGCAATCGTTGTACCTCGGGCCGATCTCTCGACACCGCCTTCCCCTGCAACGCTCGCAAGTGATCCTGCGTAGAATTGCGAAGTTCCCCCAGGGCCTGCCGTTGTTGGGCGGCGGCCTCCGGGGAACGCTCCAGCAAGTAATCCCGGAGCAGGACCGCAAAGAGGTAGATTTCAGATCGCAAATCATTAAGCACTCGGCTGGTTTCCTCGTTCGCTTGCTGAAGCGCCTGCACTTCCGCGCGAACCTGTTCCATGCGGTGATGCAAAGCCGCCGAGGACAGCCCAATCAGTACCAGCAGGGCGCCAAATCCCATAAGTAAGAACGGCCAGCTTCGCATTCTCATAACGCCTGTATTTTAAGTCACTTGTGGTCTGGCAGAGTCGGAAAACCGCTACGAGCGGACAGTTCGTGTACTCCGGTGGCAGATGGACGTCGTTCTCACCGACCTCGATGGCACACTCCTGAAGCATTTCGACCTACTCGGTCACCGAGGCACAACCGGCACTCCATATCCTCAGGAGCCGGGCCATTCCGCTGGTCAGCAGTGCTGCTCATGAAGCATGAAGAGTGTGCATACTCGGCTGGATGGCCAAGATCGATGTGCTCGAAGGAGGAGGGATGAAGCTGGATCCAAAGTTCTTCCTTCAGTTCGGCAGCATGCGTGCGCACCAGGTCCGGTTGGAGGGCGGCGACGCGTCCTCCGACTCTTACTGTTATTCATGAGGCGACCCGGATGACAGACCACGCAGTTGCCTCATGGGTGGCCCTCATCGGATTGGGGGCCTTTCACGGAACGCGCATCACAGCATGAGCGCCTCCAGTGCGCCTGTAGCATTTCTGGCCACAGGCGCGCACGCGGCCGGATACCTGCTGGTGACGGCGGCAGTTGCTGCGCTGGTCTTTGAGAAGTTTGGTGTCGCGCTGCTACGCCGCGCATCGGGTCTGGGCGATCGCCTTGGTTGCGACGGGCACTCTGACCTTGGCACTCTAGCTGGCGCGACTCAAAGGTGGTTCCACAAGAATTTCTCCTGTTCTCCGGCTCGGCGTTTCCGTTACCGTAAGAGACACGAACGGAAGGTTCTCATTAACGGCCTAGACTACCATGCTGCCGCTCATATACTGCACCAGCCAAAATCCGGTGACTAGGATGACCACCTCGGCCAGCAGCTTTGGGAACAGAAAAACAGTACTTTCGATGATCTGCAAGGTCAGGTTCGTGTCAAGCACGTCCTAGGCGGCGAGCAGACCCACGCCGAGAATTGCCAGTAAGCCACCACAGCAACCCGCGGAGCACCGCGCATCCGCCCAGACTGCTTGGCGGACTACTTCCTGACGCTCCTGCGTGTTCTGGACTTCGGAGTCGCTTCATGCTCCAAGATGAGCCGCAGCTTTGGCTCATTCAACCGGGTCTGGAGCACTTTGGTGAGCATTGCCTCCGCGGTGGCGTCGAGCGGGGTTTCTGATTTGTACCGCACTCGCACCAGAATATCTTCTGGAGTGAATCCGACTTCGTAGGAAACGAGTGGCGCCAACTCGGTGGGCCAGACCTCCTTGAGGGGCTGTTCAACACGGCCGATCAATTCGGTCCGCATGGAATTCAGATCTCGTGGCTGAGGTGGCGCCGGCGGGGTGCGAAACCGCTCGCGGAGCATGGCCAGTTCCTCCTCACTGGCCACCTTGCGGACGGCCACAGTAACCTCCTTCCCAGTGCGGCGAAGCAGGAGTTTCTCCGCTTCTCGAATCCTGTCCTCGGGCACAGTTTCCGTCACGATCATTCGAAGGATGATCCGCTCCGGAGTCACATCCAGTTGTTGGGTGAAGATCATCCCCGGGGACGCCATCAGTCGCACGGCCTCGTTCGCGGCTGTCCGGGCAATCGTCTCTTCTCTCAACTGAAATAAGGACTGCCGCAGCGGAATGAACAACGCAACAAGAGTGGCGACCAGCATCAGGACGCGCCATCGCAACTTGCCGATGTCACCGAACGTGCGGGCAAGGCGGGTCTTCATCAACAGGCGGTAGAGACGGTCCGAGGCCGCGTGCTCCAGGATCGAATAATCGATCTTCATGCGGAGCTCTGGTGCGTCCATTCTGACCGCATAGAACGTGACGAAGGCGCTCGCCATGATGGCAGCCAGGTTGGTCAAGAACAGCAATCCGGCGCCGGTGATGATCGGCCAAGAGAATCCGCTGCCGACTCCAAATCCGACCGTGCACAGGGGCGGCATCAGCGCCACCGCGATAGCCACACCGGGCAGTGCGGTGACGCCGCCACCACCCCCGCCACGGCACACCACGACGGAACCGGCGAGCCCGGAAAAAAGCGCCACAACCAGGTCGAGCAGGTTTGGATGCGTACGAGCGAGAATTTCCTGGGTCGGCGAGTGGAACGGCAGCAGCCAAACGAGCGCGGCGGCGAACAGGATCGCGCACAGCGAACTCAGCACCACGCTCAGCAGGGACTTGATCCCCAGATAGATATCCGCTGCAGCAAGTGCCAGGCCTCCGGCAAGGATCGGGCCCATCATTGGGGAAATTAGCATCGCGCCGATGACGACCGCTGGGCTGTCTAACACCAAGCCAAGCGTGGCGATGCCGGCTGACAGGAGGAGTTCCAAGGCGTAGTTGAGGCTGAAGACCTCCGCGGCATCGAAGACCTGCAAGTAGACTTTCGGCTTCGACTCCCGGTCGATGGCCAAAAGATGCTCAATGCGGGTTCGGAAGGCGGGGCTCTGCGGTTCCATCCCTTTTGAATTGTAGATCGAGAGATCATTTCCTGTCAGGCCTTCACGCGGTCTCCGCTTACGTTGGCAAATACGGACCAGGAGGCGCATATGCGTACCTGGCCGGCGGTAGTCGGCGTCGTCGCCGTCCTACTGTGCGCCTGGAGCATGTCCTGAGGCACGCTGAGAAAGGCGATGTGATCCTGAAAGCGCGGTCGAAAGGGTTTCTGGTTTCGACGAATCCTCCGGCATCTGGCGAATCACCAGGAAGACGTTGCGCTAGGCACATGGCCTCTCCCAGAAGGACGCGCACGACTACTCCACCCTAGCGGAGCACTCGCGTCCTCCAAAGAAACTCAATCTCCACGATGTGCCGCCGGAAGCCGCCACCACCTTTGCGGGTTTTTTTCTTCGCGATCTCCTCGCCCGTTTCCAGGGCGACGTAGCGCGAGCGGTGGGGGCCTACAACGGTGGTCCAGGCAACCCAAACCTGCAATACGAAGCCGGAGTTTCGTATGATCGCCGAGCACGCGAGAAGAGTCTTGGAACACGCTGCGGCCTTGCAGGACCGGCCGGCATGCGCTTTCTCAGTCCCGCTCAATGAGGGGCGGCAAACTGCGGCATAAAAGACCAAACCCTCCTGTGTTGGTGGGATGTCTAACCTGCCCATCTTCCCGCTAACCTTAAAAGAAACAACTGCATGGAACCAATGGACTTTGGGTTCCGACACGGAACTCTCCACCTCGGCGAAGGCGTGACGCGTTTCCGCGTGTGGGCGCCGCAGGCATCGGACGTCGAACTGCGGATCACTTATCCGCAGCGCTTCGCGGTGGCCATGCACCAGCTCGGGGCGGGCTACTGGGAAGTAGTTCCTGGGAACGCTCCTCCAGGGACGCGCTATCTCTACCGAATCAACGGGCGACTGAACCGGCCGGACCCCGCCTCACGGTTCCAGCCGGACGGAGTGCACGGACCATCCGAGGTTGTGAATGCGGAGTTTCACTGGCAGGACCGAGCGTGGTGGGGGCTGCCCATCGAGCAGTGTGTCCTCTATGAACTCCACGTCGGAGCATTTACGCCGGAGGGTACCTTCGATGCTATCATCCCTTGCCTCGAATACCTTCGCGACCTCGGCGTCACCTGCGTTGAGCTCATGCCGGTCGCCCAGTTTCCAGGCGAGCGGAACTGGGGTTACGATGGCGCCTATCCCTTCGCGGTGCAGAACTCCTATGGTGGCCCGCAGGGGCTGAAGCGGCTTGTGAATGAGTGTCACGAGCACGGCTTGGGCGTGGTACTGGACGTCGTTTACAACCACCTCGGCCCCGAAGGCAACTACCTTTCGGATTTTGGCCCGTACTTCACGGAGAACTACAAGACACCATGGGGACCTGCGATCAACTTCGACGGTCCCGGGAGCGACGAAGTGAGGCGGTTCTTCATCGAGAACGCGCTTTATTGGGTCCGGGAATTCCATATCGACGCTCTAAGGCTCGATGCCGTGCACGGTATTTTCGATCGCTCTGCCTACCCGTTTCTGGAGGAATTGGGCGACGCCATTCGCGAAGAGGCCACCCGTTTGAACCGACGGGTTCACGTGATCCCGGAAAGCGATCTGAATGATCCTCGTCTCATCCGGTCCAAGGATCTCGGCGGTTTTGGCCTGGACGCCCAGTGGGCCGATGGCTTCCACCACGCCTTGCGAGTTCTGCTGACCGACGATCGGGCCGGATACTACGAGGACTTCGGCGAACTGCGCCATATCGCGAAGGCGTTCGAAGAAGGCTACGTTTACTCTGGCGAATACTCTCGGTTCCGCCGGCGCCGCCACGGCGCCTCTGCGCTTGACATCCCGGCCTACAAGTTCGTGGTGTTCTCCCAGAATCACGACCAGGTGGGGAACCGCATGCTGGGCGAGCGTCTCGGCAACCTGGTGTCGTTCGAAGACCTGAAATTGGCGGCGGCGGCCGTGATTCTCTCACCCCACGTTCCGCTTTTGTTCATGGGTGAGGAGTATGCTGAGACTGCGCCGTTTCTGTATTTCGTAAGCCACTCGGATGCGAATCTCGTGGAAGCGGTTCGCCGGGGAAGGAAGGAGGAGTTCGCCGCCTTCGCTTGGCAGGGCGATCCCCCGGATCCTCAGGCAGAGGGGACCTTCCTGCGGTCGAAGCTAAACCTCGAACTCCGCCAGAAGGGTGAGCACGGGACGCTCCTAGGTTTCTACCGGGCGTTGTTACATCTTCGCCGGGAGGTCCCGGCATTGGCTTTCCTCAGCAGAGAGCAAATGTCCGTGGTGACGGATGAAGAGGCCAAAGTGATATTCGTCAGGCGATGGCGCGACAACGACGAAGTGATTCTGGTGCTGTGTTTTGCTGAAACTGGCGTTCGAGTGAAGCTGCCCGTGGCGACCGGGCGTTGGTCGAAACTACTGGACTCGTCAGATGCAACCTGGTTTGGCCCCGGCTCCGATCTACCGGAAGAGCTGGATTCGCCTAACGACATGGAACTCGCATTGAAACGGCGATCGGCGGTGTTATACAGACGGTGTGTGGAGGCATAGATGGAACGCTACGTCTGCATTCACGGGCATTTCTACCAGCCCCCGAGAGAGAATCCCTGGCTGGAGGCGATCGAGCTCCAGGATTCGGCATACCCGTACCACGACTGGAACCAACGGATTGCGGCGGAGTGCTACGCGCCGAACAGCGCTTCGCGGATCCTGGATGCCGATAACCGAATCCGGCAGATCGTCAACAACTACTCAAGGATCAGCTTCAACTTCGGTCCCACGCTGCTGGCCTGGATGGAGCAGGAATGTCCGGATGTCTATCGCGCCATCCTCGCGGCCGATAACGAAAGTCAGCGGAGATTCTCTGGCCATGGTTCGGCGATGGCTCAAGCCTACAATCACGTGATTCTTCCCCTGGCGAACAATAGGGACAAGCGGACGCAGGTACTGTGGGGCATCCGCGACTTCGGGCATCGGTTCCGCCGCAAGCCGGAAGGCCTGTGGCTGCCGGAAACAGCCGTGGATCTGGAGACGCTGGACATTCTCGCCGAGATGGGAATCAGGTTTACGGTCCTTTCGCCGTACCAGGCGAATAAAGTGCGACCAATAGGAAGCCGCGTCTGGAAGGATGTGAACGGCGGCAGGATCGATCCTTCGATCGCCTACCGGATCCGCCTGCCGTCACGCCGTTCATTAGCGCTGTTTTTCTATGACGGCCCGATCTCGAAAGCGGTGGCTTTCGAGGACCTCCTGGTTCGGGGCGAGAACCTGGCGCAGCGGTTGAATGGAGCGTTCGCTGATTCCCGCTCCTGGCCGCAGTTGGTCCACATCGCCACTGATGGCGAAACTTACGGCCACCATCGCCGGCATGGAGACATGGCGCTCGCTTACGCGCTTCACTTCATCGAGGCAAGTAGTCTGGCTCGATTGACGAACTACAGCGAGTTTCTGGAGAGGTACCCTCCGTCACACGAGGTGCAGGTTATTGAGAGTACTTCCTGGAGCTGCGCCCACGGCGTCGAGCGCTGGAAGGCAGACTGCGGCTGCAACTCCGGGGCGCATCCCGGATGGCACCAGAACTGGCGTGCCCCGCTACGCCAGGCCCTCGACTGGCTGCGGGACCAACTGGCGGAGCGCTTCAAGGAAGCTGGGCACGAGGTTTTCCGCAACCCTTGGAAGGCGCGCGATGCCTACATTGACGTCATTCTGGATCGGTCGCCGGATAATGTAAGCCGCTTCCTGGAAACTCATGCCAACCGCTCGCTCCAGCCGGCGGATCGAGTCCGCGCGCTGAAGTTGCTGGAGCTCCAGCGGCACGCGATGTTGATGTACACGAGTTGTGGTTGGTTCTTCGACGAGTTGTCCGGCATCGAGACTGTGCAGGTGATCCAATACGCCGCCCGCGCATTACAGCTTGGCCAGGAGATGTTCGGCGACGGACTCGAAGATGGCTTTCTGACCCTCCTTGAGAGAGCCAAGAGCAACCTGCCGGAACACCGCGACGGCAGATTGATTTACCAGAAGTTCGTGAAACCCGCGATGGTGAATCTGGAGAAGGTCGGGGCTCATTATGCCATCAGTTCACTGTTTGAGGAGTACCCGCCGAAGAGCGGGATCTATTCCTACGAGGTGGATCGGGAAGACTACCAAAGAGTGCACGAGGGGAAAGCGCATCTTGTACTAGGACGGGCCAAGATTACTTCCCGCATCACCGAGGAATCGACAACACTTAGTTTCGGAGCGATCCACCTCGGTGATCAGAACGTCAGTGGCGGCGTGAGGGAGTATAGAGGAGCCGACGCCTACGGCGCTCTCCTAGCCGAAATTCAAGAGATCTTCCACCGCGGCGAAATTCCGGAACTAATTCGTTCCGTCGACCAAAACTTCGGCAGTGGCACGTATTCCCTGCGACTGCTGTTCCGGGACGAGCAGCGGAAAATCGTGGGTCTAATCATGGAAAAAGCGTTGGCTGAGGCGGCCTTCTTGTACCGCGGTTTCTACAGCAACTACGCCACCCTCGCCCGCTTTGTTACGGAGCTCGGCATCCCCCTGCCCGCGCGTTTTCAGATGGCGGTCGACTTCACACTGCACGAGGATTTGTCGGCAGCTCTATCGACGGATGAACCTGAGACGAATCAAGTGCAGGCTCTCCTGGACCAGGTGAACCGTACAGGGATCCTTCTGGACATGGTCACACTGGAGTTTGCATTTCGAAAGACGGTCGAACACGCGGCCGAGGCTTTCCATCGCAATCCGGACGAGCGGCAGTTGCTCGAACGCTTCCACAAAGTCGTCAGCCTGTGCCCGCTCCTGCCGTTCCAGGTCAACCTCTGGGCGGCGCAAAATGTCTATCACGCGGTTCGGGAGGCCCGATTCGAGGAGTTGCAGGCGAAAGCCAACGGATGCGACAGCGCGGCGCAAGAATGGGTTCGGACCATGGGTGCGCTGGGAGCGAAGCTCGGTTTTTACTTTGAGCCGCGTA
Source organism: Bryobacteraceae bacterium (assembly GCA_035455185.1). Classification (GTDB taxonomy): domain Bacteria; phylum Acidobacteriota; class Terriglobia; order Bryobacterales; family Bryobacteraceae; genus JAEHDI01. The sequence continues at coordinate 15,486 of DATIFQ010000120.1, read as the reverse complement.
CCGCTGAGGCAGCGAAATGAGTCAGCTGCGTGTTCCCATATCGACCTACCGCGTTCAATTCACACGCGATTTCCGGTTCGTAGATTGCCGCGAGTTGGTTGCTTATCTGCATGGACTCGGCGTCGGCGACTTATACTCTTCTCCACGGTTTCGGCCGCAGCGAGGGAGTTCGCACGGCTACGACGTCACACACCCGGGGCGCGTGAACTCAGAGCTCGGTACAGATGAAGAATTCGATGATCTGTGCGAGAAGCTCAAGCACTACGGCATGGGCCTTCTCCTCGACATCGTACCCAATCACATGGCTGCCAGCCATGAGAATTCCTGGTGGATGGATGTCCTTGAAAACGGCCCCGGCTCTCCCTACGCGCAATTCTTCGACATTGATTGGCGTCCAGCCACGTCCAAAGCCGCTTTTCTACTGGAAGACAAGATCCTGCTTCCGGTGCTCGGTGACCTTTACGGCAATGTGCTGGAGAATGGCAAGCTGGCCGTTCATCTGGATGAGTCCGGCTTCTTCCTGCGTTACCATGAGCGCCGGCTTCCCCTCGATCCCTGTTCGTACGCTCCGATTCTTGAACAATGCGTTGACCAGATCACAGGGCAGATTGCAGCAGGTCATCCATCGATCGATGAACTGCGGCAGCTCCAATCCATTGTCGAAGGGATGCCGCGGCGCACTGCGACTGAACCGGTCGAGGCCGGCCGCAGACGAGAGCTTTCGCAATCCCTCAAGCAGCGATTGTTCCACCTCTATCGTGATCATCTCGAAGTTCGTCTCGCAATCGATGCGGCACTGCGGGACCTCAGTGACACAAAGGACCGGCCCGAAAGAGCCGATTTTCTTGACCGAATACTCGCTGGACAGGGTTATCGGCTTGCGCATTGGAAGATCGCGTACGAGGAGATCAATTACCGCCGCTTCTTCGACATTAACGATCTCGTGCGTCTGCGGGTCGAAGACGAGGAGGTCTTTCGCACGAGGCACGAGCCGATTCTCCAACTCGTGAAGGAGGGCAAGGTCACCGGTCTGCGCGTCGACCACATCGACGGGCTTCACGATCCGCAAGGTTACCTGGAACGGCTACAGGCCGAGCTCGGCGGCAAGGGTTCGCCACCGAGCTTCTATGTTGTGGTCGAGAAGGTTCTCGGACGCGACGAACCTCTGCCGCGACAGTGGCGTGCCTGCGGCACAACTGGCTACGACTTTCTGAACGTCTTGAACGACGTGTTCGTGCATCCCGACGGGCTGCGATCGCTGGAGGAAACGTACGCGAACTTCACGGGCGACCGGATGCCCTTTGCCGAAGTCTGTTATGCCCGCAACAAGCAGGTGATGTGGAAGCTGTTTGCCGGCGAGGTACACGAACTGGGACATCACCTCGGGGCCCTTGCGGCACAAGACCGGCAGGCGCGCGATGTCCCCCTCTCCGAGTTGATGAACGCACTGGTGGAGACTACCGCCTGCCTTCCGGTTTATCGGACTTACATCCGGGATTTCACCGTGGACGAGCGGGACCGGCACTACATCGAGCGAACCCTGGACCTCGCGCGCCGCCGGACCTCCGAGATCCGCGTCAGCACGGCCGCATTCGATTTCCTTCGGCGGGTCTTGCTCCTGGAGCCGCCGGCTTACGCCAAGGATCAGAAACCGCAGTGGTTGCGTTTCGTCATGAGGTGGCAACAGTTCACCGGCCCGGTCATGGCGAAAGGATTGGAAGACACGGCCTTCTATGCGCAGCACTGCCTGATCTCGCGCAATGAAGTGGGAGGTGATCCTCTGCGTGAGGGACCGCCATATTCTCTGACGGACTTCCACAGCATTCTCAAGGACCAGAATGAGCACTGGCCGTACGCCATGAACACGACTTCCAGTCACGACACCAAACGCAGCGAGGATGTCAGGGCCAGAATCAACGTGCTGAGCGAGCTGCCCGACGAATGGAGAAATCGCCTCTCGCGCTGGAACCGTTGGAACGGCGACAAGAAGACCACCGTGAACGGCCATGAGGTTCCCTCCCCGACCGAGGAGGTGCTCATCTACCAAACACTACTAGGCGCGTGGCCCCTTGAGCCAGACGAGAACCGGAGTTTCCTGGAACGTCTGAAGTGCTTCCTGGTAAAGGCAGCGCGCGAAGCCAAGGACCACTCTGGTTGGCTTCGCCCCAACCAGGCACACGAAGAAGCCCTCGTTTGTTTTGCTGAGAGCATTCTGGACCCCACAGAATCCAACCGATTCCTGCCGGACTTCCTCCGATTTCAGGAGCGGTTAGCGCTTCATGGCGCTTTCAACGCGCTGTCGCAGGTGCTGATTAAGATCACAGCGCCGGGTGTGCCGGATTTCTACCAGGGCACGGAGCTCTGGGATTTCAGTCTGGTGGATCCCGACAATCGGCGCCCCGTGGACTATCGGACGCGTATCGCGCTGCTGGAGCAACTGCGGAAGCGGGAGACAGAGAACCTGCGCGGACTGCTCAGGGAGATAGTCTCCGGCTGGAAAGACGGCCGTATCAAACTCTACCTTACAGACAAGGCTTTGGACTTCCGCCGCGCTCACACGGATGTCTTCCTCGCCGGGGACTACCTTCCAGTGGAAGCAACGGGAGCCAAAAAGGACAACCTCGTGGCGTTCTGCCGGCGCCATGAGACCACTTGGGCTCTGACCGTCGCTCCGCGATGGACAACGCAGTTGACTGCAACATACAGGGTCCCTCTCGGAGAACGGGCATGGTCCGATACCGCGCTGCGGTTGCCAGAGGGAGCTCCGCACTCCTGGCGTGATGTCCTCTCCGGCGAAATAGTCGACGTTCAGCTCCGGGAGGGCGTGCGCAGCGTCCTGAGAGTCCGCGATCTGTTGCGCCGATTTCCGGTGGCGGTGTTGACGAACACGGCCGAGAGTGAACACGCGCGGAAGACCCCCGTACGATGAAGTGGAAGTCAGGGGACCATGTCACCTGTTTGCGGGATGTCCGCGCAAACCCGTCGTTCATAGACTGAAATTGAGGAGCCAAACATGCTGATAGGCGATCTGCACAACTCGCTGGGAAACGCATCGGGCGGGTTGGGGCCGGTGTTCCGATGGGTTTGGGCGTCTCTTATTGCGGTCTTCGTTGCCGGCCTTGTGTACATGGTATCGCTGGCTGTTGACTAGATCCGTAACGAGTGTCAAGCTTCGGACCACGCATCTGCATTCTTCAGAAGTCAATTTTTCTGGCCGCAGAGTTTCGCCCCTAGCGTGAGAAGCGCGTCCTCCCGCGGCGGTCTTCGATGCCGTGCAGAAGGGCGAGCCATTTTACGGCCTGAACCGTCCGAAACTCATGCCCCCAACGGATGGAGTGCCCGCCCGCGTCGCCGCACAATGCTTATGAATGCAGGCCCATGTACTTTCGGGGCTCGATACGCTGGCGAGGCCTCGAGAGACGCTTGGAGGAATTGATGAAGACCATACTCAGTCTCTTTCTAGGGATCGTGCTCATTGTGGCCGGTACCGCCGTGCTGACCTATCAGGGAATCACCCTCACCACGGCGGAGCGGCAACTATTGCACGTCGGCCCCCTTCAGGCAGCTACTGAACAATCGAACTGGACGATCACACTGCCACCTATTCTTGGTGCGGTGTTGCTGGCCGGCGGAACGGTTATCGTGTTCGTCATTGCCATGGTGGCGAGAGTTCCCAAGGGCGAAAAGGATTCCAGGCCGTCGCCGGAATCCAGATCGATGGAACAGAGGTAGAAATGAGGTGGCCGGTTCTTTCGATCTTCGGTTGCGGCTTGCTTGGCGGCGTCAGAACACGACGAGTGTCTTCGCGACGCAACGACCGTGTTTCAGGAAGTCATGGAGACGCCCGACCGGGCAATCCCACAGGAACTGCTGGACCGTGCACATTGCTCCGTCATCGTGCCAGGGCTAAAACGGGGTTTCCTAATCTTCGGCGCTCGCTACGGCAAAGGCTACGTTTCGTGTAGGAATAAGAGCCGGGTCGGTTGGACCGCTCCAGGTACTGTGCGGATTGAGGGCGTGAGCTTCGGTCCGCAAGTAGGCGGCTCGGAAACCGATGTCATTCTGCTGGCGATGAATGAGCGCGGGATGGAGCGCCTGCTCTCCAGCCAGTTCATGTTGGGCGTCGGCACCTCCGTCGCAGCCGGTGTGTTCGCAGGCGTATCCTTGGAGGGCACCACCTTGCGGCAGGACGTGAGTGACAACGGCGAGCTCTACGGCAGGACGCTCGAAGACCGTGAAATCATCGAGAAAGAATTGCAGGTCCCGGGGCTCGCCAGAAGATTGATATCGTCACTGGACAAGTACTCGGGGCGGCAGGGAAGCCCGCCAGTCATCGGTCAGGGCGGGAAACGTCACGAGTCGCGAACAGGAGGTCTGCAATGAGTGTCGCACTGCGATTGTGGGCGATGTTGGCCGTTATAGCTCTCGGGTTGTCCGCCCAGAAGTCGAACAAGCCTGATTTCAGCGGGACGTGGCAGTTGGATCTTCAGAGAAGCCGGTTCGGGAATGTTCCACCGCCTAAGAGTCTGACGATCCAGATCGAGCACAACGAACCCCAGATTCGAATTTTCACCGTTACCACCAACGAGACAGGGGAAACGAACGAGACGCTGGAGCTAACCACCGATGGCAAGCAGCATGCTTACACGTTAAAGGGACAGACATGCGCGGCGAGTGCGCGATGGCACTGGTGGCGCGGGCAGAGGCTGGTCGTCGAGGTGAGCTGTCCCGAAAACTCGCGTAGCCGCCGCTTCACGTTGGGGGCGGAGGGAAGAATGTTAACCACGGTCTTAACGATAAGGGACCGGTCAGTGGAGAATAAGGCTTACGAATTCTTCTTCAAACGATAGACTCGATTTCGAAATAATCGGCAGCGTGTCCGGCTCATTCCTTTAAAGAATCTGGGCGAGAGCTTTCTGCTCGGAATGGATGTCGGCTGGAGCCCTGACGGTTCCCGGCTTTGGTTCCGCGGTGCCCATACGTTCTGAAACCTGGAGGCGGTTGAATAGTTAAAGACCTGAAACAGCCCCTTGACATGGTCCTTCGTCAGATACAGAATCAGGGGTGAGCGAGGAGCAATAACATGCTGCCCTCTCTGGGTTCCTCCGTCCTTGAGACGGGGATTGAAGTTGTTCTCATCTCACCCTCCGAAACGGATAGTCTGCCTCTTCGGCGCCTTTTCGGCCATTCACGATCAAGCGTCTACTGGTTCTCGACGTGCCAGGCGGCACTCGCCTTTCTGCGAGAGCATCCCGTCGGCGTCGTGATTTCGAACACAGAGCTGCCGGACGGCTGCTGGACGGACCTGCTCGGTGCGTTGACAGGTTTCATACCCCCGCCCAACCTGATCGTCTCATCTCGCCTGGCGGACGACAGGCTCTGGGCACAAGTGTTGAACCTCGGCGGTTATGACGTGCTGCTTACACCTTTTGACCCAGACGAGGCGTTGCGAGTCAGCACCTCCGCTTGGCTTGCCTGGAGACAGAAGCTTTCTGAAGTTCCGCCGCCCCGCAAGGTGGCATGATCTTTTGCGGATTCACGCCCGCTGCTGAAAACTCCAATCCTGACCATGAGGAAATCGTCCGCCTCGCTTATTCCTACTGGGAGGCGCGCGGTGGCCAGGAAGGTTCACCGGAGGAGGCCTGGTACAAGACCGAGGGCGCGTTGAACGGTTTTGGTGCCGCTGCTGGCAAGTAGTTACTCTCGAACAACTTGATGTTGATACAGGCGAGACGCTGCTAATGAGATGTCGGCCGGCAGTTAGTGCATTGGAGGGATACCCTTTCCCGTTGCACCCCACTAGTCTGGTGGTAGGAGGCAAACCTTATGCGCACAAGGGCCATGCACAAGTGAGCACGGCAAGGAGGTATGGAAAGAACCGATGGATCGTGCTGGCAATCGCTCTCATGCTGGCGTGCCTCCTCGTGGCGCTGCCGGCGTTAGCGGTCCAGGATCAAAAGGAAACCGAGAGCGTGGCCCTGATCACAGGACTGGATAGAGGGACTTACGAGCCCTACAACCCCGGTGTGATCGAGCAGGTCCAGGCGGTGTTGAAAAAGAACGGGCTATATCAGGGCGATGTGAATGGCGGACTTGACGAGCCGACGATGAAGGCGATCGGCGAGTTCCAGAAGGCAAACAACCTGACGGTCAGCGGTGTGCCGTCGCCGGCCACCCGGAGGCTACTGCTCGAGGAGTAGCGGGGCCTGCGCGCGGGCACAGCATGAGCGGGCAGTCCGCACAAGAAGATGGAGTGTGTGTCAAATCCGCTCGCCCACTCCCTGTCCCACCTCACCACAATTTACAGGTGACTTCACTTGTCCAGGGGATACGCCGCCGCGCACAAGATTCCTAGAATCAAGGTTGGTGACACAACAGGAGGCCGAAATGACCAGAGCTCAAGAGAACCGATTCAAACGAGCCATCGAGGCCAAGCGCGACGAGCTGATCCGAGAGATTTGTGAACGGCGCGAACGCCTAGCCATCGACCCCGTGAGCGATCCCATGGACCAGGTACGCAGCATTGCGGATCGCGAACTCCTCCTTCGCAATGTCGATCGAATCTGCGCGCAGCTTCGCTCGGTCGAGGGAGCACTGCGCGAGATTCGCGAAGGAACCTTCGGCATTTGTGCGTCGTGCGGGGGGGACATCCCGACGAGACGACTCGCAATCATTCCTTGGTCTCCTTACTGTGTTTCTTGCCAGGAACGTGCGGAACAATCCGAAGGCAACGAGCAACTCGCGGAGTATCAGACCCCGTGCGCCCTTGCCGGTTAGGCAGCGCGAGGAGACGGAAATGGTAAGCGAGAAGCGACCGATCATGGCGCGGCCGTCGCTTCCTGACCACGACGGTGTGGTCGCACTGGTGATTACAGCGGATGAGAGTGGCCGGCTCTTCATGACGGCAGCGCTCGAAGCCTCACAGCGGAGACTTCGCTTAGCTAAAGACGGGATCGAGGCGCGTAAGGTGCCGGCTACCGACTCCATTCCTGTCGTGATCATGGATGGCGACGCGCAAGCTCCTTCCTGGAGCGAACTGCTCGAACAGATCTCGGTGGTTGAAGGCGCCCTATCGCCGAAATTCATTGTCGTCTCCCGGCTGAGGGATGACACTATGTGGGCCGAAGTCCTTAATCTCGGCGGGTACGATCTGCTGCCGAAACCGCTAGAGGCGGATCAAGTGTCATGGGTGGTCCGGTCGGCTCTATCGGGATGGAACGGTGCTCTCTAAGAAAGCTCCGAAGCTCGAGTTTAGCGCGGCCCAGCTCGAGCGGATGTGGGAGTATCTCGATCAGGCCAGGAAACATTGTACCGGCCGGTTTGAGAACCACGCGCAAGAACTCGACAGACAACTGCGAGAGGCCCAATCAAGGCTCCGACAGCTTTTAGGCGGGATATCGCTCCGGAGGCTAATTGCCCGCCTGTGGAACGAAAGGAGTACAAGCCCGGCCAAAGGATCGAGACGATATGCTCTTTGCCCGGAGCCTGACGATGCAGGAAGCACGGGTCGAGGAGCGTACGAGCGGAGGCGAACGTCGGGAAGGTGGTGGTTCGCGCTCCCGTTGACGGTCTTGTGGTCGTCAGTCAGACCTTTTGCGGCTTAGAGTTCAGCTAGATCCAGGCTGGCGACCAACTCCGGCCATCACGTAAGTGTGCCCGCGCCCTCCTGGCTCGGGCAGAAGGAAGAATGGCGCAAGAAAAATGAAGCTATCGACAAAAGCTTGTGCACTGGCATTCGCTGCCCTGTGGGGCGGCTGCATGCTGTTCGTCGGATTGCTGAACGCCGTGTTTTCACCTTATGGCGTTGAGTTCCTGCGTCTCATGAGTTCCGTTTATCCGGGTTACGGCGCAGCGCCCACAGTTGTGAGCGTGCTTGCAGGCACGATCTGGGGAACTCTGGATGGCGCAGCTGCAGGATTTCTGTTCGGCTGGCTCTACAATCGCTTCCTGATGTTGGGCGGGCCAGCCGGCCCAGCCGGCTGACGAATTCTGCCCGTTGCAGAGCGTCGGCCGGGAAACCCGTTTGGGGAAACAAGAGGAGTATAGCAGTGCCCGAACTGAGACAAGATCCAGCCACCAAGGAGTGGGTGATCATCGCCACCGAGCGGATGCAGCGGCCTCATGAATTCCGGCGTGCCGCCGCTCGGCCCGCGCAGCCTGAATACGATCCAAACTGCCCTTTCTGCCCTGGGCTGGAACGTCAGACACCACCGGAGTTGATGGCGCGGCGGAATACAGGCGCCGCCAACGAGCCTGGCTGGACTGTCCGCGTCATTCCCAACAAGTTCGCCGCTCTGGTGCCTCAAGGAAACACGGAACGTCTGCTGCTCGACGGCTTCTTCCTGCAGATGGAAGGTGTCGGATACCACGAGGTCGTGATCGAGACTCCGGTTCACAACCGCTGCATCCACAGGATGAGTCCTGCCGAAGTGGAAGAAATCCTTCACGCTTATCGGGACCGCTACCTCGGCCTACGCCGGGACCGGCGGTTGAAGCTGATTCTCATATTCAAGAACCACGGGGAGAACGCCGGTACCTCGCTCACCCATCCGCACTCACAGATTGTTGCTACCCCCGTGGTGCCGGCGTACGTGCGAAGGAAGTGCGAGGAGGCGATTCGTTATTACGACGCCACGGGGCGTTGCCTTTACGTGGATATCCTGAAGGCGGAGGTGCGGTCCGGCCAGCGCGTCATTTTGGAGACAGACTGCTTCCTGGTCTTCCACCCGTTTGCATCTCAGGTCCCCTTTGGAACTTGGATCGTTCCAAAGCGGCACCGGCCCTCTTTTGGCCAGGCGACCATCGACGAATTGCGGGACCTCGCGACCGTCTTGAAGGAGTCGCTCTCGCGGCTCGCAAAGCTCCTGAACGACCCGGACTACAACTACGTGATCCACTCAGCGCCCGTGGACGGCGAGGATGATGACTACTTTTTGTGGCACCTCGAAATCGTGCCCCGCCTGACACGAATCGCCGGGTTCGAAATCGGTTCCGGCATGCGAATCAACACCGCGTGTCCGGAAGAGACGGCACGCGCCATGCGCGAGATAACTGCTTGACGTCGCGCAGTGCTTTTTCTGCCTGCCCAATGGCTCCTTTTACTACTTGACAGCAGCGGTGGCGGCTCTCGGGCTGAGTAGCAGTAGGCAGATGTGGCCAACCAACCCCGATAGGTGACGACTACGGGCGTTTTCGGGAGCTATCCGCTGGTCCAGCACGTGCGGTGCTTCTCGTCTGCCGGTCCTCCGCTGCTCACGGAAGATGATGAATCCACGCCCCGGTTCAACGAAGCCTCCCCAGCCGAGGCCAGAACGCAGCGGACGCTCTCGCGCAAACCGTCGGCTGACAGTCCGGACTCCGAGTTGATTCACTCGTGCCAAAACCAGTGGCGCCCTTCGCCTACTCGCTGTTCCCGCTGGCGCCGTCGATACTGGAAATTTCGGTTCCCTTCAGACGCAGATAGACGGTAAGCTGACAGCGGCGATAACCGCCACGTTTGAGCATGAAGGTCAGGTACCACGCCATGGGCCCGTGGGTCAAACACTCCCGAGGACCGCCTTGATTTTGGCCAGATGGTGCCAGCTGTGTCTGAGCGCGTGGTCCTCGATGAGAAATTGCGCCGTGAGCGGGGCGTCTGCGTTCAGCGAGACGGGCGCCGCCCGGTCGAGCTCTTCGTCGGAGAAGGCGCGCACCGCCTCCGCGGCGGAATGGCCGTTGCTGCGCAGAAGATCGATGGTTTCCTGCCTCCCGACTGCGGCATGGTCGTGCGCGTGTTTCGCATTCAACTCGGCAACGAAGCCCCACGTCACTCCCGCAATGTTGTTCCCGGAGGCGACCTGCTGGGCGAGATCGATCTCGATCGGGTAGATGCTCGCCACATGGTGAATGATCACGCCGACCTGACGACCGTCGCGCGGCACCACCGTGTGCCACTGCGCATCCGACAGCCCCTCTGCAAATGCCGCAAGCGTGTCGGCGCCTTGTCCGATCCGCTGTGCAAGTAGTGCTGCTCGTGTGCTCATTTGTCCCTCTCGTTTCGAAAGCCGTTCATTGTTAGGCCGCAGAATCGTCTCAATAATCCGATGAGGCGTTTTTGGCTCAGAGTATGCACCCAACCGGCTCAGTCGCACCATCTTCACCGTCCTGATTGCCTCCCTGATCCACTGCTCCGCTGTTCCCCGCTTGTTGTAAGCCCTCACTACCACGCGGCTCATCGGTCTCCAGATTGGTCACGATGAGCCTCACGGGAGGAACAACTCATCGAAGCTAAACCCTCCTTCGCCGCCACCACTGGGCGCGCTACACACTTCCAGATCGCTAGACAAAGCGGCGCTTGCTTCACCTATCCGGCGCTACCGGAAGTTCTCCACCAGCATCAGGTCACTGCCGACCTGATCTATTTGTGTGTAAAGCAATGATCGGCCGTCAGGCGAAACACTCAGGCCCATCATGGTCGGGGTTCCTATCCTGGTGATTTCTTTCGTCTCCCCCGTCGCAAAACGAAAGACTTGCAGGGTCGGCGTTGCGGCCCGGTACCTGATGAAGTAGATTCCTTGATCGGCAACCGCGAACTGTCGGCCTCCGACCGGGTCCAGGACTTTGCTCTCCTGGCCACCGTCCACCGGCACTTTCCAAACCTCCGAGTTGCCCTCCGTTTTTTGACAGTAGACCAACTGGCGGTCTGGGGATTCGAAGGGAGAGAATCCGCCCTGGCGAGTCACCTGAACCGGGTCTCCCCCTTCGGCGGGCATCTTCCACACCTCCCAGCGGCCCGTTCGTTTCGAGGAGAAGTAGATCTGTTTCCCGTCCCGTGACCAACTGGGGGCTGCATCATCTACAGGACTCCTGGTCAGCCGTTGTGGAACTCCCCCGCCGGCGTCGATGGAGTAGATTTGAAAGCGTCCTTCCTTGTTGGAGTCAAATGCGATCCGTCGGCCGTCCGGCGCCCATCGTGGTGTCCCGGAGTGCGCCCCAAGCGAAGTGAGTTGCGCAGGGGCGGAGCCATCGGCATTACTAGCCCAGATTTCCATGTCTCCCGATCGGTCAGAGGCAAAAACAATCCGCTTCCCATCCGGGGAGTACTGCGCATTCACATCCTGGCGACTGGATGAAATCACCTTCACTGGATGATTCGTTCCCTGCCCGGAAATTGCCACTTTCCAGAGATTTGAGTCCGTGGCACCTACGCGGTACGCGAGGCGGTTTCCCTGTCGCGAAATCGCCGGGTCGTCTCCACCCTCCCCGGCGGCCAGTGGCCGGGCAACCGCAGAGCCGGATGCAGGAATTCGCCAGAGCCGTTCGTTGCCTTGCTCAACAGCACTGAACACAATGTCCTTTCCGTCGGACGTCCAAGCTGGATTGTAACAAGCCTGTAGATTGGTGGCGATCCGCTCTGGTTCACCAACTGGCCGCAAGTCACTAGACAGCGCTAATAGATAGAGATGGCTGTTTTGAAAAGAGAAAGTCCGGACAAATACCAGCTTCTCTCCATCCGGCGAGATGGCGACGCCGCTGTCACCTACGGATGCTTTCGGCGGGGACGTCAACCGTCTCCTCTCGCCCGTCTTCATCGAAAACAGAAACAAGCCAGTTGATTCATCGGCGGAACTCGCGTCTGCAAAAACGAGCCCGTCGCCGTGCGGTAACCAGGCTAGCAAAGGAGGAATCGAGGGTCTCTGAGGCCGACGTAGTACTTCAGCCACTTTACGCTCCGGGCCACCCAGCGCAGGAATCAAGAGGACCTCGGCCCCATCACCTGTCGCGCGCAGGAATGCGATCGAGCGGCCGTCCGGGGACCAGGCGGGACTGGCATCACCGGCAGGATCGGTTGTCAGACGGAGTGGCGGCTCCGTTCGGATCAGTTTCACGTAAATGTCAAAGTTATCCTGGGCGTTTCCGTTCCATACGAAGGCCACCTGGTTGCCATCAGGCGAAAAAGTAGGCATGGACTCCGAGCCCGCGTACGTGGTCAAGGGGGCGCTGGTCATGGCGACCTCCGGAGGCGGGGCCTTCGTACGAAGAAACCAGGTAGACGCCACAGCTGCGACCACCAGCACCGCGGCTGCCGAGATCCAGAGGAGGCGCCTGTGATTCGTTACTGCGACGACGGGTTGAGCCGCCAACTTCCCCGATTCCGATTCCTCCTTCAGTTCGGCAAGCGCGACCTTGAGATCGGCCATGTGCTGAAAGCGCTTTTCAGGATCCTTGCGCAGACAGCGGCTGATGATCTTCGCGAGGTCGTGTGGAGTCGCCGGCGCAATCTCGCTGACAGGCTTGGGTTCTTTGCTCAGGATTGCAGCGAGCGTCGACATACTCGAGTCGCCCTGGAACGCCCGTTGCCCTGTGACCATCTCGTACAACACTGCGCCGAAACTGAAAATGTCCGACCTGGCGTCGACTTTCTTGCCTTGCGCCTGCTCCGGCGACATGTAGCGGCCGTGCCCATGATCCTGCCTTCCCCGGTACGCGGCGCTTCCTCGTCACGGATCGTACGTGTTTCGGGGTCTTCGCCGCCTTCGGCCGTCTCCGTCAGCTTGGCCAGACCGAAGTCGAGCACCTTCACTAACCCGTGCTCGTCCACCATGATGTTGCCGGGCTTGAGGTCGCGATGGATGATCCCGGCTCCGTGCGCGCGGGCCACCGCGTCGGCGACCTGCACGGCGCATTTCAGCACTTCGTTCACTCTCAGGCCGTGGCGTGGGATCTGTTGATCCAGCGTTTTGCCCGGAACGTACTCCATGACGATAAAGTCATGACCGTTGTCGTTCGCGATGTCGTGGATAGTAATGATATTCGGATGGTTCAACGAGGAAGCCGCTTTGGCCTCCTGAACAAAGCGCCTCTTTCGTTCGGGATTGGCGATCTTGTCCGCCGGCAGCAGTTTGATGGCGACGAGGCGATCCAAGTGCGTATCGCGGGCCTTGTAAACGACGCCCATACCGCCTTCACCGAGCTTGTCGATGATCTCGTAGTGCCCGATTGTTAGGCCAACCATTTCCCAGGTCCCGGAAGGATTCTTCTGCTGATTGTACCGCAACTGCTAAAAGACGGGACTTTGAGAATCAAACAACTGCTAACTGGTCAGAGGATTGTCCACGATCCGGCCAGGATACGTCACGGGGGGTCGGCTGCGCTTCAGCGATCAAACATTCTCGGGCGAATTTGGGTCACTTAGTCATCTGGCCAATCAGGGATACTGAAATAGGGGGAGCCTGGCGAAGCGTCTGATAGACAACGCAATAGCGCTCGGTGAGGCGGCGCAGTGTTGCGAGCTGTTCTGCAGAGGCGTCCGTATCGAGTTCGAACTCGAGCCGGATGCGTTGGAAACCCACTGGCACATCTTTGGTCACGCCAAGCGTTCCGCGAAAATCCAGGTCGCCCTCGGCGCGCACCTTACCGCTCCGCAGATCCACGCCGATGGAGGTCGCCACGGCCGCCATCGTGACGCCAGCGCATGCCGCCAAGGCTTCCAGCAGCATGTCGCCCGAGCAGGCGAACGTACCGGTGCCTCCGGTGGCCGGATGCAAGCCCGCCTCGACAAGAGCCCTGCCGGTCTGGATGCTGCATGTGACTCGATCGCCAATCCGTCCCTCCGCCTTGAGCGTGATGAGGGCTGCATCCGGCTCTGACCGATAGCGTTCCTTAAGAGGCGCCTGCATGGCGCGAAGGTCGTCCATGTTCATGGGATTCCATTATGTAGATCGCTCTCTCAAGCCGCAACCTGGAGAAACGAGCTTCACCTGGAGGCCCGGATGTCCACTGGTGATCGTTATTCGATGGTCGCTGTGACGCGTTGAGGCCCGGACCGGGGTTTCAGCTTGGGCGAATGTTCTGATTGACGCGAAAGACGTTGGCCCGGTCGTATTTTCCTTTGATTCCCGCCAGGCGCTGGTAATTCTCCTGGTAGGTTGATTGGACGCCCTCCTGGCCCTCGTCCATCATGAAGTTGACATAGGCACCACCGGCGGAGTACGGATGCAGGGCCTGCCAGTAGTCCTTGGCCCAACTCACGATCCGGTCCTTGTTTGCCGGATCGGGGTCTACACCGACGATGACACTCGCCCAGTTGACGTCGCGGTAGTAAAACGCCGTATCCTGTTTTCCGACGCGGTGCACCGCTCCGTCGATCGGGTACATGTGCACAGTGGAGTGCCCTGTCGGCAACTTCGCAGCGTGCTCGACATGGCGGTCGATGGCTTCGTCACTAAGTTCCCTGACGAAATCAGCTTTCCAGTACCACTGAAGCCCCGTTGGATAGAGCGCATCAAAGAAGCTTTGTAGAATTGGGAACGGCATCGCACCGATGTGCGCAAAAACTGGCGGCACCGAGGTGCGGACCGGTTTGAGAACTTCATCAGCCTTCTCGGGCGCACCGGAATAACACCAGACGACTCCACACATCTTTTTGCCGTGGAGTTCGGCCGGAAAGAGCGGTATCGGCGGCACCACAAGGAAGGCGAAGAAGCCGGTCAGATCTTCCGGTGCCTTGACGATGAACTCGCGGTACCACTGCATCGCTTGCGTCGCCTGTTCGAGCGGCCACAAGGTCGGGCCCGCGTGAACGGTCCTTACTGGCCAGGCGCGGAACAGGAACGATGTCACGACGCCGAAATTTCCGCCGCCGCCCCGGATAGCCCAGAACAAATCTTCGTTTTCCTTTGCGCTGGCCTTCACGAAGCTCCCATCGGCCAACACGAGATCGGCTTCGAGCAGATTGTCGATGGTGAGACCGTACTTGCGGGAGAGGTGGCCAATTCCGCCGCCGAGCGTCAGACCGGCGACGCCGGTAGTGGAGATGGTCCCGCTCGGGACAGCGAGTCCGAATACGTGCGCAGCGTGGTCAACGTCGCCCCAGGTGCATCCTCCCTCGACGCGAACGTTATGCTCCCTCGGGTCCACACGGACGCTCCGCATCCGAGAGAGATCGATCACGAGCCCATCGTCGCAGACCCCGAGGCCTCCGGCGTTGTGCCCACCGCCGCGGATGGATATCAACATCCGGTTTTCGCGTCCAAAATTCACCGCTGCGATCACGTCGGCGGCGTCAACACATTGCGCAATTAGCTTGGGATGCCGGTCGATCATGCCATTGTAGACCTTGCGGGCGCTGTCATAGCCCGGGTCACCTGGCTGGATCAACTGGCCACGAAACATCGACTGTAATTGATCAAGTTGTGGTGTGTTGGCTCTCATATGCATCAGGTTAAGACTTTTGAATGAGACATTCCTCTCTGGAATCCAGAGGTGAAGCACCTCATGCTCGGCAGCCGGAGGCGACAATCTGATCCGGGATCGCAATGACCGAAAGCGACCCGCGGTGTCCCTCCCAGAGAAACAGACCGCCTAGTTGTAGCCTCGAAAGACATCAAGAAGATCTTCTGCGCTGAAAGGTAGCCTCATTCCCATTCCAAGATAGCGATCCCGGCGCGCTACTCGGTCGGGTGGTGGCCCTACACCGAACGACACTTCCAGTTCTTCGAAGCAGAG
>DATIFQ010000119.1:0-4377 GCA_035455185.1 Bryobacteraceae bacterium | reverse complement strand
ATACAATTGTTCGGGACTATAGCAGCGGTATAGTGGAGATTGTTATTAAACCTGACGAGAGTACAGATATTGAGGGACGGTTTATCGTAATTTCCTGCTGTAAGTGGGATTGCGATTGTGACAAGCCGGGTCAGCTTCGTCAGTTCGTGCTCGGTGAGCGGCTGATGTGCAGGTCGAGGTCGGCCCGCTTGTCCGCCGCGTCCGCCATGCGGTTCTGACTGATCAGCACGAAGGTGGATAGAAAGATCGCCTCCACCGACGCCACCATAGCCAGGACCACGAACGATGGATCGAACCGGGGCACGCCCGGCACGACCCCCAAGTTGACCAGAAACCAGGCGCCGAAAAGGACCACGTGCAGATAGACGAAGCGCATGCTGCCGGTGAAGCGAGTGATTGCTTCCGCGATCCGCTCCTCGCACGTGGCCGCGGCGGCCTGCTGCCTGCGGCGGTCTTCCAGGGCCTTGATGTTGCGCTTGAGTGAGCTACTCAGGCTGTCGGGCTCGGGCGGCGGGATGGTCGGCGTCACGTGCTTTGCTGCACGGAAACTCTGACAAATTTCCCGTTCTCTCATCTGCTTGACAGGCCATACGCGGGCTGGTCCGAGCACGCCTGATCGTTGTGGAGACCCGTAAATGGAATATCAAACTGCATCGGGGAATAAAATAATGCCGGATTAACGGCCTCATATGGCTCTAAAACACGGCCAGCCAGGATGGAGCGATCTTTTATACCGAGCGACAGCGACGTCGCTCGGTACCTGGAGCCCGGGAATGAACGTCTTCGGCTCAGTCGCCGCCGCTCGGCAATTCGCGGACGATCTCTTTAAATCTTTTCCATTCAGTCGCCGCCCAAACCTCGGTGTGCGCATGACCAAGCGTGCGCACGATGGCCGAGACCTTCATGGCCGCATCGATGTCCGGCGCCTCGAAGATGTCCAGGTAATCGTAAGGACCGAGCACGGCGTAGTTGGCGAGCCATTTCACTTGGCCGCCGGCAAGCCCCTCCTCGATCCGTTCCATGACCTCTTTTTCGAGCTTTTCCAGTTGTTCCGGTGAGCGGATCGCGCCATACGCGAGGCGCGTCAGCATGATGAAGGTCGCCACGGATGCTCCTCCCGATCCCGCAGTACCCATTATATCCAATGCAGTGGCACACGGCAGCCCTCCACCGGACCGCCCAGTTGCGGTTAAAGAATTTCCGTCATGTTCCGCTCGCGGGCCCAGCGTGACGAGGAGTTGGCGATTCTACCGGCCTGGCGTCTCAAGCCCGGGCAAACTGTGATGAACAGCGCTACATTGCCTCATTCTGAGTTCCGGTCGCTACCCGCCACGTGGTGCGGGCGCTCCGAACGGATGTCGGTGAGCTGTTCGGGAACCACCTGAGCCATTCGCGATGGGTTCTCACGTGGATTCTTGAGAGGTCACGAAAACGTCGTAATCGATCTCTTGCGCCGCACGGTCGTAATCTCCCCGATTAACCCTCGCCGTTGGCCACTTCATGGTGTGGGTGGCGCTGGTCGCCCCGTTCGTTGCGCTTACGGACGTAGGTGATAACCGCATCCGGAGCTTGCTGCTTCGCCTGCATGGCCGCCGCAAGTGCGTCTTCCGCCTCGACCGTAACCGGGTCGCTTTTTCCCTTGATATTCCGTCCGACTGTATACCGTTGCATTTGTTGCCTCTGTGTGGCCCTCATGGACGCGGCGGCGGCCGCCCGCTGTTAATCCCCGAACGCGAGCACACGTCCTCACGCAGGACCTCCGTCATCGCGCCTTCGCTTCCGAGCTTTCCCGGACGCCTAACTCCGACCAATTGAAATCGCCGGTGATGAGGCGCGCGCCTGGCGAGAACGTGGCGTATAGCCATACCCAGTTGAGCAGCACGCGAACGCGATTGCGGAAACCGATGAGATACCAGATGTGCACCAGGACCCAAACAACCCATGCGACAAACCCGCGCAAGCGAAGGCGGCCGAAATTGGCCACCGCCGAGGCCTTGCCCATGGTCGCCAAGGTTCCCCAATCGTGATAGCAAAAAGGTGACAAGGGCTCGCGGCCCTTGATGCGATCGAGGAGACATCGGGCAACGTAAGCGCCCTGCTGCTTGGCGACGGCGGCCAATCCCGGCAGCGGATGGCCTTCCTCATCAAGCGCAAGCGCGGCATCGCCGATGACGAAGACCTCCGGGCGGCTCGGGAGCGAAAGGTCCGGTCGCACCTTGACGAGCCCTTTCTTGTCGGCCTCGGTGCCGAGCCAGTCGGCGATGGGAGTGGCCTTGACCCCGGCGCTCCAAATGATCGTTCTGCTGGCGATCCGGGTTCCGCCGGCGACGACACCTTCTTCATCAATGTCTTCGACCTTGGTGCCCGTGCGGACATCTACGCCCATTTCCTTGAGCTTTTTCTCGGCGAAGGTCGCAAGATCGCGCGGATAGCCCGGCAGGACCTGATCCATCGCCTCGAGCAGGATGACGCAGATGGTCCCGGACTCGATGTGGCGAAAGTCGCGCGCCAGCATGTGCTTAGCGAGGTCGGCAATGGCACCTGCCATCTCGACGCCCGTCGGACCTGCCCCGATCAAGACGAACGTCAGGAGGCGTCGGCGTTCCTCCTCCGACTGCGCGGTTTCGGCGAGCTCCAGAGAGAGGAGAACTTTGCGGCGGATCGCCACCGCCTCTTCCAGCGTCTTAAGCCCGTCGGCGAACCGTGCCCACTTTTCGTTGCCGAAATAGCTTGTCTCCGCACCAGTGGCCATGACGAGGTACTCATAGGAGTAAGTCTGCCGCGTGGTCTTGACGACGCGGGCTTCGGCATCGATCCCTGTGACCTCGGCGAGCACGGTCTCGACATTCCGCCAAGTTCGCGCAATGCCGCGCGCGGGTGCTGCGATATCGGCCGGCGACAAGGCCGCGGTTGCGACCTGATACAGCAGGGGCTGGAACAGATGGTAATTCTTGCGATCGATCCAGGTGACGCGAACCGGCGTGTTGCAAAGGCCGCGCACCGTCGCGAGCCCACCGAAGCCGGCGCCGATGACGACGACGTGCGGAGGCCTGCCCGGTTGCGTGGCGCGTGTCGCCATGGGGCCCTCCCGCTAGATGCAGGTCGCACGGCGGCTTTTCCCTTCAAAAGCCACTCCATGCTGAACGTGCGTGGCCGTCAGGTTTCCGGATTGGGTCTTAGTCCGGTTGCTCACGGTCGGATATCGCCATGAACTTTTCGCTGGGTTGCTCGCTTGTCTACCGCGTCAAATCACCCACTCCGCTCGTCTTCAACTTCGAAGCTGCGCGGTTCAACGCGCAGACGGTCCGGGAAGAACGGCTGCAACTGATACCCAAGACGTCGATTGAGCGCTGGACGATGCCGGAAAGTGGCAACCGCTACCTGCGTGTCCTCGCAGAACCGGGCGAACTCCACGTCCGTTACGAGGCAGAGATAGAGCTGTCGCCGCGCTTGGAAGACCCGGATGTGGTCACCGAGATCTCCGCCGGACAGCTCCCTTTCGAGGTGCTCACGCACCTCTATCCAAGCCGCTACTGCCAGTCCGATAAGCTGACGCGGTTTGCCGGCCGCACGTTCCGCGATCTGCCGCCCGGCTATCATCGCGTCAACGGTGTCTGCAACTGGATTCGCGACAACGTCGATTATGTCCTCGGTTCGTCCGACCTGTTGACCTCGGCCTTTGATACAGTAACGCAACGCGTCGGTGTATGCCGAGACTTCGCCCACCTGGGCATGGCGCTCTGCCGTGCCTTGGGCATTCCGGCCCGCTACGTCAGCGCGTACGCGTGGCGCTTGGACCCGCCCGACTTCCACGCAGTCTTCGAGGCGTTCCTGAACGGGCCCTCCGGTGCCGGCTGGTACCTGTTCGACCCCACGCGAATGTCGGCACCGGACGCTCTGGTGCGCATCGGCATTGGGCGGGACGCTGCGGAGGTTGCATTCTGCACTGCGTATGAGGAGGTCGAGTCGGACGCGCCGCAGGTCTGGATCAGCGGTGACGGTGACGCGACAGAGCCAATCACCACGAGCGCTGTAAGAACCGAGACACAGCCGGCCAGCCGATCCGCCACGCCGACAACGTCGGATGCTCGTCCTTGAGGACGTCCACGATCTCATCGGGCAGCCTTAAGGTGAGGCTAATGTCCTTGGTGACTGTAACGACGACTCAACTGATCGCTGACCTCAGCGAGCGGGTGATTGTTCGCGAGCTACGGGGGGTCCAGGATAGCGGCGGCGGGCCATTTCCATAACGCCGCATACCTGCCGCCGGCGGTTGCCATCGAGCCGGCCGGCAGGGGCGCGACGCTGGTGGCCTTGTACGCAAATTCTTGTGTCTTACGCGGCGAAAAAGTACTATAAGTTGAAATTCCCCCTCCC
>DATIFQ010000118.1:0-14871 GCA_035455185.1 Bryobacteraceae bacterium | reverse complement strand
ATGGCGATCGCCCACCAGGGGCTCTTCGAGCACGGCCAATGCCGCCAGGCAGGCCCACGCTCCGGAAAGCAGCAGATTCATCCAGCCTTCCATGGCGGATGGAATCCAGTCTGCGCGCCACCGGTCGGCATTGGCCAGCGCTGCGAGCATGAGCCACGTCACCGCTGCCGCGGGCCACAAACGCCGGGCGTCCTTCTTCAAAGTGTGTAGCATCAGGCGCATTGCACCCTCCTCGACCTTGCCAGCGCCAGGAAGATGGCGCGGAAACTTAACTCTCGCGCCCTAATGTCGCGTACACCGGCGAACCGGCGCGCCACCTCGTCGTGTAAACGGCGGGCTTCGTAGCTAGTGTCGGTGAAGCGCACGACGACGCCGGCCTGCTCCGGGTTGAGCCACGTCGCGGGAAGTCCGCTGGGCAATCCGGACGGCGCGTCCAGCGTGACTTCGATCTCGCGGAAGCGGGCGGAGATAGCCGCCATCTCCTCAACAAATTCGAGCCGGCCCTCGTTGAGGTAGCCCACGTGAGTAGCGAAGCTCTCGATCTCGGCGAGGTCGTGCGAGGCGAGAAAGACAGTGGCCTCTGGAGTTCGATCGACGATGGTCTCGATCAGTTGCTCCCGCACCAGCACGTCTAGGCCGCTGAACGGCTCGTCGAGGATGATCAGGCGCGGGCGGTAGGCAAGCGATACCGCCAGAGCGGCCTTCACCTTCATCCCGCGCGAGAGCGCGCTCAAACGGTGGCCCAGGGGCAGCTCGAGCTCGCGCACCAATTCGGAGGCCAAGGCGTCGTCCCAGGAGGGGTAGAGTGCTTTCGAATAGTCGAGGAAATAATCGACCCGCATCCACTCGGGCAGCTTCTGGTTTTCCGAGACGTACCCGATCTCTGCGAGTTGCTCGGCTCCGAGCCGCCGCGAATCTACACCAAGAATCTCGACGCGGCCGGCGCTCGGCCGGACGAGGTTCATGACGATTTTGATCGCGGTGCTCTTTCCGGCGCCGTTCGGCCCGACGAGCGCGAAGACGCTGGCAGGCGGCACTTCGAGCGTGACACCGTGGAGCGCTTCTTGGCGGCCATACCGTTTGGTAAGGTTCTCGGTGCGAATCATCATTCATCCTTCCCGGCCAGACTGCGCCAGCACTCGTTGACGGCGGACTGCAGTTCCTCCAGCGAGACCCCGATCTGCATGGCCTGCACGGCGAGTTCTTCCACTTCGTGGGCCAGCAGCCGGGCGCGGCCGCTACGCGGCGCTGCCGGCTGCGCCACGACGGTTCCGATTCCCGGCAGCACCTCAAGCAGTCCCTCCGTGGCGAGTTGTGCGATCACCTTCTGCGCGGTGTTAGCGTGAATCTTCATCGCGCGGGCCAGCGTGCGGACCGAGGGAAAGGCGTCGCCCGGGCGCAGCTTACGGCTGAATATGGCCTTCTTGGCGGCAAATGCAACCTGCTCGGCTATCGGTATGCCGGATAGCGGAACCAGCCGGAAAGGGACCATACGTGTACTATATCACATGTTACAGTGGTGTGAAGGGGAATTTTGAGCGGAGGACGGCTGTGCTCACGTCGTCAGTCCCTTGAGATCGCGAGATAAACGGCGGCAGGAACCAGGAAGAGCAGGGCAGCCATTGCGAGGGCCAACGCGCTGTGTTCAGCGAGCAGCGCTGTCGCGGAAGGAAGCAGCGCCTGAATCCTGAACTCCGCCACGGTCGTCGTAATCCTCGCCAGAGCCGATTGAAACCACGCCGACGTGGCGCCGAAGCACGCCCCCAGCAGGCCCACCGCGCAAGCGAACGCGATCACCTGAGCGACGGTAATCGGACGCCCGACGGCTTTGATAGCTTCGCGGCGAGCGCGCAGTTGGGCGAGCCACCACACACGGCCCGGATCGGGAACCACCGCACGGGCCCGCATTTCATTCCGGGCGTGGTCAATGGTAACGGCGATGGCCACGACATCGGAGCAGATGGCGCATACCGCAACATGAGCGCGCAGTGAAGCATCCACCCGCTCGGGCCAGCGGGACTGGAGGACGGCGGTCAGGGCCTCTGACTCGAATTCGCACTCAACGGGCTTCATTGTTTACCCTCGTCCGGCGCACGGCCCAACAACGCGGCCAGCTTTCGTCGCGCGCGAAATAACATGGGCTTCAAGCTGGCCGGACGCAGGCCGAGCAAGTCCGCGATCTCGCCGTGGGAAATGCCCTCGCCATACGCCAGCCATAACATGGCCCTTTCACGCGGCTTGAGTTGCGCCATGGCGCGCGTGAAATCGGTCATGCGCTCAGTTGCGCCGGCTTCATCCCCGGAGGGAAGGCGCTCGATGTCGTTGCCGGTCAGGCTGGAGGGCGCGCGCGTCAGACTTCGCCGTCGTGCATCCCGCGCCAGATTCGTGGCAATGCGATACAGAGAGTTGCGGCGGTGCGCCTCGCTGTCGTGCGTCGCCGCTGCGCGGAGGAAGCGATAGAACGTTTCCTGAAGCAAGTCGTCCGCGAGTTGACGGTCACCGGTAACCCGGGCGAGGTACACCCATAGTCCGCGCGCGGTGCGCTCATAGAACCCGCGGAATGCGTCCTCGTCCATCACGAAGCCGGCAGAGGCATCATCCAGAGAGCAGTCGCGCCTGATATCGGTGTACGTCGTCTCGCGAAACATGGGAGAGCGTCGTTTCTTCCCGGAGTTTGGGCTCCCTAGGCGCTGGGCGGCTCATTCCGAGGCGCCGGAGATGCCGGTTCAATCAACCCAAGCCTCTGTGAGATCACAAATGAGATTATCGCCGAGATCACGAACCCCAGACCGAGGGCGATGCCGAGAATGCCTAGAGCATGGATCGGCTGAGACGCGTCATCGGCGACGCGTCCGCTCACAACCTGCAGGCCGATGCCGCCAGCGATGAGCACCAGGCCCCCCTGCACCGACCAGAGAATGCGCCCAAGAGGCGCACCCACGCTCCGTGGAGCGGCGTCAAGCGTGATCGGCGACGACTGCAGGAATCTCGCGCCGGCCGGTGACTGGATGTAGGCGAGCAGATCGTCGTTTGCCGTGAACCGGTCGAGGAGCTTCGTATGGACGTCGGTTTGCACTTTGGCCAGCCGGCTCCACCTTCTGTAGTCAACTAGCGTCCGAATCAGCCAGACGAGCAGACCGATCGCCATGCCGAACCCGGCGAATACGGCCAAGCCGGCCAATACGCCCCTCCACAACTCCTGGAGCTGGGTGGCGGGGTCCTGATTCAAGCGGCCACCCGGACCCCAGCCGAGGTAGAACGACGGATTGCGCGCAATTTCGGGATGCGCGCCCAGAAAGTTCACAAGGGCGGGGTACGGCGCAAGATAGGACTGACTGCCGAGGAGACTCGGGTCGAGCGCCAGGACGCTGCTCAATGTGGGCGGATAGCGCTGCAAAAGGGCCGACAGCTCCTCTCTGGTGCGCTGCGCGTCCGGTTGCTCTACAGTCGGGCTCGTCTGAGGTTGCATAGCCGCAGCGCTCTTTGCCGCCTGCGCCCAGCCGGGCGACGGCTGCAGCGCACCGATGCATACCGCCAGCATTCCCGCTCCCAAAACTGGTCTGATTCGCGCCCGCGTCATCATCGCACTCCTCTCTGCCATATAGTTACGCAGTCAGGGTGAGCAGGTTAACACTTGATCTCCAAATTGAAAAAAGTATTCCGCCGTTCGAGGAGGGAGAGAAGACCACGGTCAGACCAAAGCTGCCCCGTTTTGCGGCCCCGAAACGGCGTTATGGGGAGGCGTCGGAGTAAGGTTCCGGACGCATGGTCGACTACGCGGAACTTGCACAAGTACTCGGTGCTCGGTTCAGGTTCCGCTCGCACAGTGATGTGGGCGCCACACTCTCGATGTGCAGAGTTGGCGCAATTGGAGCCGCTGGTTGTCGGTGCGCTGGGTGCCGTCTCGGGTGCTGACCCGGAGGAACAGTGCCGCTTTCATGAGCACCTCCGAACGTTTGGGCCCTAGGAATACGGCGGGATGCGCGGGAACAAGGGGCAATATCGAAGAGGCGGAAACAGCCTAGATGATCCCAAACAGTGCTAAGAGTCGTTTCGCATAAGTCTCGTTCGGCCATGGACTTCCACTGATTCTGAACCACTTAACGCAGTCGGTAAGCAGCCCTGAAAAGGCTGCCTCGGCGGTTCAATTCCGCCCATGACCATCAATTTCAATCTCGACACCAATTTGGCTCAAATGGTGCCGCAGGTGGGACACGTAGTCTTGCGCCAGCTCCCGAAGCGGCATCGGTTGATAATTCCCGATGCGGCAGACTGCGCCCGCCGCTTCCGCCGGCAAATACCGCAATACATGGCCGAGCAGCCGGTTCATCGCGGACCAGATCTCCAGCAGCATTGCCCATGGCGCCTGATCATAGGCCTGAATATTGACACAGCCGTTTTGATCGTAGCCCGGCCATTCGAGCCCGCCCGCGAGACCTGCCCGCACGAAACGCTGGTGATTGTTGGACGCCGAGTCGATCAGGTGCCCAACGACCTGTTTCCTGGACCAGCCGCCTCCAAGCGCCGGTTTCGACGCATCTTCTTCGCGGACTGCCTCAAGAACCGGCAAGGCCTGCTCGAGCGTGGCCGTCAAACTGTCAGCTATCTCACGCATGGAGTGTTCCCAACACAGCGTTTTATCAAGATTCTAACTGTTGTTCCATGCGGCTCGCACCCGGCGCCCCAGCCGGGACTCGGAGAAGACATACACTACGGATGTGTTGACAACCCGTTGGAATCAGGCAGGCGTGGTGCTGGCGATTGTTATGGCAACCACGGCGTGGGCAGACGAAGTTGCCTCAGTCCGCCTTCCGTCCCGCAAGCAGATCCGCGCTGTGATGCGCCGCGTCAACAGTTGGCAATTGTCGCACCCCGTGATGAAAGCAGACGATCGGAACTGGGAACGCGGCACATGGTACACCGGAGTGGTCGCCGCATGGAAGGCAACCGGGGATAAGAGCTACCTCGACCAGGCGCTGGCCTGGGGTAAGCAGCACAACTGGCAGGTCGGCACGGAGCCGTTCGGCGGCAACCGGCTCTTCTGCGTCCAGACGTGGACTGAGTTGTATCTGTTGCACAAAAGGGATCCCGCGATGATTGAGCCCGCCATTCGCTGGCTCGACACACCGGACCCGCGCTCGCCTGCCGGTGGACGGCAGCGGTGGTACGTTGAAGGCAGCCGTGTCTATGTGGACTCACTCTATGGCGCGTCGGCTCTGGCAATGCTGTCCCGCGCTACCGGAAAGCCCGGCTACCTAGACATCATGCAAGCATTTTTCGACGACGTATCGGAGCAGCTTTGGGACGAACCGTCCGGCCTCTACTACCGCGACGAACGGTTCAAAGGGCAACTCTCTCCAAATGGAAAGAAGGTTTTCTGGTCGCGCGGTAACGGGTGGGTATTCGCCGGCATTCCTCGTATCCTCGACTACATGCCGGCCGGAGACCCACGGCGTGCCCGATACATCGAGATCTACCGCCGTATGGCATCCGAACTGATCCAGCGCCAGCACAGTGATGGTTTGTGGCGCGCCAGCCTGGATGATCCACAGTCCTTGCCTGATCCCGAGAGCAGCGGCACGGGATTCTTCTGCTACGGACTCGCATGGGGCATCAATCAGGGAATCCTCGACCCTAAGGAATATGGAGACCCGGTCATTAAGGCATTCAACGGCCTGATGCGGTCCGTAAGCGCGGACGGGAAGGTGTTGTGGGGGCAACCGGTGGATGCGCAACCGAACCCGGCTGCTCGGGAGAGCACGCACGAATACGTTACGGGAACCTTCCTGCTGGCTGCAAGCGAGGTTTACAGGATGAAGCGCGGGCGCGGACCGCGGTGATAGGGCCACAGTCCTCACCAGGCGATAGCCAAAACCACGAGCATCTTACTCGTTCCGCAGAGCCGTGAGCGGGTCCTGGCGCGTGGCGCGGCGAGCGGGCACGAGACAGGCTACGAAAGTGACTGCGATGAGTAGACTGGCCACCGCCGTCATGGTCAGCGGGTCACGGGGACTTACCTGGTACAGTAAAGCCGCGAGCACACGCCCGGTAGCCAGCGCTCCCGCGACGCCGGCCAGCAGGCCGAACGCCACGGGCGTGAGAACCTGGCGGAAGACGATGGCGTAGATGTGCCCTGGGCGCGCGCCGAGGGCCAGACGTAGACCCATCTCGTTGCGGCGGCGGGCCACCGTGTATGAGACCACACCGTAGATGCCTAATCCCGCAAGGAGGAGCGCCGTTACACCGAAAGCGGAGATGAGCAGCATCTGGAAACGGCGCTGGGCCACGGATTCCTCCAGCACTTCGGTCATGGCATGGACGGCGGGCGCGGGGACCTCCGGATCGGCGGCGCGAACGGCCGCCCGGAAAGCCCCGGCAACGGCGCGCGGATCCCCTTCACTGCGTACCACAACCACCATGCGCCGCGGCGCGGCCCCGTAGGGCGCCCACATCCAATACGGAAAGTAGAGGATGGCGGCCGCCGGTTTGTGCGGCTCGGCGCGTACATCGCCCACGACGCCGACGACCTCATACTCGGCGCCGTGCCTTGAGACGCGCCGTCCAACCGGATCCTGACCGGGCCAGAGCGCTTCAGCAAGCTTTGCTGAAACGATGGCGACCTCGCGCGGGCGGTCGTTCTCGCTGAAGGTGCGGCCGGAAATCATGGGGATCCCCATCGTGCGGAAATAGTCCGGGCTGGCGAAGCGTATGTTGGCGGAAGGTCGTTCCCAGTTGCGCCGTGTATCACCGGGCACGGAGAAAGTATCGATCCACATCTCACCTTGCAGCGGGGGCATTGTCACGAGCGCCGCCGAGTTCACGCCCGGGCGAGAGGAGAGATCGTCAACCACGCGCTTATAGAAGCCGACGCGCTGGCCGGCGTCGTACTTGTTCCAGGGCACCTGGACATCGGCGGCCAGGGCCGAGGCGGCGTGAAAACCAGGATCGGTGCGCATGAGGCGGACGAAGCTGCGGGCCAGCAGGGCCGCGGCGATCAGGAGCACGACGCTGAGGCCGACCTCGCCAGCCACCAGGCAGGCGCGCAGACGGCCGCTCCCGGCCGCGCTCGTTGACGTGCGGCCACCGGACCGGAGCGAGTCCTGCGGGTCGGCGCTGGCGGAGCGCCACGCGGGGGCGAGCCCGAAGAGCAGACCCGTAAGGGTCGTGAGGGCGAAAGCGAAGAGCAGGACGACCTGGTCGATGCGAACCTCCTCGAGCCGCGGTAGATCGACGGGAGCGCTCCGAATGAGCGCACCCAAGCCGGCGGCAGCGAAGGCGACACCCAGAATCCCGCCCAACAGAGAGATGAGCAGGGTTTCGAAGAGGGCGGACCATACGAGGCGCCTCCGGCTCGCACCGAGTGCGGTACGTATGGCGGATTCGTGAGAACGGCGATCGGCCCGCGCCAGCATGAGATTGGCGAGGTTCACGCAAGCGATGAGCAGAACGGCGCCGACAGCGCCCAGAAGAACGAAGAGGCCACGCCGCGTTTGGCCGACCATGGAATCGAGCATGGGGACGGCAACGGTGCGTAGTTCGTTGGAGTCGCCCCTTCGGCGTAACGCTTGCGCGGTAATGACGTTCAGCTCGGAGTTGGCTCTCTGCACCGAGACATGAGGCTTGAGGCGGGCGAACACGCCGTAGTTGCAGCCATAGAACTCGGCCAGCTCGCCTGGCTCGAAGGCCAGCGGCCGGAAGATCTCGGGTTTCGAAGATGCCATCTGGCCGCCAATGGGGAGCAGGTTAGCGCCAGGAAACCGGAACCAGCCGGGCAGGACGCCGATCACAGTGTACGGATCCTGATCGAGGCGAATGGTGCGGCCGATGACAGAAGGGTCGGCATTGAAGCGCCGGCGCCAGAGCGAGTCCGTAATGACCGCAACGCGGTGGCCGGGCTGCTGGTCCTCGTGGGGAAGGAAGCCGCGGCCCAGGCGGGGCCTTACGCCAAGAGTGTCAAACAGATTCGCGGACACGCGCGCGGCCTCGAGTTGCTCGGGCTCTCCGGCGCCGGTAAGGCCAATACTGCCGCTATGAATGGCGGAGAGGCGCTCGAAGGAAGTCGCGTGCTCGCGGAATTCCAGAAACAGGGGGGCGCTCACCGGGAGGGTGGGATAGGTCTGAGCGATGGCGGGCATGGTTGCACGGATGCTGACGAGGCGATCGGGCTGGGCAAAGGGGAGCGGACGGAGCAGCGTGCCGTTGACGATGGAGAAGATTGCTGTATTAGCCCCAATCCCGAGTGCGACAGTCAGGACGGCGAGAGCGGCGAAACCGGGTTCGCGCTTCAGCGCACGGAAGGACTGCCGAAGATCGTGGAACATGGACATATGCGGGAACATACGCAGAGTTGGGAAGGAATGTTCCGATGATCGCCTGATCCTCCACCAGGGTCGTGATGTGGAACCGGAGCGCACCGAAAAGCTTGGCGATCATGCCGCGCTTCACCCGCAACAATCGACCTCTCTGGTCTTTGAGAAGGGCCGATTTCTCTTTGCTTCTAAGTGACTTGGGGCGATAATCGTTTAAGTGGCCGCCATCCGAAATTGCGCGGCCCGGAAGACCAGTTCAATTGTTTTAGAGCCTAACATGCAGGTCGAAGCCGCCTATGCCGCAGGTTGGATCGGAATCTCGCTCGGGTGCGTTGCCGGGGCCGTTCAAGGGCTATTCTTCCACGGCCAGAATTGGTTCGGCGGCTACAATTCATGGACCAGGCGGATGCTGCGGTTGGGGCACATCTCACTGGTTGGGATCGGACTTCTCAACCTGGCGTTCGCGTTGACGCTGAACGCCCTGGGCATCACCGACGGCGCATTGTGGCCTTTGCGGCTGCTGTTCACCGGCGCCGTCACGATGCCGCTGGTGTGCTATCTCTCCGCATTCAAGAGCGATTTCCGTCACCTGTTTTTCATCCCCGCGCTGAGCGTGATCGCAGCGGCCGTCCTGACCGCCTGGAGAGTTCTTACGCGATGAGAATCGGCTTGATCGCCATGAGCGGCATCCGCGTTTGCGATGCGGAACTGCTGCGGCTCGGTTTGACTTTGCCGGGCTTCGTCGAACGCAGCAAGACCATCGCCTCGCTGCCGAGCCTGGGGCTTCTTACACTGGCCGGCATGACTCCCGCGGAACACGATGTCCGCTACATCGAAATGCCGGAGTTCAACGCTTCCACCAGCATTCCTGAGGACCTGGATCTGGCCGCAATCTCCAGTTACAGCGCTCAAATCGGTGAGGCCTACGCGTTGGCGAGAACGTACAGAGAACTCGGAGTTCCCGTCGTCATCGGTGGGCCGCACGTGACAGCGCTGCCGGAAGAGGCAGCCGAGTCGGCGGACGCGGTCGTCATCGGCGAAGGGGAGGCGTGCTGGAACGAGGTATTGGAGGACTGCGCAGCGGGCCGGCTGAAACAGTTCTACGGGTCGCGTGAAAGCGCATTCGACCTGGCACACGCGCCCATGCCAGCTTTCGACATGCTGGACCCCTCCAAGTACAACCGCTTCACCGTGCAGACCAGCCGCGGGTGCCCGCATCAATGCGAGTTCTGTGGCAGCTCGGTCCTGCTTACCGGCAAGTACAAGCAGAAGCCGGTCGAAAAGGTGCTGGCCGAAATCGACAGGATACTCGCCATCTGTGAGCATCCCTTCCTGGAGTTTGCCGACGACAACACCTTCGTGGACCGGAGTTATTGGAAGGAATTGCTTCGGGCGCTGGCGGAGCGGCGTGTGCGCTGGTTTGCCGAGACCGACCTTTCCGTCAGCACCGACGACGAACTGTTGAGCCTCATGCGCCAGAGCGGCTGCGCGCAGGTTCTGATCGGGTTCGAAAGCCCCATCGAAGAACGCTTGCGCGGCCTGGAGTTGCGCAATGACTGGAAGCGCAGGCAGTGGCCCAGTTACCGGGAAGGCATCCGCAGGATCCAGGATCACGGGATCACCGTCAACGGCTGCTTCGTGTTGGGGCTCGACGGCGACGACTCCGGAGTCTTCGAGCGGGTCCTCTCTTTCGCCGAGGAGACGGAGTTGTATGAAGTGCAGGTCACCATCCTGACCGCCTTCCCGGGCACTCCGCTTTACTCCCGGCTCAAGCACGAAGGCCGGATCCTTGCAGACAGCCGGTGGGACAAGTGTACGCTCTTCGATGTGAACTTCAGGCCCGCGGGCATGAGTCCCGAAGAGCTGGCGGAAGGCTTCAGGAAACTGGTGGTGAAGCTATACGGCGAGGAATGCACAAACCGGCGCAGAAATGCGTTTCTGAGGCGGCTCAGGGCGCAGAGCAAAGAAAAGGAGGCGGCACACCATGAAAGCCAAACCTGCGATCTCGACGCTGTTTCTGGCAGCGGCAGTTTATGACGGAATTTTGGGAATGGCGTTCCTGTCAGTCCCGGCCAGTATCTTCGAGTGGTTCAATGTGACTCCGCCGAACCATCGCGGCTACATTGAATTCCCGGCCTTGCTGCTGCTATCGTTCGCGGTGATGTACGTCGCCATCGCCCGCAATCCGGTGGCGAACCGCAACCTCATCCCCTACGGCATGCTGTTGAAAGTCTCCTACTGTGCCGTGGTGTTCTACCACTGGGTCCGCGGCGGCATCCCGAACCTATGGAAGCCGTGGGCTTTCGCCGACCTGGTGTTCCTGGTTCTGTTCTATGCCGCGTGGCGCCGGCTCGCAGCGGAAGCGGAGAGCACTGCGTCGTAGCAGGTCTCTTTACTCTCAGTCTCGGCGGTCAAGCGAAGGGCTTTCTATCCGAGGCTGACGATTGCAGAAGCGGTCCAAGAGCAAGACTGTTCCGATCCCGATCACTACTACCGGCCACCACTGGCCGAGATCGAAATCGGGCAGGACATTGTTCGCGAGCAACAACCCGCCCGTGCAAATCAGGATCACCGGAGTCACAAGACCGCGCTGCATCTTAGGACCTCCCACTGGGGTATTGATCCCACCCATTAGAAGAAACGAGATCCCGCTGGCCAAAGTTCGGAAGGATTATCGGCAGACGCAATCGAAGAAGACCACGGCGTCTCCAGCCCGATAGGCGACGAAAGCGGGCGCTTTCGGGCGCTATCCGGCACTAACAGTCAGGACCTCGGAAGAATGAGCCTGTAAGAACCGCTCCGCCTCACGGGCGTAGTCCGATGCCTCAGACAATTTGGTGGCTGTGCCCGCTATCGCCCAGGCGGTCGATAGGCGACAGTCTTCTTCGCGGCAGCGTCTATTTCTTCCGGTGTGAGAAGCACCGTCGTTTTGATGTTCACTGCGCCGCTGGCGGCGACCGCCAGCGATGCAGCGGCGGC
The DNA here is from genome assembly GCA_035455185.1 of Bryobacteraceae bacterium. GTDB lineage: Bacteria > Acidobacteriota > Terriglobia > Bryobacterales > Bryobacteraceae > JAEHDI01. Next base: position 3,583 of record DATIFQ010000118.1, on the reverse strand, counting down.
CGTGACATGGTCGGGAACGTCCACAATCAGGTACACGTCGTCCTCACCGAAGGCAAAGTAGAGGGCCTCCATGGTTCCGCCGAGAGACTCGGTCATCTTCCTAATTGCCTCGCGTCTGCTGGATCCCCCGTCCTTGAGCAGTCCTCTCACGCCCTCAGCCGTGTAGGAAGCATGGTAGAGATACTTGGCCATCTGAAAGTCCCTCCCTCTGAAGAGCAGGATACCACAGTGTCCAGTGGTCCAGCGAGCTGGCGGACCTCCATCGGAACTGATGACATTATTGGGGGCATTCTGTAGTGTCTGACTGACAAAACATCCTTGGAAGGAAACGTTTTGATCAGCACAGAGGCAATCTTAGGCCTGCCTGGATACCCCTGTCAGGGTTAGACAGCAGCATTATTGAGGAAAAAAGGACCGCGTCCGCACGTCAAGAAACAGCATGGTGGTGATATACTCCGGCTAACCGGACGGCACCAAAGAGGATCCTGATTGGTTACCTCATGTTGTCCGAAAGGAGGGCGGGCCATGATCGGCCGCACCATCTCGCACTACCAGATCCTCGAGAAGCTCGGCGAGGGCGGGATGGGTGTGGTTTATAAGGCTCGGGACATCCACCTCGACCGTTTCGTCGCTGTGAAGATCCTGCCACCGGAGAAGGTCGTCGATCCCGAGCGCAAGCGCCGGTTCGTACAGGAGGCGAAAGCCGCCTCCGCACTCAGTCATCCCAATATCATCCACGTCTACGACATTGACCAAGCCGACGGTATCGACTTCATCGCGATGGAATTCCTGGCCGGCAAAACGCTCGATCGGCTGATTCCCCGGCACGGGATGCCGCTGACCGAAGTGCTCAAGTGCGCCGTGCAGATCGCCGATGCGTTGGCGGCCGCTCACGGAGCCGGTATCGTGCACCGCGACTTGAAGCCGGCCAACGTGATGGTGAATGAGCCTGGGCAGGTGAAGGTGCTGGATTTCGGGCTCGCGAAGCAGACCGTAACAGCGGAGAGCAGCGAGGCGAGCGAGACCTGGACAATGGGGCCGCAGACGGAGAACGGAACCATCCTCGGGACCATCGCCTACATGTCGCCGGAGCAAGCCGAGGGCAAGCCACTGGACTTCCGGTCAGACATCTTCAGCTTTGGAACGCTGTTGTACGAGATGGTGACGGGTCGTCGAGCTTTTGAAGCCGATTCCACGGCGGCAACGCTGGTGGCGCTGCTTCACGAGAATCCGATACTGCCGAGCGAGGTGGTGGAAGGCATACCGCCGGAGCTGGATCGGATCATTGACCGGTGCCTGCGCAAGCAGCCGGAGAAGCGATTCCAGAGCACTTCGTATCTGAAGTTTGCCCTGGAGGACATCGCTGATGACCTCGAAGCAGGCCGGCCAGTGAGGGCTGGAGTCAAGATCGAGCGTTCGGCGACAAGCCGCTGGCTGCGGCTGGTCACCGTGCCTCTTGGGGTGACACTGATTGCCGCAATCTGGTGGGGGTGGCGGCCGGGAGAAGCGCCGCAACCCGCACCGCTTACGCTGCTCACGGGCGACGCCGGCCTGTCGATCGATCCGACGTTGTCGTCGGACGGCAAGCTGGTGGCGTACGCATCCGACCGCACGGGAGACGGCGATCTGGACATCTGGGTACAGCAACGGGCCGGCGGCGCGCCGATTCGGCTGACGCGGGACCCCGGGGTCGAACGCGAGCCAATGTTCTCGCCCGACGGAAACACAATCGCCTTCCGGTCCGATCGCGACGGAGGCGGGATCTACGTCATTCCGGGTCTGGGCGGGGAGGCAAGGCTGGTGGTGAAGGGAGGCCGCAATCCGCGGTTCTCTCCCGACGGATCTGAAATCGCCTACTGGGTGGGGCGCGGAACGCGCGGTCGTGTGCAAGTGGTTCCATCCCGTGGCGGGACACCGCGCGATCTGCTCCCGGAATCGGACCAAGGGGCCTATCCTGTTTGGTCTCCGGACGGCAAGCATGTTCTGATGCGGGATTTCCGTGAGCAGCAATACGACGCGTGGGTGGTTCCGGCCACGGGCGGCCCGGCAATGCGGACCGGGTTGTACGACTACCTGAGGGAGCACGGATTCGAGCCATGGCAGCAGCAAGTGGTCTGGCAGTGGCTACCCGGCAACGCTCTGCTGTTTTCAGCGCGGCTCGGCGACAGTACGAACCTATGGTCCATCCAGGTCTCGGAGGGGTCGTGGAAGGTCACGGGTGAGGCCAGGAGGATCACCTCGGGTGCGGGAGTGGACACGTCGCCTTCCGTGGCGGCCGGCGTGTTGGCGTTCGCCAGCTTGAGGCCGAGCACCGACATTTACGGAGCGCCGCTCGAACCGAACCGGGGCGTGCTCACAGGCGACCCTATTCGGCTAACCGAGCGCTCTTCGCCGCATGAAATGCCCTCGGTGACGGAGCGCGGCGACAAGGTGGCATACCGGGCGAGCCGTTTCGGGAGCCTGGACGTTTGGCTGCTGGACCTCACCAGAGGAAAAGACACGGCCCTAACTTCCACGCAGGAGGGGGAGTGGAACCCATCGATCACCTGGGACGGCTCCGGCGTGACTTATTATTTCTGCGATCCAACGGATTGCTTTGGTTACTTTCTGCGGCAAGGTGAAGTCATTCCTGAGTTACTCTGCAAAGGGTGCCGCGATCCGGTGCTGTCGCGGGACGGAGCCTGGATCCTCCATACGGACTCAACTGTTCACGGGCTGTACCTTCAGGAGCGAGCATCCGGAGGGCGGACCGCGCTGGTACGCGACGCCCGTTACAACATTTGGCAGCCCGGACTGTCTCCCGACGGGCGCTGGGCGTGCTTCGCAACTGAGAGGGAGCGGGACACGTGCCGGGTCCACATCATCCCGGCGCAAGGCAACGGGCCGGTGGCGGAAAGCGCGTGGATCACGATCGGGGCCGGGCACTGGGACGACAAACCGCGCTGGAGCCCCGACGGGAACCTGCTGTATTTTGTTTCGGACCGCGACGGCTATTTGTGCATATGGGCTCAGGATCTCGACCCGGCCACAAAACAGCCACGGGGCGAGCCGCGGGCGGTGTACCACGCGCACGGCTCGCGGCGATCGCTGGCCAACACCGAAGTATCGACGTTGGACATCTCCATTTCCCGCGACAAGCTCGTGTTCAACATGACGGAGGTGGCGGGCAGTATCTGGGCGACGGCGTCGCACGGGGGCGTCGCGGAGGGAGTGGGGCGAGCGCGCTGACTCCAGAACGCCCTTTCGGAGGCTCGGAGGGGACACCGTCTTCCGAGCATCCGGAGTGCCTGGCGCTCATGGTCACAGGTTTCGCCACACCCTGGCCACGGAAGTCTTGGAAGCCGGTGGAGTGGCCGATCGCTTCCACGTGATCCGGCTCATCAACCACTTCCTGGCCTGCTGGCGGGAGTTGGATCGAGCCGGCAGCAAGCACCGCGGGCCTGCGGTGGTTAATGCGCCGCCATCGCCACAAGCGCAGCCCCGAACAGCAGGCCAAGCTCGCGGCGTACCTTGCCCCGCATCCGGTGCTCGAGCTGATCTACCGCTTCAAGCAGCGCCTGTGCAATTTACTGCTGAGGAAGCA
>DATIFQ010000117.1:0-27276 GCA_035455185.1 Bryobacteraceae bacterium | reverse complement strand
GGGGCGATGGGAGTCGACGCCGCCGACTATGACCGCTCGGGACGGCCGCACCTGCTCGTCGGCAACTTCTCGAATCAGATGCTCGGGCTGTACCACAACGAGGGTAACGGGCTGTTCGTCGATGAAGCCCCGCGCTCCGCGGTCGGCAAGGCAAGCCTGTTGAGCCTGGCGTTCGGCGTGTTCTTCTTCGACTACGACCTGGACGGCCTGCCGGACCTGTTCGCGGCCAACGGCCACATTGAGGAGGAGATCGGGCGGGTGCAGCCGAAGATCCAATTCCAGCAGCCGCCTCTGTTGTTCCACAATCTCGGCAAAGGGCGGTTTGAGGAAGTCGGAACGGGGGCGGGGCAGTCGTTCAAGCGCCCGATCGTGGCGCGCGGCGCAGCGTACGGCGATTACGACCGTGACGGCGACCTGGACCTGCTGATCAGCACCAACCACGGCCCGGCATACCTGTTCCGCAACGACGGCGGAAACCGGAACAACTGGCTGTGTGTGAAGGCCGTCGGGGCGAAAGCGAACCGCAGCGGCATCGGGGCGGTGCTGCGGGTGGAAAGCGCCTCCGGGAGGCAATGGCAAATTGTTCACAGCGGATCGAGTTACTGTTCGCAGAGCGACCTCGCGCTGACGTTCGGTCTCGGCAAAGACCCGATCGTGACGGTCCTCGAAGTCACCTGGCCTGGCGGTTCGAAAGAACGCTTCACGAAGATCAAGCCGAATCAGTTTCTGACTGTCGTCGAAGGAAAGGGAATCATGTCGCCGCCCGGACGGAGCGGGTCGTAAACACGGTGTTTCTAACGCCTTTGTTAGGAGACTGAATTCTCATGATCGACACACCCCAGATCACGCAGAGCACCGCCCAACTCACCGCCGTCATCGGCCTCATCATTCCGCGGGCGGAGATCAGGAATGTCATGGGCCCGGCCATCAGCGAAGTGATGGCCACCGTCGCGGCCCAAGGCATTGCCCCCGCCGGGCCAGTGTTCTCGTACCACTTCAGGATGGATCCGGACACCTTTGATTTCGAGGTCGGCGTGCCTGTCGCTAAGCCTATTTCCCCGGCGGGGCGCGTGAAGCCGGGCGAACTGCCCGCCAAGAAGGTGGCACGGACTGTCTACCATGGCGGCTACGAGGGACTGGGCGCCGCGTGGGGAGAGTTCGGCGCCTGGATCGCCTCCAACGGGCACAAGCCGGGTCCGGACCTCTGGGAATTCTACGTCGCAGGCCCGGAATCGAGCCCCGACCCGGCCAACTGGCGCACGGAACTTAACCGTCCACTGATCCGCTGACGCACTCCAAAAGCCGGCACGTTTTCCTATGCCACAATCGACGTATGGACCTGAAACTGCCTATCGCCGCCATCACTGACGAGTTTTCGCCCGATCTGGAAGTCGCCGTGGACGCCATGTCGAAAATCGGCATGACCGGCGCGGAGTTACGCGTTCTGTGGGGCAAGAACATCATGGACCTCACGGACGCCGAACTCGACCGGGCGAAACAGATTCTCGACGGCAAGGGCCTTCAGGTGATGTCAATTGCGTCACCGCTGCTTAAGTGCGTGCTGCCCGACTCACCGGAGATTGACAGCCGTTTCCAGCACGACATCTTCGCTTCCAAGCACACTTACGAGGGCCAACCCCGGCTGGCTGCTCACGCCTTCGAGATCGCGCACCGGACGGGGGCGAAGATCATCCGCGTGTTCTCGTACTGGCGGACGGTCGAACCGCTGAAGTGTTTCGACCGGATTGTCACGGCGCTCGGCGAACTGGCGGAGAAGGCATCCAAGGAGGACCTCATCATCGGGCTCGAAAACGAGCACGCCTGCAACCTCGCGACGGGCGCGGAGGCCGCGGCGGCGCTGAGGGCTGTGGATCATCCGAACTTGAAGCTGGTCTGGGATCCCGCCAACGCGCTGGTTTCCGGCGAAGTGCCGTTCCCGGACGGCTATCGTCTGTTGCCGGCGAACCGGATCGCGCATGTCCACGCCAAGGACTGCTATATAAAGGGGCACAAGCCCGAGTGGGGGCCGCTCGGTGCCTGCGGAATCGACTGGAAGGGACAGATTGCGGCGCTGCTGGCCGACGGCTACCGCGGTTACATCAGCCTCGAGACTCACTGGGCCGGCCCCGCGGGCGACAAGCTCCAGGGCAGCACCATCTGCGGCTGGAACATGAAGAACCTCGTGGCGGCGTAGGCGCGGCCTGAAGTCGCGGGAGCACGGACACGTTTACCGGTAAACCTCTCGCCGGTGCCTTACTCGCATGACGCGAACCGTGCGCTCAGTGTCGTTCAGTTCGTACAGGACGCGATAGTCCCCGATTCGAATCCGCCAATCGTTCTTCGACCCGGTGATCTTTCGCGCGCCCGATGGACGGGGATCGTTGGAGAGCGCTTTGATGGCCCGGACTACCCGTTGGAGAATGACAGCGGGCGCGCGTCGAAGATCTCGCCCTGCCTGGCTGGAGACGAGGATCTCATGCACGACTGCCGATCTCTTTCAGTACGTCGTCCAATCGTCTGAACTTGAGCTTCTGGCGGCGCATGGACGTCAGAGTCCTGAGATCCTCGGCGTCCTCCGCCCGTTCCAGCAACTGGCGGTACTTGTCGATGTCGAGGATCACGGCCGCCGGCTTTCCGTCTCGCAGAATAATTTGGGGCTTTGCTTTGGCACCCATAGCACGAGTTTATCCCATGGCTACGGATTGCGACAGCGGTAAAATCACCTTCTCATGCCCCGCACCTCCAATTGCCTCGCCAAGCTCGAGCGGATGAACAAGGCCCTGCGGCACGAGGAGCCGGACCGCGTCCCGGTCAGCGACTTTTTTCTGGGGGAGCTTCCTCAGGCGGTGGAGGGAAGAGCTGGGTCTCGCGGCGGACGCGGACATCTACCGCTACTACGACCTCGACTGGCAAGTCACCATCCCCAACATGGATCCACAAATCCGGCCATTCGAGATGGTTTCCGAGACGGACGAAGAGGTCGTTGTGCGGACCGGCTTCGGCGCCATGATCCGGAAGCGATTCGACGCCCCGATGCCGGCTTTCCTGCGGTTTGAGACCGACAGCATCGAGAAGATGCGGGCGTTCTCTTTCGACGACCCGTGGGATGAGCGCCGCTTTTTCCGAGGGGGCGACAACCAGATTGCCGGCGTCGGCGACGGCTTCACGCGCGACCTCGCGCCGTGGATCGACATCGTGAAGTCGCTTCATCCCGATTTCCCCGTTTACGGCAGCGTCTGTGAGGGACACGAGACGCTCTGGCGCATCATCGGCTCGGAGAATGTGATGCTCTGGATCGGCGAATACCCGGATGAAGTAGCCCGCTTCGTCGAGCGGATCAATGCGTTCTCGCTCGAACTCGCGAAGGCGCAGATCAAAGCCGCCGGCGGGATGCTCGACGGCATGGTGATCTGGGGCGACGTAGCATACAAGAAAGGAACGTTCTTCTCGCCTGAGTACTGGCGCAAGTATTTCAAGCCGGGGGTGAAGGCGATCATCGACGCCTGCCACGCGAACGGTCTGCCTGTCATTTATCACGGGTGCGGAAACGTCAATCGCATTTTCGAGGACTTCATCGAGATCGGCGTGGACGCCTACAACCCGCTCGAAGCCAAGGCGGGACTGGATGTCGTCGACCTGCGCCGGCGCTACGGGCATCGCATCGGCTTCTGCGGGAACATGGACGTGCTGCTCTGGGCGAACGGCACCCGCGAGGAACTGAAGCGGGCAGTCCTGACCAAGCTCAATGCGGCGAAGGGCGGCGGCTACATCTTCCAGTCCGACCACTCGGTGCCGGGCAACGTCAGCGCCGCGAACTACGAGTACGTCGTTGACCTCATTCGCGAGCGAGGGCGCTATCCGCTTGAACTCGGCGAGTACGATCTGCCCGACCTGAGCTGAGCGCTTTACTGAGTGCCGGTGTTCATGAATCTGCTATTCTGGATTCATCTGCGGGGGGCCGATGCGTGCTCGGACATTCACGCCGGTGGTGTTACTCCTTCTGCTCGCTGTGTGCGCGGCGCTCGCGCTGCAAGAGAGCAGGTTGCGCTATTTCCTTCGGGAGGAAGACAATCCCGCCCCGATTCCCCCTGACGCTAACGAGAAGACCGAATTCGCCTTCGCGCGCCTCCGTTACAATTCGATACGATCCGGCGGCTATTGGGGCTTTCGCGGCTCGTGGACGACCGATTATCCGAAGGCCGACCGGCAGTTCGTCCAAGGCGTCAGGCGGCTTACGCGGATACACACGCGCTCGGTCGAGCAGGTGGTCGACCTTGAGTCCGACGATATCTTCAACTATCCGTTCGTATACGCGGTGGAGACAGGACACTGGGATCTGACTGATGCCCACGCGAAGAAACTTCGCGAGTACCTCCTTCGCGGCGGCTTTCTCATGACCGACGACTTCCACGGAACGTGGGAGTGGGACATCTTCATGTCGAGCCTCCGGCGGGTTTTCCCGGACCGGCCGGTCGTCGACATCGGCAACGACGATGCGATCTTCCACGTCCTGTATGATCTCGACGAGCGGTTTCAGGTGCCCGGCATTATCATGTTCCGCACGGGCGTCACCTATGAGCAGGATGGCGTCGAGCCGCTCTGGCGGGGCATCTATGACGACCGGGGCCGCCTGATGGTGGCCGTTTGCGCCAACATGGACCTCGGCGACGCCTGGGAGTGGGCTGACATGCCACAGTATCCGGAGCGCTATGCATCCCTCGCTTACCGCGTCGGGATCAACTACATCATTTATTCGATGACGCACTAGCAAAAAAACCGAAACGGCGAGCGCGACATGTTCGAGTTTTTCTTTAAGTATTCCCCCACGGTGTATGAAAAGGGGAGCTTTGTGTTGCTGTCGCGTTATCCGGTCTGGGTTTTGGCCGTGGCCGTATCAATGGCGTCGGGCCTGCTCGGATGGCTCATCTGGCGGCGTCGCGAGAGGCTGGCTGCCGGCCTTTCCGGTTGGCGTCCGGCGGCCGTGTGGGCGCTCCAGAGTTCGCTGGCGGCCCTGCTGCTTCTGCTTTTGTGGCACCCGGCGATCAGCGTGGCGACGCTCAAGCCGCAGCAGAACATCGTCGCGATTGTGGTGGACGATTCACGGAGCATGGCGCTGCGAGAGGATGGCGGCACTCGCCGGGAGCAGGCCGCCGCGGTGCTCAAGGGGGGGCTGGTCGCCGGACTGCGGAAGCGGTTCCAGGTGCGGATGTATCGTTTCGGCGAGCGCCTGGAGAGGATCGGCGAGATCGGCCAAGTCACCGCCGGGGCGCAGGCGACGCACCTCGGCGATTCACTGAGACAACTTTCCGCCGAAAGCGCCGCATTGCCGATCGGTGCGGTAGTGCTGCTGAGCGACGGCGCGGACAACAGCGGCGGCATCGGCCTGGAGACGATCTCCGAGATCCGGCGGCGGCGCATCCCGGTGCATGCGATCGGATTCGGAAGGGAGCAGTTCGCCCGTGACGTGGAGCTTAGCGACGTCACCGTGCCGGCCCGGGTGCTGGCGGATTCCCGGCTCAGCGCGCAGGTGACGCTCCGGCAGCACGGCTATGCGCAGCAGAAGGCGCGGTTGACCGTGAGCGATGCCGGCAAGGTGCTCGCCTCTCGCGAGATCGTCTTTGGCGCGGAGGGCGAGCCCCAGGTCGAGACGGTTGATTTCAATGCGGGCGTTGCCGGGGCCCGCGGATTGGATGTGGCGGTCGCGCCGCTCGCCGGCGAGGAAAACCTGAACAACAACATGGTCGCCCGTCTGATCAACGTGGAAGCCTTCCGGCCGAGACTCCTGTACCTGGAGGGCGATCCGCGCTGGGAGCTGAAGTTCATACGCCGCGCGGTCGAGGAGGACCGCAGTCTCCAGATCACGTCGATCCTGCGCACCACGCAGAACAAGATCTACGTGCAGGGCGTCGACAAGCCGAAGGAGTTCGAAGACGGCTTTCCGACGGCCGCCGAAGTACTCTTCCGCTTTCAGGGTTTGATCATCGGCGATGTCGAGGCAAGCTACTTCACCCCGGCCCAACAGGAGTTGGTGCGGCAATTCGCCGACCGGCGCGGCGGCGGCGTTCTCTTTCTCGGAGGGAGAGCGGCGCTCGCCGACGGCGGCTATGGGCAGTCTCCGCTGGCGGACCTGCTCCCCGTCGTACTGCCCACGCGAAAGGGGACGTTTCGGCGCGATCCGGCGACCGTGGAACTGACCGCCGCCGGCCGCGACAGCCTCATCTGCCGGCTGGAGGAGGAAGCCGAGCGAAACGCGCAACGGTGGAAGAAACTACCGGCGCTGGCCGACTACCAGGAGGCGGGCAGCGCGAAGCCTGGCGCGCTTGTGCTGGCCGAGTCGGTTGTGGGTGGAAGGCAACGGTCGCCGTTGCTGGTGACGCAGAACTTCGGCCGGGGACGCTCCGCGGTGATGGCAACCGGCGGAAGCTGGCGCTGGAAGATGCTCCAGGAACACACCGACCGCATGCACGAGATGTTCTGGCAGCAGTTGCTGCGCTGGCTGGTGGCGGAATCGCCGTCGCAGGTCACCGTGTCGACGCCCCGCCAGGTGATCGCCGACGAAGCCCGCATCCCTCTTCGGGCGGAAGTACGGGACAAGGCATACGCGCCGGCGGCAGACGCCCGCGTCGAAGCACGCATCCTCGGGCCCGACGGCGCTTCGGCGAGTGTGACGCTCGCGCCGGCTCAGGGAGAGCCGGGCGTGTACCAGGGCGAATGGGCTGCAGAGAAGCCGGGTTCCTATCTTGTGGAGGCGGCGGCGACAAGGGGCGCGGAAGAACTCGGGCGCGACGTGATGGCCTTCCGCCGCGAAGACGGCGTCGCCGAGAATTTCCGGGCCGAGCAGAATCGCGAACTGCTCGAGAAACTCGCCGATGAGACCGGCGGCCGTTACTACCGCCCACAGGATGCGGCGAAGCTGACGGATGAAATCTCGTACTCCGAAGCCGGCATTACCACGCGGGAAGCCCGCGATCTATGGGACATGCCGGCGTTGTTCCTCGCGCTGATCGCGCTCAAAAGCGCCGAGTGGCTGCTGCGTCGCCGTTGGGGGGTGGTATGAGACTCGCTGGGCTGTTGCTGTGCTCCAGCCTCTCGCTTCCGGCGGGTACGTGCTATCTCACTGTTTCGGGCCTCGGCGGCGAGCCGGACTACGAGCAACGCTTTGTCTCACTGGCGAAGACCGTCGACAAGATTCTCCGGGAAAGCAGTGGGGAGGCGCGCGTCGAGACGCTTTACGGTCCAGCGGCCACGCGCGAGCGTGTCCGTGCTGCGCTCGAAGCCTTCTCACGAGACTGCCGGCCTGATGACGCGCTGGTCGTCATGCTGATCGGCCACGGCACGTTCGACGGCGTCGACTACAAGTTCAACCTGCCGGGTCCGGATCTATCGGCCATTGAGCTCGCGGGGCTGCTCGACCGCGTCCCAACTTCGCGGCAACTGGTCGTGAACATGACCAGTGCCAGCGGGGGCGCCCTCGACACGCTCGGCAAGGAGAACCGCGTCGTCATCACCGCCACAAAGAGCGGCACTGAGAAGAACGCGACCGTGTTCGCCCGCTATTGGGTGGAGGCGTTGCGTGACGCCGCCGCGGATACGGATAAGAACGAGTCGGTGTCCGCACTGGAAGCCTTCCGCTACGCGGACAGCAAAACTGTCGAGTTCTACGATTCACAAAAGCGTTTGGCCACCGAGCACGCGATGCTGGACGACACCGGGGCCCGGCAGGGGGTCCGCGCGCCATCTACCGAAAACGGCCAGGGAAGCCTGGCCGGGTCGTTCACGCTGGTACGCTTCGGCAGCGCCCAGGCCGCGGCGAACAGCCCGGAAAAACGAGAACTTCTAGCGAAGAGAGAGGAGCTCGAACGGCAGATCGATCTCCTCAAGTACCGCAAAGCCGCCATGCCGTCGGACGATTATCGCAAACAGCTTGGCGCTCTGCTGCTCGACCTTGCCCGGACGCAGGAGGAGATTGACCGATGACTCGCGGTTTCCTGCTCTTACTGTTGGCCGTCCCGTTAATGGCGCAGACACTCGATGTCTGCCGCGCACACCGGCATCACGGGCGGTTGCAGGAAGCCTCGGCGTGTTTTGAAAAGCTCGCGGCGTCGCCGGACGCCTATCTGCGTGCAGAAGGCTTCTGGGCGCTCGGACGGCACCGGCAGGCGAATGATGCTTTCCGCGAGGCCGTGGCGCGGGAACCAAAGAGTGCGGTTTATCGCGTCCGGTGGGGCCGCCTGTTCCACGAGCGGATGCAGAGACAGGACGCTGCGAAGCTCTTCCAGGAGGCGCTGGAAATCAGCCCCGGGAACCCTGGAGCGCTCCTGGGTCTGGCGCTGGTCGCCTCCGACGGCTACGAAAGGAAGGCGGTCGAACTGGCCGAACGCGCAGCCGGTCTGGACGCAAAGTTCGCCGAGCCGCGCGAGTTGCTTGCCCGCCTCGCTCTCGAAGACGGCAACCCGCGTAAGGCCGCCGAGGAGGCCGACATGGCGTTGTCGATCGACCCCGAATCGCTGGACGCGATGGCCATTCGCGCGGCGATTGACTGGCTCGAAGACAAGCCGGGGACTCCCTGGATCGGCCGCGTGCTGAAGGTCAATCCCGTGTACGGCGAAGCCTACGCGCTAGCCGGCCATTTCCTCGTGCTGAACCGCCGCTACGAAGAGGGCATCCAGTTCTACCGCAAAGCACTGAAGCTCAATCCCGCGCTTCTGAGGGCCCGTGCCGAGCTTGGCGTCAATCTCATGCGGCTCGGCCAGGACGAGGAGGCGCGCTGGCACCTCGAGTACTGTTACAACAACGGCGACCAGTACGCCGGCGTGGTCAATCCGCTGCGGCTGCTCGACAGCCACAAGCACTTCGTCGTTCTGAAGTCCGGCCAGGCGGTGCTGAAACTCCACAAACGGGACGCCGATCTGCTGAAACCCTACTTTGAGGCCGAACTGGCGCGCGCCATTCGCACCTACGAGCGCAAGTACCAGATGCGGCTCGACCGGCCCGTGGAGCTTCAGGTCTATCCGGACCACGAGGATTTCGCAGTCCGCACACTCGGCATGCCGGGGCTCGGAGCCCTTGGCGTGACCTTCGGCTTCGTCGTCGCCATGGATAGCCCGAACGGCCGCAAGCCCGGCACGTTCCATTGGGCCAGCACGCTCTGGCATGAACTGAGCCACGTGTTTGTGCTCACTGCGACGAAGCATCGTGTACCGCGGTGGTTCACGGAAGGCATGGCCGTTCACGAAGAGACAGCCGTATCGCCCGATTGGGGCGACCGCCTCTCGCCGGAAGTGATCGCCGCCATCCGCGAAAAGAAGCTCCTTCCAATCGCGCAGCTCGACCGCGGTTTCCTGCGGCCATCGTACCCCGCGCAGATTGTGGTCTCGTACTTCCAGGCAGGCAGAATCTGCGACTTCATCAATGAGAAATGGGGCTACGCGAAGCTGCTCGACATGATGCGATCTTTCGGCGAGCGAAAGACCACACCCGAGGTGGTCGAGCAGCACCTCGGCGTGAAGCCCGAGGAGTTCGACCAGCGTTTCCTTTCGTGGCTTGACGGCTCCACCGGAAAGACCGTCCGCGGTTTCGACGAATGGAAGACGGGCTTAAAGGCCGTTGCCATGCTCGTCAAAGGCGGGCGTCACGACGACGCGATCCGGGAGGGCCTCGCCATTCGTGACATCTATCCGGATTTCGTGGAGAACGGCAGCGTCTATGAGTTGCTCGCCGAGGCTTACCTCGCGAAGGGCGACAAGCCTGCTGCCATCGCGGAACTCAGCCGTTACGCCAAAACCGGCGGGCGCAGCCCGGAGACGATCAAGCAGCTTGCATCACTGTTGGAGGAGGCAGGCAAGAAAAGGGAAGCCGCCGAGGCGCTCGACCGCCTCAACTACATCTACCCGCGCGACGAGGACCTGCACCGGCGGCTTGGAGACCTGTGGCTGTCCGTGGGCGACACGCAGGGTGCGATTCGCGAGTACCAGGCTCTTGTGGCGATGCGCCCGATCGACAGGGCTACGTCGCATTTCAGTCTTGCCCGGGCGTACCGGGTGGCGAACCGCGTGGACGAGGCACGCGAGCAAGTGCTGCTGTCGCTCGAAGCCGCGCCGGGCTACCGGCCCGCGCAAAAGTTGCTCCTGGAGCTCTCTCAATAAGCGAAAGCGGATGGACGGAATGTCAACACTGACCACTCAACTCGATTCAGCGGAATTGAAAACACGGATCAGCCGGTTTCAGGAGGTGCATGAGGAGATCCTGGCACAGGTGCGGCGAGTCATTGTGGGGCAACAGGAAGTGCTCGACCAGATCCTGATTTCCCTTTTCGTTGGCGGACACTGTCTGATCACCGGCCTGCCCGGGACGGCGAAGACGCTGATGGTGCGCACGATCGCCCAGACGCTCGGTCTGGTTTTCAAGCGCATCCAGTTCACGCCGGACCTGATGCCGTCCGATATCACGGGCACGGACATCATCGAGGAGGACACTGCCACCGGCCACCGCACCTGGACGTTCGTGCCGGGGCCGATTTTTGCCAACGTGCTGCTGGCGGACGAAATCAACCGTACGCCGCCGAAGACGCAGTCGGCGCTCCTCGAGGCGATGCAGGAGCTTTCGGTTACCGTTCGCGGCAATCATTACGATATCTCGCGGCCGTTCTTTGTCCTCGCCACGCAGAACCCGATTGAACTGGAGGGCACGTACCCGCTGCCGGAAGCGCAGCTCGACCGGTTTCTGTTTAACACGCTCCTCGACTATCTGTCGGCAGACGAAGAGATGCAGGTCATCGATCTGACGACCACGACCCACGTCGCCCAGGCCGATCCGGTCACGAACGCGGAGGAGATCGTCGGATTTCAGCAGCTTGTTCGCATGGTTCCGGTCGCTGAGTCGGTGGCGCGATACGCGGTGGACCTCGTCCGGGCCACGCGCCCGTCCGACCCCGGCGCGCCGGATTTCGTTAGGAAGTACGTGAACTTCGGCGGCAGCGTGCGCGCCGCCCAGTTCCTGGTCCTGGCCGCCAAGGCGCGCGCTTTGATGCGACGCCGCTATCACGTGGCGTTTGACGACGTTGCGGCTCTGGTGACGCCGGTGCTCCGGCACCGGCTCCTGTTGAACTTCTATGCCGAATCCGACCGCCTCAAGCCGGACGACATTCTCCGCCGGTTGCTCGATGCGAAACCGGCTCCACGTGGAGACTGACCATGTTCCAGCGGCTCCTCGATCCTGAAGTTCTGGCCGGCATCTCGGGACTCGACCTCGTGGCGAAAACCGTGGTCGAGGGGTTCATCGCGGGGTTGCACCGTTCCCCCGACTTCGGATTCAGCCAGGAGTTCGCCGAATACCGCGCCTACACGCAGGGCGACGATCTGCGGCACGTGGATTGGAACGTCTTTGCCAGAACCGAGCGCGCCTACCTCAAGCGGTACCGTGGCGAGACGAACACGCGACTCACGCTGCTTCTCGACGCGAGCGCGTCCATGTCGTACGGCTCGCATCTCGTGAGCAAGCTCGATTACGCGCGTTACCTGGCGGCATCGCTATTTTACCTCGCCCATCACCAGCGCGACGCGGCCGGTCTGCTGGTGTTCGACGACGAAGTACGCAATTATCTGAACCCGTCCACGCGCCACGGCCAGCTCAGCCGGCTTCTGCACGCACTGGATAAGGCTGTTGCCGGCACGCGCACGGATTTCGAGAAGCCGTTTTTCCATTTTCAGCAGTTCCTGTACCGGCCCGGGCTCGTGGTGGTTGTCTCGGACTTCTATGAGGATCCGGACAAGGTTGTAACGACGATTCAGCCGCTGCGTTTCCGAGGGAACGAGCTTATCCTGTTTCATGTTCTCGACCCGGAGGAGATTGCCCCGCAATTCGGCCGGCCCGTTTTGCTTCGCGACATGGAAACCAGCGACACGATGGAGGTGAGTCCCGAATACGTCCAGAACGAGTACAGGCAAAAAATCGACGCGCACATCGAAGAGCTGCGGACGAAGGCCCGGAGCGCTGGCCTCGACTACTTTCTGCTGAACACGGCCCGGCCTCTCGACGAAGCCCTCCGCGAGTACCTAGTTGTGAGGAAAGGGAGGATGTAGATGTTTGTAGAAGGCATCACCTGTGGTGAAAAGGCATCACCACAGGGGGCACAGAGACCACAGAGAGCCATCGGCAAACATCTTTTTTCTGTGTCCTTTGCGTCCTCTGTGGTGAAGACAGAGTTGTGGTGAAAGAATTCTGAGATGAGCTGATGGGCTTTCTTACTCCATGGTATCTGCTGGGGCTGGTCGCCCTCGGGCTGCCCGTGTGGTTCCATCTGCTCAAGAAGCACAAGAGCGAGCCGGTTTCCTTCAGCTCGCTGATGTTCTTCGAGCGGCGGACGCAAAGCTCCATCCTGCACCGCCGGCTCCAGCACCTTCTCCTATTCGCCCTGCGGGCGGCCCTCGTTGCCGCGCTTGTGTTGGCCTTCGCCGCGCCGTACCTGCCGGGGGTAGCCGGAACGACGGGCGATCGCCGGATGGCCGTGCTCGCCATTGACCGCTCATTCAGCATGCGGCAGGGCAGCCGGCTGACCGAAGCGAAGCAGAAGGCGGTAGAGGTGCTCGCCGGTCTGCCCTCAGGCTCGCCGGCGCAGGTGCTCGAGTTCGCCGGACAGGCCCGCCTGGCGGGCGAACCGTCCTCGGATAAGGCCGCACTGCGCGCAGCTATCGAGACTGTGTCTGCTTCGGACTCCCGAAGCTCCTATGCCGATCTCGTGCGCGCGCTCCGGTCGGTGGCTCAATCGTCCAGGCTGCCACTCGACATCCATCTCTTCAGCGACATGCAGAAGACGTCGCTGCCCGCGGGCTTCGGCGATCTACAACTTCCGGGAGACTCTCGGCTGTCTGTTCACTCCGTGGCCGCGGAGCGGCTGCCGAACTGGACGGTGGAAAGTGTCACCGCCCCTGACCGGATCTTCGATCCGAAGCGGACGCGGGTCCAGGCCACCGTGGCGGGCTTCGGAACCGGGGCCGCCGAGCGCCAGGTCTCCCTTGTGGTTAATGGCAAGGTACTCGACACGAAGAGAGTCGCAGTGCCCGTTGGAGGCCGCGCCATCGTTGAATTTCCGTCGCTCGACGCGCCCTTCGGGATGAGCCGTTGCGAGGTTCGCATCGACGCAGCCGACTCCTTCCCGGCAGACGACCGCTTTTTGTTTGCCGTCGAGCGGGCCGACCCGCGCCGTGTACTGTTCCTCCATGAGCCGAGCGATACACGGTCGGCGGTTTATTTCCGCGCCGCGCTCGAAGCATCGGCCGAGGCAGCGTTCGCTCTCGATGCGGTTCCCGTGCCGCAGTCCGGCGGCGTCGTACCGTCGAAATACAGTTTCGTCGTGCTCTCCAACGTCGCTTCGATCCCCGCGAACTTCGAAAGCGAGCTCCGAAGTTTCGTCCGCGGGGGCGGTGCGCTCCTGATCGCTCTCGGACCATCCTCGGCGGTGAGAGGCAAGGTGCCGGTGGTCGACTTGGGGCTGGCTGAATCCCGTTACTCCTCCCGCCGCGGCGAGCGTTTTCAGACCGCGGAGTGGCTCGACTCCGGGCATCCCTCCGTTCGGCGCGCCAACCGTTGGGACGGTGTCCGGTTTTATCAGGTCGTTCGCGCCGACGCCGGAGACGGCCGAGTCGTGGCACGCAATAGCGACCGCACACCCCTGCTATTCGAGAAGACTTTGGGCGCCGGCCGTGTGCTGGTCTTTGCCTCCACCTTCGATAACATTTCGAACGATTTCCCGTTGCATGCCTCGTTTGTGCCGTTCGTCGAGCAAACCGCATACTATCTCGCGGGCCTTGAAGAACGACGCGGTGGGTTCACGGTGGACGCCTACGTCCCGCTGAGTGCGTCTCGCGGAAGTCGGGCCGCGGTGGAAGTAATCGGGCCCGATGGAAACCGCATGCTCGAATTATCGGAATCTTCGTTCGTTCGCGACGTTCCGCTCGCACGGGAGGGTTTCTACGAAATCCGGCACAGCAGCGGGGGACCGGCGCTGGTCGCTGCAAACGCCGACCGGCTCGAGTCCGACTTCGAGATGATCCCGGCCGAAACGCTCGAACTCTGGCGGAGCACGGGGCAGGGCGCGGCCGCACGGGGCGGAAAGGATGAGACAGGGGCCAAGCCGCAGCATCTTTGGTGGTACGCGATGTTGGTTGTTCTCGCGCTTGCGCTCGCGGAGTCGCTGGTCGCGGGCCGGTATCTCGGCCCGGAGGGGGAAACCGCATGAACTCGCTGGACCAACTCAACGCTTACCTGGCACGGTTGGAGTCTCGTCTCCGCATGGCGGCGTGGGTGCGCGGCCTGGCTCTTGCTGCGGCTGTAGCGCTGATTGCGACCCTTCTGCTCGTTCTGGCCGCGAACGGCTATGCGTTCGCGGAGCGCGTGGTGTCCGGCGCCCGTGTTGCGCTCTTCCTGAGCGTTGCGTTGGCAGCCGCCTTCGGTCTCGCGGTCCCGCTGCTGCGGCTCAACCGGCGTATTGCGGCTCGCGAGGCCGAAACCAAGTTCCCCGAGTTCGACCAGCGCCTGCTGACACTGGCCGAGCGCGGCGGGGACGAGCAAGCGGGACCGTTCGTCGACCTTCTAGCTGCCGATACCTTGCGACTGGCCGAGCAGGCCGAACCGAAACGCGTGGTGACTTCGAGGCGGCTACTGGCCCTCGCCTCGGTTGCTACGATCGCCGGCGGCATGCTCCTCTGGATGGGCTTGGCCGGACCCGGCTTCCTCGGTTATGGGACTTCGCTACTGTGGGCCGGACCATCCAAAGAAGGCGTCTCGCCGTTCTACGACATCGTGATCGAGCCCGGCAACCGTTCCGTGCGCCGGGGAGCGAGCCAGGCTGTGACTGCACGTCTCGTTGGATTCGATGCGCCCCAGGTGCGGCTCTTCGCCCGCTATCGAAGCGCCTCGAAATGGGAAGAAGCGCCGATGCTTCCCAAGGAAGGCGGCGCCGGGTATGAGTTCCTCTTTGCCGGTATTCCCGAAACCGTGGACTACTACGCGGCTGCCGGACGCGTTCGATCAAAGACCCACACTCTGTCGGTCAGAGATCTGCCCTCTGTGAAGCGAATTCGCGTCACGTATCGTTTTCCCGACTGGACCGGCCAGGGCACAGTAGTGGAGGATCCCGGAGGCGACCTCAGCGCGGTGGAGGGCACCGGCGCTGAAATCGCGGCGGAGACCGACCGGCCTCTCGAAGGCGGGCTGCTCGTTGTCGACGGATCCGCTGGAACAGACCTCAATCGGAGGGAAGGGAACTGGTCCTCAGGACAGCTCACCATCCGAAACAACGGTCACTATTACGTCGCCGCCCGCGATCAGGGCGAGCTGGTCCGTCTCAGCGACGACTTCTTCATCGAAGCTCGCAAGGACAGTGAGCCTGTGCTTCGCATTGTGCGCCCAGGGCGCGATGCCAAGGTCAGCCCGATCGAGGAGGTCACCATCGCCGTTGAGGCCGAGGATGACTTCGGCATCCAGGATATGTCGCTGCGTTATTCGGTCAATGGCGGGCCGGAGAAGACGCTGCCGCTGCCGGCACAAAAAGGCGCCAAACAGGCGGAGGGTTCCGCCGTCATCGCGCTCGAAGACTACCGGCTCGTTCCGGGCGACGTTGTTACCCTTTACGCCACCGCCCGCGACGCCCGTACCGCGGCGAAGACGGACATGTACTTCCTTGAGGCGCAACCGTTCGAACGTGAGTACAGCCAGTCCCAGCAGATGTCCTCGGGCGGAGGGGAAGGCGGCGCCGAGAACCGCATCTCGCAACGCCAAAAGGAGATCATTGCCGCGACTTGGAATCAATTGCGCGACGGTTCACGCGACGGAAAATCACCCGCCGACAACGCGCGTTTCCTCGCCGAGGTGCAGAGGACGTTGGGCGATCAGGCACGGTCGCTCGCGCGGCGCATGCAGAGCCGCCAGCTTTCATCCACCAACCAGGAGTTCCAAAGCTTTTCAGCGGATATGGAGAAGGCCGCCGGTGCGATGGACGAGGCTGCCGGCAAACTGCGCGGAGCCCGATGGCAAGACGCGCTTGCTCCGGAGCAGAAAGCGCTCCAGCATCTCCTCCGCGCAGAAGCTACCTTTCGTCAGATCCAGGTTGCGTTCGGAAATCAGCGTGGCGGCCAGGGCGGAGGCTCGGGGCGCGAACTCGAGAGCCTTTTTGACCTCGAGCTCGACACCGAAAAGAACCAGTACGAGACCGGCCAGCAGACGCCGTCGGCGAGCCAAAGAAACCGCGAGGTCGACGAGACCCTTCAGCGGCTGGAGCAACTCGCCCGCAGGCAGCAGGAATTGGCCGGCCGCGAACGGCAGGCACAGCAGTCCTCCCAGCAGCGCTGGCAGCAAGAGATGCTCCGGCGCGAGGCGGAGGAGCTCCAGAAACGCATGGAACAGCTCTCCAGAGGAAGCGGGCAATCTTCCGGAGACCAGCGCCTCGAACAGGCGGCTCGCAGGCTGGGCGAGGCCACCCGAGACATGCGCCAGGCCGGCGGCTCACAGGGGAGTGGCGACGCTCAAGCGCGCCGTGCCGCCGAGCGGCTTCGGGAAGCCCGCGATCTCATGCGCGGCTTGCGAAGCGAGAAGAGCTCCGGGCAGTTGGACGATCTCGCTCGGATGGCAGAAGATCTCGCCAAGCGGCAGCGCGAGTTCGACGGGCGCCTTCAGCAGGCTTTCGGTGGACCGGCTCCGGAGCAGGAGGGCCGGATGGTGCGCCCGCGGCTGACACCGGAACAGGCTGAGCAGTCGCGCCAGCTTGCCGAGGAGAAACGGCAAATGATGGACGACCTCGCCCGTCTGGAACGCGATATGCAGGACGCCACGCGTGACCTCGCCGGTTCGCAGCCCGCGGCTGCCGGGAAACTACGGCGCGCTCTCGGCAATATGCAGAAAGAGGAACTCGCGCTCCGGATGCGGTACGGCAATGAGCTCCTGCGGCGCGGTTACGGCCAGCAGGCGGTGCCGCGGGAGGCGCCGATTACAAAAGGACTGGAGGCGCTGCGCGACGAACTCAGGGAAGCACGCGGCGCGCTCGCGCAAGGCCCGTCGGGCCAGGGCAACGCGACTCGCGCGCTCGCCGAAGTGGAGCGCCTTCGCGGCCGTCTCGGCGCCGGTCCCGGACGGCTCGGCGAGCGGGTCTTCCGGGAAAGCCTCCGCGATCTCGTCCGGCTGCGGCAGTCGCTTTCGGATATCCCCGAGGCCGCTGGAGACGTCGAGGAGATCATCGGCGAGATGCAGCGTTTCAATCCGCAGCGCGTCGACGAGATTGCGTCGCGGATTCTGCCCGCGCTGGAGACAATGGAGTTGCGGCTCCGGCGGAAGCTTGATGAAGAGCAGGGTGGGCAGGTGCGGTCTGGGGCGCCTGATCCCGTTCCGCCGGGCTATGGCGATGCCGTCGCGGAGTACTTCCGCCGCCTCAGTTCCCGGAAGTCAGAACCGTCTGCTCACCGCCAGGATTAGACTGTAGTCGGCGAAGGCCGCATCGCCGTGCACACCGTTCTGATAGTCGGTCACACTCTTCCTGCGATTGCGCTCCAACGCAAACGGCACGTTGCACGAGAACACATATGAGCCGGTGGAGTAAAGGAAACCGGGATCGGCCGAGATCGCATATCCGGGCCGCCGGAAGCCGTCGCTCTTGCCTAGCGCGTCCCTCACGGGCACGCCCTCGATCCGCCCGCCGAAGGTCACCGTCAGCCCGCGGACTTTCGGTACGGCACGGGAAACTCCGCCACGGAACAGGTACTGGTCTGCCACCGACATTACCTCTTCGCCGGGCCGCGTCCGGAACGTTGACACGCCGTTTGTATTCCGGGGATTGAACAGATACGTGCCCGAAAAATAGAGCATGGTGCGGTACCACGCGGGTCTGTAAGCCTGGAGGTCGAGCGCAAATCCTGTGCCCCCGTCGCCCGCCTGGATCGACTGATCCGCGGTGGCGATGATTTCATTGCCCTGACGGTCCAGCGCGCGTCCGGTGGCGTTATAGACGCCCGTCGGCAGCTTCAAGCTAAGTCCGATACCCACGTTCGCCCCGGATTCCGTAGGCGGACGGAACAACCACGCGCGGCCTCCGAGCGTCATGTCCCCAAGCCCGGCCACCCGAAAATCTCCCCGCGGGACGTACAGTTGGTTTCGCGTCGCGTAAAGAATCGGAAGGCTGCCATTCAGGGCCCAGCGGCGTCCCATCTGCCGCGTTACCGACACGTCGAACAGGTGGTAAGTGTTCTGGATCTGATTGTGGTTCAGCTCCCGCTGCTTCTGCTCCACCGTACCCACAAAGTGGCGCGACGAGGGCTGGAACCGGTAACCGACAGTAATCGACCAAGGCTGCCGCTTCGGATTCACTCGCGGTGCGCCGTGGGACGATCCCGTGCATAGCGCGCCAATCACGGGCGCGCTCTGGCGTGCGGCCACTCAGCCCTGGCCGGAAGCCGGTCGGGCAAGGCAAAGTACAAGCGCGATCGAACAGGCGAGAAACCCAGAACGGATAGCCACCCAGAAGCCCCTTAACTGGCTTTAGAATAACTCAGCCATTGCGGTTAGGGCAAGACCGTATTTCAGCGTCCAGGGCGGAAGTAGTTAACTACGGCCGACTCCGGCCATCTTTCCGGATCCCCTCGAGCATCGCTATCATTTCCTTTACCTTCCCGGGATGTTCCGCCGCGAGGTTCTTCCTTTCGACCTCGTCTCCGGAGAGGTCGTAAAGCTGAGGCGCGGGGTCGTTGCCGAGTTCAATGTTTACATTTGGATTGAACCTGGCGCCCTTACCTGGCAGGATGAGCTTCCAGTTTCCCTTCCGAAGCGATAGGACCCCGGCGTGCTCGACGAGGTGATTGCGGCCCGACTTGGCCTCACCGAGCAGCGCAGGCATCACATCGAAGCTGTCCGGTCCGGCGTTTTGGGGCAGCTTCGCGCCCGTGAGGCCGGCGAAGGATGCCAGAAAGTCCACCTGGCTGACCAGGGCGGTCGAGACGGCGGGCTTCACCCGGCGCGGCCAGTTCACAATCAGCGGGATTCGCGTGCCGGCCTCGAAGATGCTGTACTTGCCGCCGCGGTATGGACCGGGCGGCCTGTGATCGCCGAGTTTTTCGACTGCCTGATCTTTGTAACCGTCGTCGACCACGGGGCCGTTGTCGCTCGAGAAAATCACAAGGGTATTCTCGGCCAGGTTCTGACGTTCGATCTCCGCCAGAACCTGGCCCACGCACCAGTCCAATTCTGCGATGACGTCGCCGCGCGGACCCATCGGCGTATTTCCGGCGAATCGTCTGTGCGGGACCCTCGGCACATGGATGTCGTGTGTAGCGAAGTACAGAAAGAAAGGTTGCGTCTTGCTCTGCCGGATGAAGCCGGTGGCCTTGCCGGTGATGACGTCGGCCATGTCTTGGTCCACCCAACGGGCAGCCTTGCCTCCGCTCATATACCCGATCCGGCTGATGCCGTTCACGATGGTCATGTCGTGCCCGTGGCTCGGGTGCATCTGGAGCAGTTCCGGATTGTCCCTGCCGGTTGGCTCGTCGCCGACCTTCTCTTTGTAGCTGACCCGGATCGGGTCCTTCGGGTCCAGTCCGGCGACCCGGTGGTTCTCGACGTACACGCACGGTACACGGTCGCCCGTAGCCGGGATGAGGAATGAGTAGTCGAAGCCGAGTTCGAGCGGCCCCGGCTTGATCTCGCCGTTCCAGTCGACGTTGCCGCTGCCAAGGCCCAGGTGCCACTTGCCGACAACGCCTGTTCGGTAGCCCTGGCTCCTGAGCATCGATGCGAGCGTCACGCGGCCGGGCTCGATCAACAGCGGTGCGTCTCCCGGCAGCACGCGCGCGCCTTCCTTCCGAAACGCGTACTCACCGGTGAGCAGCGAGTACCGGGAAGGCGTGCAGGTCGCCGACGATGAGTGCGCATCGGTGAAACGCACGCCCGATGCAGCGAGCCGGTCGAGATTGGGCGTCTTGACTCTGGTGGCGCCGTAGCACCCGAGATCGCCGAAGCCGAGGTCGTCGGCGTAGATCAGCACGATGTTGGGTTGCCGCACGGCCGCTGTGAGCACATTTCCGCTCAGTAGGGGCGAGGCGCACGCGCCGCCGGCGAGCTGTAGAAAAGAGCGTCTCTGCATGACGTTAGGCTTACACAGTATACCCCTCGTGCAGCCGAAGGGCTTAGGGATTTGCATAGCTCGAGTTTGATCGATATTCTCAGTGCGAGTATGCCAATACGTCTTCTTGCTAGCGCCCTCGGTTTGCTCATCATCGCGGCGCCTGTCATGGCTGCCAAGACGTTCGTCTTTCACAACGCGATTCGCGATCTCGATGAGTTCCGCGCGCACGCCGGAATAGCGGCCCGCCTTAAGAGTTACGGCACAGTACAGGTGGACATCGGTGTCCTGGCGGAGAAGAGCCCGGTCCATATCCCGGGTGTGAGAAGCCCGTGGCATGACTATGGCGCCTACATGGCGACTATGTGGGCATTCTTCCCGCACCCTAAACTCGCCGCCCACTTGCCGGCTGGGTGGGTTGCGAAAAACCGCGCGCTGTTGCTGGCAAAGGTGGCTATCCTCAAAGAACTGGGACTCGAGGCGGTCTTCTCCGCCAATGAGACGCAATTTCTGCCGGAATCGTTCTTCCGGCAATATCCGCATCTGCGCGGTCCGCGCGTGGATCATCCGCGTCGAAGCGGGAAAGACGAGTTTGCGTGGTGCGTGGATCAGCCCGAGACGCTCGAGATGATCGAGTGGATGATGGCGGAGCTGAAGCGGAATGCCCCGATGATTCGCGCAATGCATTCCTGGAACAACGACTCCGGGTCGGGATTGTGCTGGTTGCGAGCGTTGTACCCTGGCCCAAACGGACCTGCCTACTGCCGCGGCCGCGACGCCGGAGAGCGGATTCGAGGACTCATCGAGGCGATGGACCGTGGCGCCAGGAAGGGCGGCGGGCCCGTGCACATCCGGCTGGCGGGCAACTTTCCCGGCGAGGACCGCGAGAAGATCGAGCCGGTCCTGCCCTCCTGTGCGAGGTTCAGAACCGGGGACAAGTCGATCATCCCGGTGAGCACAAGAGTGTCGGAAGCCTATCCTGTTCGAGGTCTCATTGATTTACTTCCCATGCTGGGGGCTTTGGAAAAGCTGCCCGATCCTGAAGTTCAGACAATCGACATCGACACCTGCCAGTCCTGGTATTACAGAACCGACGAACCACTCTCGATCGTCAAGCGAGTAGTTGACATCGTGGAGGACTCGATCAAGTCTCCCGCCCGGAACCTGCCGGACCCAACCAGGAAAGCCCGCACGCTGGTCGAACGCTGGGGCGGGGAAAAGAACGCGGATCGGTTGCTCGAAGGCTTCGAGTTGGTGAAGCAGTCATTCAGCGTTTTTTCGCGGGGATTCTTCCGAGAGGTCGTTTGTTCCCCGGGGTACGCCTACATGGCCACGAACCGGCTCATGACGAGACCGTTGGTGGCCAAACCGGAACTGCTGACGCGGCAGGAGGAAGCCTATTTTCTGCCGTTCATCTTTTCCACGGACGAGAATGACGCCCGTCTCGACTACAACACGGCGCACGGTGACAGACGGGGCGGTGTGAGCGAATACCGGTCCGCTGTGTTTCGAAGCATCCACGACACGGCGATAGAGGCGGCCGGAATCTTCGAGCAGGCGGCGGACGCTCCCGAGGGGGCGTGGTTCCGGCAGTTGGGGTTATCGCTGCGGCTGTGGGCCAGCATGGTCCGCAGCCACGACAATTTCTACTTTGGGCAAGAGATCCGGGACCGGCGCAAGGATGAGCTTGCCATGCCGCCCCGGTTTCTGCTGGCTCAAATGCGCGATCCTGACCTGCTTTTGTGGAACGAGATCGAGCGGGACGAGTTGGACAACACGAACGACCTCCTCGTCATGCTGAGAAACGGCGGCCTGGAACTGATCGCGCGAGCCCGAACTCCACAGGAGGAGGACGTCTTTCTGTACGGGCCGGACGTCTTGGGCGCCCTCCGCAAGAAGGCGGACATCATGCGGGCCCACTGGCTCGACGGGCAGCGATACCTGGTACCGCCCAGGAAGTAGGCTGGGCCGTCCCGCGCTCAGCGCGCCAGGTGGCTGCCTAAGGAGCGTTCGATCTCTTCGGCGCCTACCTTCTCGCCTTGGTTCATCCGCGCGAGCAGGCCGTCGATGATCTCCTTCGCGCTGTCCTTTCCGAAGTTCTTCAGATAGCCGTCGTAGACGTGCTGGCCCGACAAGGCGCGGTTGATCTCCGTTTCCTTGTTGTGGTCCTGAAGCTCCGTGAAGTAAACGACCTTGTACTGCCCAGAGTACGCGGTCTCGCGGTAGATCTCGAACATTGTCTTGTCCGCTTCAAACGCCATATATGTTTAGGATTACCACAGCCGGCGCGGGAACCAACGCGTTACAGGCTATCGGTCGGGGGCTGCTCTGGGCTGTGAACGGCGATCGGAACCGGCAGCGACGCCCGGTCACCGATGCGCACGATCAGCGGCACCTGGTCGCCTTGGGGCACGGCGGGGGAGAGCACGAATCGCACAAGGTAGACGGCCGGATCACTCTCGGAGGGCGTCACTTCGGCGGCGGCATGTTCGACGCCTCCGACGAGGATTCGCACCTTTCGCGGGGAGCCGATGACGCCCGGATCTCCGAGCCCGGCTACCGTCACCACAAGCTCCTCACCTGGCACAACCGGGGATTTCGAAATCGCCAGCACTGCCGGCGGCGCCGCATCGAGCACTAGGACCACCGGATAAGCGGCCACCGTACCCACCGAAATTCGCAGGATCGCCGTTCCGGTGCCGAGGCCCGCCGGGACAACGAATATCAGCCGGCCATCTTCCACCGAAACCACCGTCGCCGGCTGATCGTTCAGGGTCACTGCGACCGCAGCACCGGCTGGAAGGTTCGCGACTTCGACCGCCGCCTGGCCGCCCGCGTAGATGCTGGGCAAGCCGGTCATGGGGTTCACCGCCCTGGGATTGACCACGAATGCTGCTGGGTTTGCCGGCTGCACTAGGAGGGCGAAGGGATGTTCGACGATCTCGAAGCCCGTAACTACCGTCAGCCTTGCGATCCCTTCCGCGGCCAGCGTGCCGACATGAACATTGGCCCTCAGGCGGTCCGGGCTGAGCACCCACATACGGCGAACGACAATATCGCTCGTGCCGAAGCCGATCACCGTCTGCCCGGGCGTGAAATGCGTGTTTGCGCCGTAGATATCAACCATCGCTTCCGACCCGGCGGGCAGGGAAGAGGGCAACACCGAGAGATATGGCGCCGCCTCGACGGCATCGTACTTATACTGCGGCGGAGCCGCTGCATCCAGGAACATCGATGTCTGCCCGTCGCCGTTCAGCGCTGTGACCACTGCCTGGTGGTTCGGGCCGCCAACCGGAGGAACTACCGTCAGTGTTCCCGCTGTGTCGTCCGCCGACACTACCTGCGCCCGCAGGCCGTCGAACAGAATCCGAGTGTCGCGTGTAAGGTTGCTCCCGCTCAGGATGGCCACGCGGTTTCCCGAACCGTCGAGCGCCGGAGACACTGCCGTAATCGACGGCGGCTGCTTGTTCACGAGGTTCAGTCCGGCCGGCAAAACGTAAAGGTCGTTGTTGCGCGAGAACAGCAGGTGCCTCGGTCCCTCCCCGGAGAACGGATTGAACCCGAAGTCCAGTTGGAGGAACACCGGCGCCGGAGAGTAAGCCTTTATGCCGCCTTCCGGAATCAGCGCTGTACCGCCCATCACCGCCGCCGTCAGTCCGGGCGAAGGAGCGCTATCCGTAGTCAGCCCCACGCCGGAGGCCACAAGGAAATTGCGGGGGCCGTTGACGTTGATGAACGCCGGCTTCACTGCATAATTGCCAGGAAAACTGTAGGTTGTGACGCCGAACAGGTCGAGCCCGCCGCGCCTCGTCACCGGGAAGTCGTAGCCTTCCAGCGTGACGCCGGCCTGGACCCCGAGCACGGCGGCCGCCTGGATATTCTTCGTTCCAGGGTAGAACACTGTTTCAAAGACCGGACCGGCCTCGAACGGCTGACCATCCGGGTCCACCGGAAGGACAACGTCCGCCGGACCCAACCCCTGCTGCGCGGCCGGCGGCAGTGGATGGACGTAAAGGTAATACTGGCCCGGGGTCAGCCCGACCAGCCGGTAGTGGCCATCCGGATCCGTCAGCGTACTCACCGCCGTGCCGTTCGGCGCCACCGCGACCACCGACGCGAGATGCACACCCACACCGTCCGTCGCAACACGCCCGCTGACCGAACCCGTCCGCTCGGCGAATGCTTGCGCCGGATACAGCGCCGATAACCCGGCGACGTCGTCCGCCGCCAGCGGGCGGGACTTCGTCGTCGCCCTCGTCACCTGCGTCGCCATAACGCTCGAAGTCATCGTGTGCTGCAGGCCGAGCGCATGGCCCATTTCGTGGACCACCGTCTGGAAGAAGGAATCGGTGTAACTTGGCCGCTGCGAAAGATCCTTCTGAAGGATCAGCACCGAGCGCAGGATCGGAACGAACGAGTTCGCTTCGGCATCCACCATCGACGCCCGAACCGTCGGCCCGCCCATCGCCACCAGGCCGGGAGGAATCTCGTCGAACAAAATGTCCACTCCCGGATTCGCTTGCAGCGCACCGGGAGTGAACAGGCCGCCGAACTCCAGCCGCAGCTCCGACGTTTCCACTCCGCTCCATACGTCGGCGGCCATCCGTATCTGGCTGAGGAACGATGCGCGGCTGTCGCCAGGCGCCATCTGCTCCGGTCCCTGGTCAGAAATGAAGTAGAACAGGGTCTGATTTGGGAGGGCCTTGAGGTCGAACTTCTCAGGGACCGGAGCAAATGGAGCGTTGCGGCTCTTGTAGTGCAGGAAATGATAGTGCGCAAACGCGGTTCCGGAGAGCAGAGTCGCCGCCACCGCCGCCACCATCAGTTTTCGCGCCGCAACCATGTTTAAATCCGTCACCTCGCGCGCGCCGCCGCGCTGACACGCGCGCGCAAATCGCCTACCCGCAGTCGAAGCGTCTCGTCGTTGACCACCTGGCCCGTCCGCCGGTCGAGCATCGCCTCCGTGCTCGCCGAGCGCGTGGCCAGCATGCCGCCATCGCCGTCGCTCTTCAACGTGAACACGCCCTGCGACAGCCCGATCACGTGCGTCAGTCCGCTCTTACCTTTCCACAGGAACAGAACGTACTCGCCTCCGGGCTCGAGTTGAGGCGTCCCCGCGAACGTCTGGTGGAGACCCTTGGCCGTCCCGCCCGGCACAACGACGTCAACCTGCGCGACGTCGTCGCCCTTCCAGTGTTCGAGAACCTGAACCGAAAAGTGGGTGTAAATGACCGGGCCGTGGAACGACGCCCCCGCCGAAACGATCTTGCCCCGCACAATCGCGGTGGACTTTTCGATCATCTCGTCCAGCGACAACCGTTCGAGCGTCGCCGCCGGTACGAAGATCGGCGCCAGAAGCCAAAGCGTGATCCACACGAGCCGCTTCATACAGATACCAGCTCTCCTCCTTGCACCCTTATTTCCATCTTAGCGTGTTGAAACTAAAAGGCTTAAAGGAACCGAAGAAGTACTTTCTGTGTTCCCGGGACACAACCCCGCGGCGGGATGTCCCAGCTTTCCGCCGATCCCGTATACTGGCTACGACGGAAGCACCTCAGACCATCCGTCCGGCCCATGTCCATTCCCGTCTCCGTCGTCTTCAACCCCAACTGGTGGTTTCGGAACTACGACGTCTCCTTCGACCGTCCCTTCTATTTCCACAGGGAGACCATCGTCCGTAACGACGTTGTCATGCGCCGGGCACTTTACGACCGCTTCGGCCTCGGAGAAGCCGACCCTCAGCCTCGCCCCATCGCCGGCTCGCGCCATGTTGCGGGCGGGTTCGTCGTACCCGCCCTGCTCGGTGTCGAGATCCGGTTCTCTGACAATCAGGCGCCCTGGAACGTGCCGCGCAACCTGAGCCGGGAGGAGGCGCTCCGCCTTCGCGTACCGGAGATCGAGTCAACCTGGCCGATGAACGAGTGGAGCGCTCTGATGGATGGCCTCGAGAAAGAGTGCGGCCGGCTAACCGGCGACTTCAACACCGGCGGTCTCATCAACACCGCCCTCGAGCTCCGAGGAAACGACTTCTTCCTCGACCTCCTCGAAGACCCCGAGACTACCGATCACGTGTTCACCGTAATCGCGGAAACCCAACTCCGCGTGGCGAATTACGTTCGGTCCCGGACCGGGACCTCATCGGTCTCGGTGAACCGCGGCATTCTTCATGTGGACCCGGGTCTCTACCTGCACGCAAGCTGCTCCGTGCAGATGATCTCCCCGTCACTCTACGAGCGGGCTATCCTTCCGCACGAGCAGTTGCTGGCCGAAAGGCTAACGCCTTACGGCATCCACCACTGCGGGAACAATCTCCACCTGTTCGCGCAAAGCTACTCGCGACTTCCCGTAAGGTTCCTTGACGTCGGCTGGGGATCGGACGTCGCGGCCTGTGCACGAGTCTTCCCGGAAGCGTTCCTCAATCTCCGGCTGAGCCCGGTCCGCATGCTCCAGGAATCGTCCGAAACGATCCGCCGCGACACCATCGAACTGCTTCGCGCCGCCGGACGGACCGCCAACGTCGGCGTCTGCTGCATCAACATGGACTACGGGACCCCGGACGCGAACGTGCTCGCGATGTTCCGTGCGGCCGCCGAGTTTCCCGGGAACGCACGCAAATAAAGCCAGAATCCGGCGTGCACTCGCGTGCGGTTCTAGATTCCCCTCAGCCCCCGCATTTCAAATAGAGCACCGCCGGCCCGCCGAACGGCGTCGCGAACGTCCGCCGCGCGCCGCCGCGCACTTCCTGTCCCGGCACGGTCTTCCCGGTTGTTACGTTCAGCCACTCCGCCGAGCAGCCTCCCGCGACGTCCGTCAGGTTCACGTTGAATTGCCCCGGACTTCCTGGCATGAATGCCAGGTACTCCCGTCCCTTCGCCGCCAGGCAGTATCCCGTCGAGCACAGTTCGGCAGCCGGCGTCATCGCCGCCAGGTCCATCTTCTCCGCGTAGCGCCGTGCCTGTCCCATCGCCTCCCGCGCCGAATCCTGCCACGCCGGCGACGGCGTGAACTCCTCCATCAGCAGCACGTTCAGCCCCCGGGTGAAGCTCTTCCACACCCACACCGCGTCGCCGCCCGTGTGGCCCCACAGGTGATCCGTGTCGCTCACGACCACTTTGCCCTTCGTGTCCGGCGTTGGATTGTCGCGGTAGTTCTCCTCCGAAGAGCCGGGATTCGGCGAC
>DATIFQ010000116.1:0-2280 GCA_035455185.1 Bryobacteraceae bacterium | reverse complement strand
CTATGCGGTCCGGTGCTCAACCGGCCGCTGGCCGCTGGTCATTGGAGAGAAACAGGGAGCCGTCGTGGTTGCGTCCGAATGCGGCGGTTTTGCCAACCTCGGCTTCCGGCGGGTTCGGGATCTCGAGCCCGGCGAGATCGTCCTGTTGAAAGATGGTGTATGGGAAACGAAGGGTAGGATCTCCGGCGGAACGGTTCGGGTTTGCAGCTTCTACTGGGTCTACACCGGTTTCCCCACCAACGTGTTTGAGGGTGTCCCCGACTCGCTGGTCCGGAAGCGTCTTGGAGCGGCTTTGGCGCGCCGTGACATCGAGAATGAATTCATCCCGGATGTTGTCATCCCTGTGCCGGACTCGGGAAGGTTTCATGCGATCGGTTATCAGCAGGAATTCTGCCGGCAGATGATGGCCGGAAAGGTCCAGAACGTACCCGTCTACGACGAACTGCTGGTGAAATACCCCTATGCCGGCAGGAGTTTCATCCCGCAGGACCAGAAGCAGAGGGACCGCGAGGCGCGTGTGAAGCTGCTGGCGAGCGGAGAGGACTGCAGCGGCAAGGTCGTCGCCGTCTGTGACGACTCGATCGTGCGCGGGACACAAGCGCAAACCGACCTGGTGCCAAAGCTGAGACAGACTGGCGTGCGTGAAATCCACTTCCGCATCTCTAACCCGGAGCTACGCTCCTATTGCCCCTGGGGCAAGACGACGAGAAAGGGTGAACTCCTTGCAGATCGGGTTCCAGCGATCGCCGACAGAGTGAAGTACTTGGGCGTCGACGGCCTCAAGTACAACACGATTCAGGACCTCTCCGAAGCCATCGGACGCCCGTTGGAAAGCCTCTGCGTGGACTGCGCCCTGGGCTGAGGCGCTAGAAACGGCAGGCGCTCCAAGGTCCGCGTCTCACATCTCAGATCAACTTGTAAGGCGTTCGGTACTGGTATTGCAGGAACCTGTTGGCTTCCGGTTTGTTGGTGAATCGCTCGGCCCTGGCGTCCCACTTGAGATGGCTCTCGGTTTTGAGAGCGATGTTGCCGATCAAAGTGGCAGACGTCGAGAGATGTCCCGTCAGGATATCGGCGTTGCACTTGCCCCTGCTCTTGATGCAGTCAAGAAAGTTTCTTGCGTGTGGAATCGTATCGTAACCGCCTGAACCCCGCAGCGGGATCGGCTCCATCGCCGGTTTCAGGGAAGCGGAATATCGGCGGGAGGCGGTACGGTCCACTGGGTTGCCGTATCCCTTGCCCTGATCGTATCCAATGTATGCCTCGGTGGTCCGTTCCGGCACAACTTCCCAGCTCATGGCCCGAATGTACATCGTGCCTTTGGTGCCGCGAAGCTCGATCTCGGAGTCTTTCACATTGCCGGGCGCCGCATTGGCGTTGAATTGAGAGAAAACCACCAGCGTGGGACCGTCGAAACTCCACAGGACTTCCAGCGTGTCGGGGATCTCCCGATTGTCCCGGATGCCGGCGTACTGCCCGCCGAGAGCGGTGACTGCGCGTGGCGAGTCCTGCCCCAGCAGCCATCGAATCACATCCACGTAGTGAACGCCGAAGTTCGTAAGCTGGCCGCCGGAATAGTCATAGAACCAGCGGAAATTGTAGTAGGTGCGGTTTCGGTTGTACGGCACCTTCGGCGCCGGGCCCAACCACTGATCCCATTCCCATTCGCTGGGCGGAGGACCGTCAGGGGCCGGACCCAGGCCGTTCGGCCATTCGTTGCGGATATGGAAGCAACGAGCTACCGACACGTGGCCGATGCCGCCTGAGCGCACGAAGTCCACTGCCTCCTTGTACGTCTTCCAGGAGCGACGGTCAGTGCCGACCTGAACGACCCGTTTGGTGCGTTCCGCGGTCTCCACCATCTTTCGCCCCTCGTGGACGGTCAGGCTCAACGGCTTCTCGACGTAAACGTCCTTGCCTGCATTGCAGGCATCGATGAACATCAGCGCGTGCCAGTGGTCCGGAGTGGCGATGACCACCGCATCCACATCCCTGTCATCGAGAAGCTTCTTGTATTCCTTGTACTTTCTCGGAGTCGCCCGCGACTTCTTCACAGCCAGATCCATGTAGTCATCGCGGAGATCACACACCGCTACTGTCTGGCAGTCCCCGTGCTCGAGAAACGCCTCATGGACCTGATCACCACGGTTGCCGAGACCTATATAACCCAGGCGCACACGATCATTGGCGCCGAGAATGCGAGAGTAGCTGAGCGCCGAGGCGAACCCGGCGCTTCGAGCGAAATCCCTTCGAGTGAGTTCGTTCATATGGAGCCTTCCA
>DATIFQ010000115.1:0-13305 GCA_035455185.1 Bryobacteraceae bacterium | reverse complement strand
ATCACTCTCGCTCCCGAGTCCGGTCCCAACGAGGTCCGGAAGGAGATCGAGCAGATCGCTCACGATGTGCTGGCCAATCCGGTCATTGAAGAATACCGGGTTGAGATCCTCGACTAGGCAGCCCGCCCGATGTCCGGAATCGTTGGCTACATTGGCCATCGCAGGGCGGTCCCGATCATTCTGGATGGCCTGCGCCGCCTGGAATACCGCGGTTACGACTCGGCGGGCATCGCCGTGCTCGACGACGACCGCCGGTTGGAGGTGCGCCGCGCTTCCGGCAAACTCCGAAATCTCGAGGAGGCCATTCGAATGGCCCCCGTCGACGGAGTGTATGGGATCGGCCACACACGCTGGGCCACGCACGGCCGTCCGACCGCGGAAAACGCCCACCCGCACCGCGACTGTCACGGCGATGTCGCCGTGGTGCACAACGGCATCGTCGAAAACTTTCTCTCCCTGAAGCAGGAACTCCTCGCCGGCGGTCACGTTTTCCAGACCGACACCGACACGGAGGTCATCGCGCACCTCATCGAAGAGCACTTCGACGGTAGTCTCGAGGAGGCCGTGCGGCAATCAGTGCGTCGGCTGTCCGGCCTGTTTGCGCTGGCTATCGTCTCGCGCTCGGATCCGGACCGCATCGTCGCCGTGCGCTCCGGGCCTCCCGTAGTCATCGGACTTGGCGCTGGTGAGTATTTCGCCGCCTCGGACGTGCCCGCAATCCTGAGCCAGACTCGGGACATGTTTTTCCTGGACGATGGCGAGATCGCCGTGCTGACGCCTGAGGGTGTCCGCCTGACTGACTTCGACGGCCGTCCGGTGAAGCACCAGGTTACACACGTCTTGTGGGATCCGATTATGGCCGAGAGGGGCGGCTACCGGGACTTCACGCTGAAGGAGATATTCGAACAGCCGCGCGCGGTCCGCGACACGCTGGCGGGCCGTGTCGAGCCGGACTCCGGCAAGGTCATTCTCGACGAACTCGGCATCCAGCCGGCGGAACTTCGGGAATTTCGTCAAGTCAGGATGGTCGCTTGCGGCACAAGCTGGCACGCCGCTTTGGTCGGCAAATTCATGATCGAAAGGCTGGCGCGCCTTCCCGTCGAGGTGGACTATGGCAGCGAGTTCCGATATCGCGACCCGGTTCTCGGCCCCGAAGTTCTCACGGTGATCATCTCGCAGTCCGGCGAAACCGCCGACACGATCGCAGCGCTTCGCGAAGCCAAGCAGAAAGGATCGAAGATCGTCGCCGTCTGCAACACACCTCGCTCGATGGTGACGCGCGAAGCCGACGGCACGCTCTTCACGCACGCCGGACCCGAAATCGGCGTCGCATCGACGAAAACTTTTACCGCGCAGCTCGCGGCCCTCGCGCTTCTGGCTATGCACCTTGGCCAGGTCCGGCAGGTGCTCGACTCCGCGGGGTCGCGCGATCTCGCCGCCGAACTGCTGCGAATTCCCGGCAAACTCGAGGCGGTTTTCTCCAGCGAGACGTTCTATGAGGATTTAGCCCGAGGACTCTACCTCGCCAGGGACTTCCTGTTTCTCGGCCGCGGCATCCAGTTTCCGATCGCTCTCGAGGGTGCGCTCAAGCTAAAAGAGCTTTCCTATATTCACGCCGAAGGCTACCCGGCCGGCGAGATGAAACACGGTCCCAACGCGCTGATCGACCAGGATGTCCCGGTCGTCGTGCTGGCGGCGAGGGACGACTCGAGCGACGAAAGCCGCGCCCTCTATCAGAAGACCTTGTCCACTATTCAAGAGGTCAAGGCCCGCGACGGACGCGTCATCGCCGTGGCCATCGAAGGCGACGAGGAGGTTCGGCGGATCTTACGCGACGTCATCGCCGTCCCGCCTTCGATTGACCTCTTCCTGCCGATGGTGGAGGTCGTGCCGCTCCAGCTTCTCGCCTACCACATCGCCGTGCGTCGCGGCTGTGACGTTGACCAGCCGCGCAATCTCGCCAAGAGCGTCACTGTCGAATGAGGCAATTCCTTCACACTCTGGCAGTATCCACAGCCGGCAAGGGGCTCTACGAGATCACCAGAGCGGTGGAGCGATGGGTGTCCGAGCGTGGCATCTCGGAAGGCCTGCTGACTGTTTTTGTCCGGCACACTTCCGCGTCTCTGGTGATCCAGGAGAACGCCGACCCCGACGTGATCCAGGACCTCAACTCCTTCTTCACCCGCCTGGTACCCGAAGACGACAGCCTGTACCGTCACACCATCGAAGGATCGGACGACATGCCCGCGCACATCCGCGCCGCGCTCACCGGCGCCCAGCTTTCCATTCCCGTCACCGGTGGACGCCCCGCGCTCGGCGCCTGGCAGGGAATCTACGTGTTCGAGCACCGCTCCATCCCGCACCGCCGCCAGGTCGTTCTCCATCTCATCGGTGAGTAGGGCGGGCCTTCGCGGCTCTTGCGTCCTCCGTGCCGCGGTGTCACACTGGGTACTCCCGAAAGGACGCGCTGAGCGCGCATGCGAGGATCGGGCGACGAGAGCCGGCGCTTCACCCACATCCAGCTCAAGAACTGGCGGAACTTTCTGCGAGTTGAAGCCACCCTTGAGCGGCGCACTTACCTTGCCGGGCCCAGCGCTTCCGGAAAGACAAATTTCCTCGACCTCTTCCGCTTTCTCCACGACCTCGTGACACCCGGCGTGGGATTCCAGGAAGCCGTGCGGAAGCGTGGCGGACTGCGCAAACTGCGCTGCCTCGCCGCCCGCCAGGACTCCGACATTGGCATTCTCGTCCACGCGGGAGCCGGAGGCGACCCGGCCGGCTGGGAATACGAGCTTCATTTCAATCAGGAGAGCCAGCCGCGGCCAGTCATCAAGCGGGAGCGTTTTCTGAGCAGCGGTCGCGAGGTGCTCGTCCGGCCCGATGAGCGCGACTCCGCCGCGCCCGAGTGCCTGGAACGAACCCTGCTAGAGCAGGAATCCAGCCGGGACGATCTCCGCGAGCTAGCCGCCTTCTTCCGGTCGATCCGCTACTGGCACCTCGCCCCGCAGCTTGTCCGGGAACCGGAACGGCCGGCTGTCCGCGAGCAGGACGCGTTTGGTGGCGACCTCCTCGATCGTATGGCCGCGATGCCCGAAAAAACATGCCGCGCAAGGCTGAGGTTCATCCTCGAAACGCTCCACGACGCCGTGCCGCGGATTGAGCAGCTCGACGTTCGCCGCGACGCCCGCGGCCGGCCCCATCTGCGGGCCAGGCATGAGCACTGGCGCTCGCGCGGGGCAGTCCAGACCGAACAGCAGCTCCCCGATGGCGCGCTTCGGTTGATCGGCCTCTTGTGGACAGCGCTCGAAGGTGGCGGGCCGCTACTGGCGGAGGAGCCGGAAATCTCCCTCCACCCTCAGGCGGTCCGCCTGATATCGGGCATGCTCGCCCGTCTCGGGCGCCGCTCGGACCGGCAACTGCTGATGACCACCCACTCGCCCGATCTCGTGGCCGGTGATTCCGTGCGGCTTTCCGAGATCCTGCTGTTCCTCCCGGAGGATGAGGCAACGATCGTCCGGCCGGTTCTCAGTGCGGCCGAGGTCCGGACCATGCTTGAGGAAGGCTTCGGCGAGCGCGAGGAGCGTCCAGCCGGTAGTGCGGCGGACGACGAAAATCAGATCGAGCTGTTCGACCCCTCCGGGGCATGAGCCTGCGAGCAGTTGAAGGCGCGCCGCGTAGTAGGATACGCTGGTGAACACCGATGAGGTGGGACCTGTCATAAAAATCGGGACCCTCTGGGTGTAAGGAGCGGATAATGAACGTTTCAAGACGTGAGTTTCTGGGTGCATTGGCGGCGACAACGGCCGTTGGCGCCGAGGGCAATGCACTTCCCACGCGAGTTCTGGGCAAGACGGGGCAGAAAGTCTCAATCCTCGCCTTCGGCTGTGGCAGCCGCTTCCTGATGTACAAGGACGAGGATGCTTCCGTCGAAGCGTTGAACCGCGCGCTGGATCTGGGAATCACCTACGTCGACACCGCGTACGGCTATGGCCGCGGCGTCAGCGAACAGCGGGTGGGCAAGGTGATGAAGACCCGCCGCCAGGGAATCTTCCTCGCGACGAAAGTCCAGGACCGCAAGGGCGACGACGCCATGCGGACCTTCGAGGGCAGCCTGAAACGGCTCCAGGTCGATCATGTGGATCTGCTCCACATCCACAGCCTGAACGACATGGAGGACCTCGCCGCCATCGAAGCTCCTGACGGCGTTCTCAAAACCCTTTACAAGATCCGCGACCAGAAAATGGCGCGCTTCATCGGCATCACCTGCCACAGCGATCCGGTCGCGCTGAAGACCGCGCTCGAACGGCACGACTTCAACGTCACGCAGATGGCGCTCAACGCCGCTCTCATCGGCATGGCAAACGGGGCGCGTGGGATGTCCCCCAATCCGCTCGGAGGGCCCGCCAGCTTCGAGTCGGTTGCACTGCCTGTCGCCAACAGGAAGAAGATGGGTGTAATCGGCATGAAAATCTTCGCTCAGGAGAAGATCGTGGGCCAGGCGCCAGCCCAACAGTTGCTCCGGTACGTGCTCTCTTTGCCGGTCACCGCCGCCGTAGTCGGCATGCCCAAGCTCGAGTTCCTCGATGAGAACATCCAGACCGCCCGGACATTTACGCCGATGCCAAAATCGGAGATGCAGAAACTTGCGGGCGAGCTCGCCGATCGCAACAAAGTCGCACTCGACCGTTACTTCTCCGGCCACGTCGACGCATAATCCAGGCTGTCCACAGCGCCCGATTCAGACACCTGAGCGTTTGGGATAATAGGGGAGTGCCGAAGGTCCGGGACTTGGAGTTGCGCCTTGAGCGCATCGACCAGCAGTTGCGGCTGTTTCAGAAGATCAGCCGGATGATGGTGCGCGAGATGAGCCTCCAGGAGGTCCTGCAGGGCATCGTGGGTCTCGTTGTCGAATTCACCGAGTGCGACTCCTGCCTTGTCTACCTGCTTGATAACGACGACTTGGTCCTCTGCGCTTCAAACACGCCGCATCCCTCGAGTATCGGCAAGGTGCGCCTGAAGACCTCGGAAGGTTTGACTGGATGGGTGGCCCGCGAACGAAGGCTGCTCGCCATCTCCCGCGAAGCCTACAAAGACCCGCGCTTCAAAGCGTTCGGCGACTTGCCCGAGGATAGCTACGAGGCCTTTTTATCCGCTCCCGTCATCGCCCGCAACCGCGTCGTCGGCGTCATCAACGTGCAGCACCGGCTGCCGCACCCGCACACGGGCGGTGAAATGGAACTCCTGACCACTGTCGGCGAGCAGGTCGGCTGCCTGCTGGTGCTCGCGCGCATGGAGCCGACCGCGATCGAGGCCGCCAACCACGTCGAACTGGTCCTCTCCTCGGGGCCCGTCCTTCCCCGGCCGACGGGCGCCGCATGAGGAGATCTCTTGCGCTCGCCATCCTCTGCGGTGCGTCCTGTCTTTGCGCGGCTGATCGCTGGGAGCTTCAGTTCTTTCACGACGCCAAAGACACCACTCTGGCGATCAACGATCTCAAGTTCTCCTCCCCCGGCCGCGGTGTTGCCGTTGGGATACTGACCACGAAGAAAGGCAAGACCAAGCCTGCGATGCTGGTCACCAGCGACGGCGGGCGCACCTGGACCTACACTTCGTTTAAGGAGATCGGGATCTCCCTGTTCTTTCTGAATGAGTCCGTGGGGTGGTTGGTTACGCCGGACGGAATCTGGAAGACAGTGGAGGCGGGCCGGAGTTGGACGAAATTGCGGAAGAGTCCAAAGGACGTCTACCGCGTTCTTTTTCTCGACGAGCGGAGCGGCTGGGCCGTCGGAGCCGACAAGGGAGTCTGGGAGACAAAGGACGGCGGCCAGAACTGGAGTCGGGTCGCCGCCGCCGAGGAAGTCAAGAGCACGCGGGACTACACGTTCTTCAGCTCGATCACGTTCGTAAACGGGAGTACGGGCATCATTACCGGAGCGAGCGTGCCGCCGCGCCGGCGGGGCTCCCCGTTTCCAGACTGGATGGATCCGGAGCTGGCGGAAATACGGCGCGAATGGCCGGCGATGAACATCCTCCTCGAAACTCGGGACGGCGGCAAGCGGTGGACCTCCTCCACCATGTCGCTCTTCGGCCGCATTACGCGGGTTGTCCTTGCCCCTCAGGGCACGGGCCTCGGGTTGATCGAGTTCTTCCATTTCTTCGAGTGGCCTTCCGAAGTCTTCCGTCTCGACTGGCACAGCGGGAAAAGCGAGCGCGTGTTTCGTGAGAAGAATCGAGCCGTGACGGACATTGCGATCACGCCCGATGGCGAAGCCTATCTCGCTGGATTTGAACCGAGCGGGAAACTCCATCACGCCCCCATACCGGGCAAGCTCAAGATCCTTCGCAGCAGCGACCTCAACCAGTGGCAGGACATGGACGTGGACTATCGTGCAGTGGCGAGCCGTGCTGTACTCTCGGCGTTAGACGAAAGCCACATCTGGGTTGCTACGGATACCGGAATGATTCTGCGGCTCACAACGGGCAACGCTCAATAAAACACTTGACCGCCATCCTGTTTTATTCACAACAAATCCGACCGGAAGTGTCATTATCGTGTTGATTATAAAGGCAATAAAATCTCTGGAAAAGCTAAGATCCGATGACGATTTCGTTTGACTTGGATTTGGATCGAGTGCATTATGGGGATGGTTCCAAGAGGTTCACGGAACAGCGGGCCTCACGGGTTGTAGCGAGCCTGGAACGGTGAGCCTTCGGCGGGATTGACTAAGAAACAACGCCGGAGGGGAGCGAAGGGCAATCGGGCAGTCCGGAGGGGTAAGTTTCCTGATCAGGAATCGCGCCGAGCACTGCGATCCGAACGGGCCTGAAAACCCGAAAGGGGAGTGGAAGCGCGAGGAGAGGTCGGGACAGCTGGATCCGAGGTGGACAACGGGCCGAGGGCAGTGATCTTCACCGTGACCGGCGGCAATCGGTGGCGGGTAAGGGAGTCCAAAGGCCGAACGGGTTCATCAACGGTCCGGTGGGACGTTGAAAGAATAGGTCGGGATCGACGACCCTGCCGTGGCGGCTCCGTAAAACGAGCAATCGCTGTGGGCGAGTGAAAGGCCGTTCTCAGACGTCGGCTTCTAGCAGTCAGACTTGCAGGCGCTCTTCGGAGCATCGAAGCGTGGTCGGCCAAAACCGGTCACGTGGAGCAACGGAGAAAGCGTTCGGTTTGACTGTGTGCTACGCTCGGGCCGGGCATGCCGGTTGGAGAGCAAGCTGGAAAGTGGGTCACTTGGAACCACTTTCTGTTTCTTGAGCGTCCTCCCCTTCCCGTCTTCGGCTGGCGGCACTCTTGACTTGCACCTCCCTCTTCTCTTTCCATCTATGGAAACTGAAGCGCTCCTTACGCCGCCGGAAACTCACGAAGTTGTAGCGGCAGTATTCGCAGCGGTATGGATTCGCCCCGAGCTGCAGAAGGATACTCCGGAAGGTTGGCAATCGATAGTGGCCCTCAGACCAGATCCCCAAGTCCATCCGCAGGCACTTCGGGCAGCGCGCATAGCGGAGATCCGAGAACTTCCAAAGGCGCCAAGAGAAACGCGCACGGCACTCGCGGCAACGGACTGGGCGCGCGCCCATCAAGCTTGCGATCCGCTCCCCGGGGGTACGCAGATGAGAACAACGGAGGTCACGGCTTCCACACTGCGGACATCGAATATCCATCGCTCGCTCAGAATCCCGGCAGGCCGAGGGCGGGCCGCGGTCAACTCCTTGGTGGAACTGCCTGCGTGCGGACGGCGACGTAGCCTTCAATAAAGGCGCTGAAAGCCGTTTGAAGCTTCAGCCGGACCCTGTCATTGCGCCGGATCTGAAGTCCCTCGACCGAGATTACGGGCAGCAAATCTCGAGTGGTCGACGTAATCATTACCTCGTCGGCCTTCTCCAGGTCGGAGGGCTTGAATGTGCGCTCCCCTACCACGATGTCCGGCGCGTGAATCTCCGACAGGAGAAGCTCACGGGTGACGCCTGGAAGGCAACCGGAGCTGAGCGGCGGAGTCCACACTCGGTTTCCCTCGGCGATGAAGATGTTGGCGGACGTGCACTCGCTGATCTCCCCGTGCTCGTTCAGCAGGATGACCTCATCAAAGCCCCGGGCCTGAGCTTCATCGAGCCATGCCAGGTTCATCGCCCAGGATAAGATCTTCGCGCCCGCGAACGGACACGCGGAGTGCCGCGCTTGCGGCATGACAGCCAGGTTGACTCCTTCACCCCAACCCTTGAGGTCCGCGGTGAACGCAATAAGGTCGTAGTCGCGAGTGATTCCCGGTCCTTCCCACATGCCGCCGCGGTTCCGTAATACTGCGACCCGCATTGTCGCATCCCGAACGCCGTTTGCCTCGATGAGTCTCTCGAGGCTCGCCAGCACAGTATCCGGATCGCCGGGAAACGGGATGTGCATCCGCGCCGAATCCCGCTTCATTCGCGCCCAGTGGCGCTCCCAGGCAAACAAGACGCCGCTGACGACCTTGATTGTCGAGAACACTCCCCAACCCGAAAGCAGGCCAACCTGGCCGGGCGAAAGCACTTTGCTCGATGCGTCGAGGATCTGGTCGTTGTGAAGGAGAAATCGATGCATGAAGTCACTATTCTATTAGGATTTTTCGACTGCCGCGACCGGACCTGTCGAATGCGTCAGCCGTTCCAGTTCGGGAATAGGTCGATTCTCGCCCGCCGGCAGTCCAGAAGCAAGTCGGGCACGCGCGCTCGACGCCTCATCAACTGCTCGAGCAACCTTTCCAGGGCCTCTTCATCCCCGTCAAACCACTGGGCCGGGACCTGACTCAGCGCCTTGTCGACGACGTGCTCCGGAAAGCCGACCACCTGGTCGAGCCAGGGCTGAAAGCTCTCCAGGGAGCAGACCCGCTCATACACAGCAAGTCTCGGCGCAAGCCCCAGCAGCGGTGCATCGACGAACTCCCAGTTCGGCCCGTTGAATACAAAGCCCTGGTCGATCATGCAAGCGACAAAACCGAGTTGCCGGGGGTGCACCGCCGCCCGCGGATCCCAGTCCTGAATCCGCGCCCGAAAGTAGACCGACTGGCGGCCATCGGCGTTTGAAAGCCACTTGTCCAGGACCAGTACGGCGAGGAAGTGGTCCGCATTGGCGACCTGCCGCAGCAGCGCGTCGGGAAGGTAGTCATACACGGCTACCCGCGCCGGGTCACCCGGAAACCGCGACCCGAAGTGCCATCCTGGACTCACCGGGATACTCCGCGAGCCGAGTTGAATCGATACTTCCGGGTTCTCTGCAACGAATCCAGGGCTTACGGAGATGATCGCCGTCTCCGGGGTGGCGATCTGAAGATATTGAGCGAAGACACCGGCGATCAGTTCATTGACTAGGATGCGCCGATGCTGTGGGTTATTAAGAAACTTGACGACGTAGTAGTTTCCGTCGTCGGCCTCGATCAAGTGCGACTGCGCTCCGCCGCGCATTTTCCGGATGTGCCGCCGGGCATTCAACGGCATCGCTATGCCAGTCTACCCGGCTGACGGCCCATCCGTGGTGTCCCAAGTGGAGTAAAAGTGGGGCAGTGCCTTACTTCTTCTTCGCCGCCTTCTTCGCGGGCTTCCTAAGAGCTTTCTTGGCGACCTTTTTGGACGCTACTTTCTTCGCCGCTTTCCTCGGGGCCGCCTTTACGGCCGCTTTTCGTGCGGTCATGGCTGGGGCGGCCTTCTTGGCCACTTTCTTGGGCATCGCTTTCTTGGATGCCACTTTCTTCCCTGCCTTCTTCGGAGCAGCCTTCACCGCCGCCTTTTTGGGAGCGGCCTTCTTTGCGGCCTTCTTGGCCGGCGCCTTCACCGCCGCCTTCTTGGGAGCGGCCTTCTTTGCGGCCTTCTTGGCCGGCGCCTTCACCGCCACCCTTTTGGGAGCTGCGGCCTTCTTTGCCGCCTTGCTCACCGGCTTCTTCGTGGGCACCGGAGCCGCTGGCGGCTCAACCACTGCTACCGGCACCGGTGCCACGGGTGGTGCAGGGGGCTTCGGGGCCGGTTCCGGCTGCACTTCGGCCTCTATACCGAGTTCCGTCTCCTCGTCCTCGTCGTCCGGTCCATACGACAGAATCTCAGACTCCATTTCGATATGCTCCTCGTCGAACGTGAACTCGTCATCTTCGCCGTTGAGCGCGAATCTGCCATCGTCAACCATTCTCAGTGCCTCCTGTTTGGGCATGGTTCACAGATAGAATACCTCGTTTTCCGATCAAGGCAAGGGGAAAAGCACGAAGCCGGTGTTATCACAGCCCTGCGCCGATCAGCGATTGAGGGTGGCCCGCTTCGTTCCGGACCCCTTCGATGCGATCGTCGCAGATCGTTTGCCCGAGGATGATGACCGAGATCCGCTCCGAACGGAAGCCTTTCGCGTCGTGGCACGCCGTTTGGCGGACGCGGCGCGTACGCGTGGCTTCGCCAGCGCCTTGGACGCCTGCTTGGCGGCGGGGATCAGGAGCAGGTTGCCTTCCTCGGGGGCGCCGCCGTCGAGCCGGTTCACGTCTGTGATGCCCTTGGCGGTGGCCCGGTACCGCTTGGCGATTGTGGCGAGGGTTTCACCGGGCTCCACCCGGTGAAGCCGCCATGCAGCCCGCTGCTCGAGCGGCACCATCTCAAGAGCCGAGACGACTGCCCCAGCCTTCCCTTTCGGTACGCGCAATGTGTAGCCTTCCGGCGCGACGTTCCGGAGGAGTGCGGGATTCAAGTCCAGCAACTCGCTGACCGGGCACTCGAGGACGTCCGCGACCAGCGCCAGGTGGGTCGGTGCATCCAACTCCAAAGTCGAGTACTCGAGAGCCGGATCCGGCGTCACGGCGTCCAGTCCGTAGTCGGCGGGATTCTTGGACACGATGATCATCGAGATGATGATCGGAATGTAGTTAGCTGTCTCCTTCGGCAGTACGTTTCGCCGTTTGAGTTCCCAGTAGTCGGCATAACCCGTGCGCTGGACCGCCCGTTCGATGACGCCCGGGCCGCAGTTGTATGCGGCCATCGCCAGGTACCAGTCGCCGAATTTCTGGTAGAGGTCGCGCAGGTGCCGGGCGGCCGCACGGGTCGCCTTTTCCGGATCCAGCCGGTCATCGCTGCTGCGCGTCTGCACGAGGCCGTACTCGCGCCCTCGGAACTGCATGAACTGCCACATGCCGGTCGCCTTCTTCCTGGAAACGGCGCGCGGCATGAACCCCGACTCGGCCTGTGCCAGGTGAATCAGCTCCTGTGGGACGCCCTCTTCGTCGAGAATCCTCTGGATCAGGGAGCGATAGCGGCCCGCCCGCCGCAACCCGTTCGCGATGATCCGGCGCCCACGCTCGGACGAGAAGTACTTAACGTACCGCAGCACTTCTTCATTCACATCCAGAGGGAGTTGCGAGATCGTAACCAGCAGTTCTTCCGTGACTTGGTTCGCCAGACGCGGATCAATGGGGAACGTCGCGTCAGGGATCTCCTCCAGCGGCGACTTGTCAAACGCCGGTTCCGCCGCCAGTTCGCCGGCGCCCAGCCCGGCCACATCGTAGCGATAGATCGCCTCAACGATCTCCTCGAGTTTTCGCTCGATCCGCTGATGGTCCTTCAGGTTATTGGGCGCTGACAGCAGCGCCTCGACCGCGAGGTCAAAATCCTCCCTGGCCGCCGCAAACTCACCGGCCTCATAGTGTTCCTTGCCCGCCTCATAGCGCGCCAAGGAACGGCCCAGTATCGCGTCCACCGATGTGGACGACAATTCCGGTTCCCGCGGTTCGCTCAAGAAGGCCGGCAGTTCGTTCAGATACAGGCTGGGGGTTACCGTCGGGGGTTCGATGGGGATGTCGGCTAGGATAGGCGGTGCGGGTCTTGGCGG
Source organism: Bryobacteraceae bacterium (assembly GCA_035455185.1). Lineage (GTDB taxonomy): Bacteria > Acidobacteriota > Terriglobia > Bryobacterales > Bryobacteraceae > JAEHDI01. The sequence goes on along the minus strand of DATIFQ010000115.1, from coordinate 1,472 downwards.
CAGCAGGGAAGCCTGAAACGGCTGGGGCCTTCCCGGAGCGCAACCGGTACTTGGCGCGAGCACCGCCAGAATCAGCAAAGAGAAGAAGACGTATGGATAAGGACGTAAATCTGTCATCCGCAGTCCTGGCGTATTTCTGGAGTCTGGACTCTACATTCGATTACAACGCTCTGACAGTATAACACCCGACGGACGGCGGTCAAGGGCAACCCCAGTCCTGCCGCGGGATTGCCGCCACCGGGACGACGGGGAGGGGCTCTTACTCCTCTTCCTCTTCGACGCCCTCTTTGGCCGCCTTGGCGGCGGCAATGATCTTCTCGGCCTGCTGCTGAGGCACAAAATCGTAATGATCGAACTCCATGGTGAACGAAGCCCGACCCTGCGTCATGGAGATCAAGTCGTTCTGGTAGTTCAACATCTCGGCCATAGGGACCTGGGCCCGGATGATCTGCGTATTCCCCCGTGTCTCCATTCCGGAGATGCGGCCGCGACGCCCGTTCAAGTCGCCCATCAGGTCGCCTGCGAACTCGACCGGCGCCTGGATTTCCACATTCATGATCGGTTCGAGGAGGGCGGGCTTGGCAACCCCCATCGCCGCCTTAAAGGCCTTGCGGCCGGCAAGCTTGAAGGAAAGTTCCGACGAATCAACATCATGATACGAACCGTCGTAGACCGCCACACGGAAGTCGACCACCGGATAGCCAGCTAGGTACCCTTTTTCGGCCGCTTCCACGATGCCTTTTTCGACAGCCGGGATGTATTGCCGGGGGATCGAGCCGCCAAATATCTCACTGACGAACTCGAAGTTGCCGCCGCGCGGCAAGGGCTCCATCCGTATCCAGCAGTCGCCGAACTGCCCGTGGCCCCCGGTCTGCTTCTTGTGACGCCCCTGGACATCGGCCGTCCCCCGAATGGTTTCGCGGTACGGCACCTTCGGCGCTTTGAGCGTGACGTCAACGCCGTAACGGTTCTTCAGGCGGCTGACGACAACCTCGACATGTTGCTGCCCGCTGCCGCCAAGCAGAAACTCCTTCGTCTGCGGATCGCGGTAGAAGCGAAGGGACTGGTCCTCTTCGAGGATCTTCTGGATGGCGGTACCCATCCGGTCCTCGTCCTGGCGGGTCTTGGCTTCAACCGCGAAGGCGATCGACGGCTCCGGTAACTTCACCTTAGGATAGGAGATCGGCGAGGCCTTGTCGGCCAGAGTGTCGCCCGTGAGTGTTTCCTTCAGCTTAGCGACCGCTCCGATGTCGCCGGCCCGCAGTTCGGTGACCGGTTGGATGCTCTTGCCGAGAAGGCAGCCAACATGAGCGAGGCGCTCGGCGCCACCGGTGCGAACGTTGGTGAGGTTCGCGTCGTTCTTCAGGACGCCAGAGCACACCTTGAAATACGTGAGCCGGCCGGCGAAGGGATCAGCTACCGTCTTGAAGACAAAAGCGGAAACAGGCTCGGAATCGGAGACCGAACGAGTC
>DATIFQ010000114.1:0-5574 GCA_035455185.1 Bryobacteraceae bacterium | reverse complement strand
TAGTCGATGTAGACACGGACGCCGCGGTTTTGAAAACGGCGCGCCGCATCGCGAACTCCTTCCAATCCTCCAGGCATGTCGCGGTAGAAATCGAACTGGTTGCGCTGGTCCAGACCGATGCGCGGGTAGGCGTGCCAGAGTACCACGGAATCGTACCCGCCGAAGTCGCGCTCGCCTTCCGCAAGCCAATGTTCCACCAGGTAACGATTCTCTTTGGGATCGTAAAACCGACTGTCACAGAGCATCAGGAAGCAGCAGGCGAAAGAACTCGTCACCCACGAGAAGTCAGGACGACTGTAAAGCGAGCCGTCATAGCGCAGCTTCTGTCTGGCTTCCTCGCGCCAGCGCTTCAGCTCCTCGCGGAACGCGGGCCACTGCGCGGGATCCTCAGGGGTGGGAATCACCGGCGTCTTGTACCAGTCTGCCCCCTGACGGCCGCACAGCGCGCGGCCGGCGCCGAGCAGTGCGACGAATTCTCTTCGTTTCATTCGCTAGCTTTCCCGGCAGGTGGCTAGCGCCAGGAGCGGGAAGTAATGCCGGTAGAGATGATACCGAAGGAAGAACACGTTCGGGAACCCGGTGCCGGTGGCAAGTTCCTCTGGCCAGGCTCCATCCGGCAACTGCGTCGAGATCAGGTACTGGAGGCCACGGCGGACGGCGAGGGACTCCGTGCCACCGGCCGCGGCTAAGCCAAGCAGCGCCCATGCCGTTTGCGACGGGGTGCTTGGCGCCGGGACGTAACAGTTGCGGACATAACTTGCGCAACTCTCGCCCCACCCACCGTCCAAGTTTTGGATCGACTGGAGCCACTCTGCCGCCTTCCGCATGGCCACTTCCGCCGACGCACTTCCCGAGGCGCACAGTCCGCGCAACGCAAGGAAGGTTCCGTAAATGTAATTCACACCCCATCGGCCGTACCAACTCCCGTCCGTTTCCTGGGCGCCAAGCAGGAACTTCACGCCGTCCCGGATCGCCTTGTCGTCCCGGGGAACCCCGGTGCGGACAAGCGCTTCCATCACGCGGCCAGTGATGTCGGGGCAGGTGGGATCGAGCATCGCGTTGTGATCGGCGAACGGGAGCTTGTTGAGGATCCGCCAGTTGTTATCCGCGTCGAAGGCGGCCCAGCCGCCATCGCTCGATTGCATGCCTAGCAGCCAGTTGACCGCCCGGCGCATTGTGCGGGCTTGCTTCTCCGGTGCGGAGGCCCTGGCATGGCAGAAGGCCAGCAGGACCATGGCGGTGTCGTCGATGTCCGGATAGAACTCGTTGGCGAATTCGAACGCCCAGCCGCTCGGCTCGAGATTAGGACGCTTCACCGACCAATCGCCCTTGCGGCGAACTTCCCTCGAAACGAGCCAGTCCGCGCTGCGCGTGAGTTCCTCCTGGCCGGCCAAGCCGAGTTCTCCCAGAACAAACGCAGCGATGGCCGTGTCCCATACCGGCGAGACGCACGGCTGGAAGAAGAATCGGTCCGGGGTTTCCGTCAGCAGGCCGTCGAACTGCCGGATCGCTTCGATCAGGTCGGGGTGGTCGTCCGGGTAGCCTAACGAGTCAAGCGCCATGACGTGGTACATCATCGACGGGTAGATGGCGCCGAGCCCGTCGGAGTAACGCGTGCGGTCGAGGATCCAGTGCTCCGCCTCGCGCAATGCCAAGGCGCGGAGGTTCTTCAGGCCGCGCTTATCCCAAAGCTTGACCAGCTTGTCGAGGTGGCTGAACAGCGTCGCGAGCCCTTCGCCCTTAACCAGCGAACGCCGCTTGCCCGGCAGAAACAGTTCGTTCAGTGTAAATCCTTCCGGCGCACGCCGCTCGCGCCCCGCAGCCTGAACGATGGACAGCGGAACGACGATCGCCCGGGTCCACGAAGACATCTCGTAAAGGACGCCGCCCGGCACCAGTGCTATCTCCGGCGGAACGGTCGGCACGAAGCGTCGAGGGTACAGCCCGAAGAGGCTGAGATTGATCTTCGTGTAGCTGTTACACGCATCGACGCCTCCCAGCCGCAACACGGTCTCCCGGATCTTGACCATTTCGGGAGCTTCCGGGCTCCACCCGGCCAGCTTCAGCGCCGTGTACGCTTTCACTGAGAGACTGACGTCCGACAGCCCTCCCGGATAGAGCGCGAAGCCGCCATCCGGTAACTGCCATTCCAGAATCGAGCTGCAGCACTTCTCAATCCTGGCGCGGGCGGGCGGATTCCAGCCCGAACCTTTCGGCTGATGCAGCCAAAGTTGAAGCAGGACGTAATCTGCTTCGAGCGAGATATCCGCCGTCAGGTCCCCGCGCCAGTAACCCTCCGGCTCCTGGAGGCGAAGCAATGCCTCTGCCGATGTTCGAGCCGCCTCGGCGCGGCGCTGCTGTGAGGCCCGCGCTTCTGCTTGCTGTGTCGCCGATGAAACGGCTCGGCGCCGAGAGCCGGCGGGCTCAACCAATTGAAAGCCGCCCATAATTCTATGCTGCCAGAAGACGGCTGATTTCCAAACCCGGTGCGCGTGGCGCTACAATCGCCTGGACTGTTGTCAAAGACATGAAAACCTCCCGGCTGAAAGCGTTCCTATTCTTGCTGCCTGCTCTCGTGTTCGCACAGTCCACGCCTACTCCTCTCAACCAGCTTGCGCAGGGCGAGGCTGCTGAAGGCTGGCGGTTGCTATTCGATGGGAAGACGATGGCGGGCTGGGACGATCCGGCGAAAAAGAGTCCACCAGGCGACTCTTGGACCATCGAGGATGGCTGCCTGAAGGCGCTGGCAAACCCGAAGATCGGAGCAGATCTGGTCTCGAAGGAGACGTTCGGCGATTTTGAGCTGGCATTCGACTGGCGAATCGCACCAGCCGGTAACAGCGGCGTGAAGTACCGCATTCAGGAGCGTGTCTTCATCGATCACGGCAAACGAAAGCCCGGGGCGAAGCGCTGGGAGGAAACCGTCGACTACGAACTGTTAAGCCGGGTGTCGGACCGGAGCAGATTGGCGCCCGGCGGCAGGGCCGAAGAGTACGTAATCGGATTCGAATACCAACTAATCGATGACGCCCGGAATCCCGATGGTGCTGGGTCTCCGACGCACCGAACGGGAGCGCTCTACGATATGGCCGCACCGGCGGCTGGGAAATCGCGTCCAGTGGGCGAATTCAACAGCTCCCGTATCGTCGTGCGTGGTAACCGCACAGAACATTGGCTGAACGGCGCGAAGGTGCTCGACACACTCCTCGATTCTCCGGCAGTCAAGGAGTCGCTGGCGAGGCGATGGACGCCCTCATCGCCGGTGTACCGGCTGCTGGCGAACCCCCGCACCGCTAGCTGTCCGATCAGCCTTCAGAACCACGGAGACGTGGCGTGGTTCCGCAACATCAGGATCCGGCGGCTCGACCGGCGGTAGGGAGCCGCCTGGCGGGGGTGGCAGGCAAACCAGGGGGCAGATGTTGTACACTGCGACATTTCCAGAGGCATTTGCCAAAGAAACCACTGTAGGGGAACCAGGACTGTGGCTTTAAATGAGTTAAGCGTGTATGTGTTCATGCTCGCGACCTTTCTCGGTCTCGAGCTGATCAAGAAGGTTTCACCGCTGCTGCACACGCCGCTGATGTCGCTCACCAACGCTATCTCGGCGATCTCGGTGGTCGGCGCCATCCTGATTACAGGCGAGGCACACGCCACCAACCTGGGGCGCGTGCTCGGCTTCATCGCGGTGACGGCGGCGACGATCAACGTGGTCAGCGGCTACCTGATCACGGACCGCATGCTCAAGATGTTCAAGAAGCGGGAGCCGGGAAAGAAATGACGACCCTCTTCGTTCAGGCCAGCTATATTATCGCGGCGGCGCTGTTCATCCTTGCACTCAAGTGGATGAGCCATCCCGCAACCTCCCGGCGCGGAGTATGGGCCGGCGAGGTGGGCATGCTCCTCGCGGTGGTCGGCACGCTTTTGCGGTTCGAGGTGGTGAACTATCAGTGGATTTTCATCGCCTTCCTGATCGGTTCGGCCATCGGCGTCCCGCTGGCATATCTGATGCCGATGACCGCCGTGCCTCAGCGGACAGCGCTCTCGCACGCCTTCGGCGCGCTGGCGGCGGCCCTGATCGGCGTTGCCGAGTACTACCGTGAAACGCCCCATGGCTTCACGATGGTGGCGCTGTCCATCGAGGTGTTGCTCGGCTTTCTCACCTTCACTGGAAGTCTGATGGCGTTCGGAAAGCTCCAGGAGGTCCTGCCACAGCGGCCGATTGTCTACAAGGGACAGAACATCTTTAACCTGTCGATCCTCGGCGCGGCGGTCCTATTCGGCGTGTACCTCTGCATCCACCCCGAAGCGACTTGGGCCTTTCCGATTTTCTCGATCCTGGCGCTGATTTTCGGCGTATTGCTGATCGTTCCGATCGGCGGCGCGGACATGCCGACGGTCATCGCGTTGTTGAACTCGTACGCCGGCCTGTCGGCGAGTTTCATGGGCTTCGCTCTGAACAATTACCTGCTCGTGATCGCCGGTGCGCTCGACGGCTCGTCCGGCTTCATTCTCTCCGTGATCATGTGCCGGGCGATGAACCGTTCGTTCACGAACGTGCTCTTCGGCGCCTTCGGACAGCTCCAGGTAAAGGCCCACGAGGTTGAGCAGCGCACCGCGCGGTCGGCGACGGCGGAGGAAGCGGCGCAGATCCTCGATGCCGCCCGCCTGGTCATCGTGGTGCCCGGCTACGGAATGGCCGTCGCGCAGGCGCAGCACAAGCTTCGAGAGATGTTCGATCTGCTGACGAAACGGGGCGTGGACGTGCGTTTCGCCATCCACCCGGTTGCGGGGCGCATGCCAGGACACATGAACGTTCTGCTCGCCGAAGCGGACGTGCCTTACGACAAGCTGTTCGAGATGGACGAGATTAATTCCGAGTTCCCGCAGGCGGACGTGGCGCTCGTCATCGGCGCCAACGACGTTACCAACCCTGGGGCGCGAACCGACAAGAGCAGCCCGATTTACGGCATGCCGATCCTCGATGTGGATAAGGCTCGCACGGTGATGGTGATCAAACGCAGCCTGAACCCAGGCTTCGCCGGCATTGACAACGAGCTTTACTACATGGACAAGACCTTGATGCTCTTTGGAGACGCCAAAGCCTTCCTGACCGAAGTGAACAAAGAGATCGCGGCGGTCGGAGTCAGCGCCTGAAGGGGCTGACTCCTTGAGTTCCTAGGATCGGTCAGCGGAGAAACGAAGCGGCTTTCGGCGACGAAATGATGACCTTTCCAGCCGCGTTCTTCCCTACTGGAATCGTCGGGCTCAGCGGGTAGGTCTTACCATCGAATTGCAGTTCTGCTTCGTAGGGTGGAGCGCCAGGGTCATGAGTCCAAACTGTAATATTCCGCCAGCCGTTGGATCTCCTCGTTAACACGCGAATGGGAGGACTGGTGGTGAGAATACTTGCTACTCTTCTCCAAGAGGCCGCTTGAGGCGTCAAAACAAGGGTTGGGCAGCCTCCGCTGCCACACCACGAGCTGCCGAGCAAGAAAACGATCGCCTCATCTTTCCCATCAGCGTTTAGGTCAACAAAGGCTCTCGCATAACGCGTATCATCCTCACCTGGAAACT
>DATIFQ010000113.1:0-14901 GCA_035455185.1 Bryobacteraceae bacterium | reverse complement strand
GAACTCCTTCTGGCGGGATACTGCGCGGGCGAGCAGCAGGTTGGCGACGTTTGCGCAGACGATCAGCAGCAGGAGCGCGGAGACCGCCATCAGAGTCCGCAGCGGCTGGAGCAGCATGCCCTGGGCGCCGAGATGCCCCTTCCACACCGGTGTTACCGTGAGGTCGATGCCCCGGTTGGTGTCAGGGTAGAGCTCCGCCAGCCGTTTGCCTAGCGCGCTGACTTCCGCGCGCACCTGCTCGAGGGTGACGCCAGGCTTCAGCCGCACGATCGTGGAGGTCTGGTCGCGCGTCCCGCGGTAGTGCAGTGTACCGTCGCCGGTGCCCATCGCCGTGGCCATCGTGGCCGGCACCCACACGTCGAAGACCACACCGGCCAGCGACCCGTGGAACTCCCGGGGCGCCACACCGATGATGGTCAACTCGTGCCGGTTCAAACGGATGATCTTGCCCAGCACCTTTGGGTCGCCGCCGAACCGGGCCTGCCACATGCCATAGCTGATGACGGCAACCGGGGCGCCGCCTTCCTCGCGTACCTCCTCGGGCAGAAACCCACGGCCCAACACGGGCTTGACCTTCAGCAAATCGAAGTAGTTTGGCGAGACGAGTTCCGCCCAGGCGCGCGCCGTTTTGCCGTCGGCCCCGACGCTCAAGGGCGTGAATCGCCCGAGGGCCACTCCGGAGACCAGCTTCAGTTTGTCCCGGTAATCGAGGTAGTCGAGAACGGAGGTGTTGACCAGATACTCCCCTGTGGGGGTCACGGTCTCAATGAGTGCGAGTTCCTGCGGATCGCCGACGCCGGGGAAGGGGTGCAGCAGGACGGAATCGATCCAACTGAACACCGTCGTGTTCACCGCAATGCCCAGGCCGAGCGACAGGACGGCGATGGCCGTGAACCACGGGTTGCGCCGCAGGATCCGCAATCCGAACCAGACGTCCTTCATGACGGTGGACATAGAGATAAGAGGGCTTGCAACTCGAATTCCAATCGCAAGTCCTTACAGGCGCGCGACTTCGCTGGGCCGGCTGTCCGCTTGTGGGAAGAGTTGTTCGGAATCGAGATTTTTCGCTCGCGGCGCCCGGAAGCCCTCGGACGGCCTGTTGGTTGGGCTCGGAACCTCACGCGAGGCCGCTGCGTCCATTTCTCTGACCATGGGTTTCAGACGAGTGTGTCTTTTACTCCTCATTCCCCTTTTGCTGTCAGCGCAGACCGCACCATGGCCGACGTACGGCTGGTCGGCGGCAGCTCCCGAAACGCAGGGGCTCGACCCTGCGCGCCTCGATCAGGCGTCCCAGTACATCACCGAGAATTGCCCGACGCGGTACAGTCTACTGGTAGTCCGCAACGGCTACCTGGTTTTCGAGAGGTATTACAACGGCAGCTACGCGTCGCAGGCCAACAACATCAAGTCGATGTCAAAGAGCGTGCTTTCCGTCCTGACCGGCATCGCGATCCAGGAGGGCCGGATTCGGGGCGTCGGCCAAACGCTCGAGGAGTTCTACCCGGAGTATTTCCACGACGGCCTCGACCCGCGCAAGTCGGACATCACGCTCAAGCACCTTCTGACCATGACCGCGGGTTTCGAATGGGACGAGCTCTCGACGACCTCCGCAGAGCTCTTCAGAAGCTGGAACTGGCGTCAGAAGATGATCGAGTGGCCGATGGCAAACAACCCGGGCGAGGTCTTCAATTACAACACCGGCCTCACTCATCTGCTCTCGGGCATATTAACGAAGGTCTCGGGCTCGAGCACGCTTGCCTATGCCACTTCACGGGTATTCGATCCCCTCCGAATCACCTGCGGCCGTTGGACGCAGGATCCGATGGGTATCTACTTCGGCGGCTCGGAAGTCTGGCTGACCGCGCGCGACCTTGCGAAGTTCGGACTGCTCGTGCTCCGGCAAGGGCGCTGGGAGGACCACGAGATCGTGAACCGGGAGTGGCTGCGCGAGTCGACGCGCATTCACGCGCGCAACGGGCTCGGGTGGCCCATGGGTGACTACGGGTACCTGTGGTGGAACAAGCCGCAGCAGGGTTACCCGGTCATCCTCGCATCGGGCTTTGGCGGGCAATACGTATTCCTCGTTCCGGATCTGGACCTGATGGTAGTGACGACGGCGGACTCCGGGATCTCCGTCGAGAACTTGATCGTGTACACGCAGGCGTTCGATCTCCTCTCGCGATACATTCTGCCGGCTGTCGCCGGTCCTGCGCCGTCCATCGAGCCGGGAGGCATCGTGCAGTCGGCGGACTACACGCCAGTTCTGGCGGCGGGTTCCTTCGGCTCGGTGTTCGGACGCGCGCTGAGTCTTGTCGAAAACACGTGGGACGGCGATATGCCGGCCGACGGGCGGCTCCCGACCTCTGTGGGCGGCGTCCGGGTGCGGATCGGCGGGCGGACGGCGGCGGTGAGTTACGCCGGACCCGGCCAGATCAACTTTCTGATTCCGCCGGACCTCGCCCCTGGAAGACAACAGGTCGAGGTTCTCACCGCCCGCGGAGGCGCATCGGCGGATGTCGAAGTCGCCGACGCCGCACCGGCGTGGTTTCAAACGGGCCGTAAACGTGTGCGGCCCGGAGACGTAGTCGAGTTGTACGCGTCCGGGCTGGGGCGCACCGAACCCGCGGCTCCCGTGGGAGCAGTGGTTCGCGAGCCGCTGGTTCTCATCAGCCCGCCTGAGGTGCTCGTGGCCGGGCGTGCGGCAACCGTCGAGTGGGCGGGATTGGTGTATGCCGGTGTGTATCAGGTGAACGTTCGTGTTCCCGCCGATACGCCGCCCGGCGAGGCACGCGTCCAACTTCGAGTCGCCGGACGTTCAGCGGCGAGCGAAGCTGTGTTGGACGTCGTGCAGTAGCGCTGACGTGGTGCGGCGGACGGAGGCATTCCGCCCGGCAGCCTGTCCGCCTCTGGGACGGCAGTGTCCGCCTGCGGGACCGTTTCCCGGCTGCGGCTCGCATCCTATCAATGCCTTAGCACTTTGGCAGCCGACTTGCGACTGTGTCTGCCGATGACTTCTCTGCTCCAGGACCTGCGCTATGCCCTGCGGCTCTGTCGCGCTAAGCCCGGGTTCACCCTCATGGTCCTGCTCACCCTGGCCCTGGGCATCGGCGTCAACGTTGTTATGTTTACGGTGGTCGAAACGGCCCTGCTCCGCCCGCTGCCGTATCCCCAGGCGGACCGGCTGGTCGAACTCACGGAAAGTTCCCGTGACTACCCCTCCATCCCGGTGGCGTATCCCAACTTCCAGGACTGGCGGCGGCAGTCGGCTGCGTTTGAGAACATGTCCGCCCTGGCGCTGGTAAGCAGTACCCTGGCCGACCAAGCCGGCGCACGCCGGATCCCGGCCGCCCAAGTCTCCGCGTCCTTCTTCGATGTTCTGGACTTACCTCCTTCCATGGGCCGCAACTTCCAGGCGAGCGACGACCGGACGGGAGCCCCCACTACCGCCATCGTCACCCATGGTTTCTGGCTACGCGAGATGAATGGGGATCCAGCCCCGATCGGCAAAAGCATCCAGTTGGACCGGAGGCCCTATACCGTGATTGGGGTGCTCCCTGCCGAGTTCCGCTTCTATCGGGAGAGCGAGATCTTCCTACCCATCGAGGCCGCGATGGGCAACGTACTGGCGAACCGCGCCAACCACTCCGAGATGGTCGTCCTGGGGCGGCTGCGAACGGGAATCACGCCGGAACGGGGCCGCACTGAGATCCGGACCATCGCCCGGAGACTCGAGCAGCAGTACCCTGACACCAACAGCGCCATCAGCGCGAATCTGGTGACCCTCCGGGAACGCGTCAGCGGTCCGGCCCGCACCAGCTTGCTGGTGCTCTGGGGCGCCGTGTGCCTGGTGCTGCTGATCGCCTGCGCCAACATCGCCAATCTCCTGCTGGCGCGCTCGACCGAGCGCAGGCGTGAACTCGCCATACGAGCCGCCCTGGGCGCAGGGCGGGCCCGCCTGCTCCGCCAGTTGCTCATCGAGAGCCTGGTCCTGGCCCTCGCCGGCGCGGCCATAGGGCTTCTGTTGGTGTTGTGGAGTCTAAAGGCGGCGGCTGGTCTTCTGCCGGCCGGCCTTGGAGCCGCCGACCTGCGCCTGGACTGGGCTGTGCTGCTTTACACCCTGCTGGCCACGCTGGCTTGCGCCTTGCTGTTCAGCCTCGTTCCCGCTTGGCGGAGTGCCCGGAACGGCGTCTGTGAGGCCCTCAAGGAAGGCGGGCGCGCGGGCGAGCTACGGGAGCATGGCCGCCTTCGCGACGCGCTGGTCACTGCCGAGGTAGCGGTCTCCCTTACCCTGCTGGTAGGCGCCGGCCTGCTCGGGCGCAGCATGTACCGGCTTCTGCATGTCGATCTCGGCTTCCAGACGGACAATCTGGCCTCGGTCGAGGTGAATGTCCCGTTTGCGTTCGATTTCGGGCGGTCTCAGGCGTTCTTCGCCCAGGTGCTCGAGCGGACACAGGCCCTGCCGGGCGTGGAAGCCGCCGCTGCGGCGACCAACTTCGCACTGGCCGGCGGCAGGTCCGCGGTCGAGGTCTACCGTGAAGACCGTCCCACGCCCGCCCGGGGCCATTTCCCATCTATACCCTACCAGGTGGCCAGCCCCGGATACTTCCGCACTGTCGGAATCCCTCTGCGGCGCGGTCGTTTCTTCGACTCGCGCGACCGCGGGCCTCTCATTCCACCCGGAACGGATCCCGGGCGCGCCTTTGGGATGCTTCACGAAACCCGCTTGTCGGCCGTAATCAACGAGACCATGGCACGCACTCTCTGGCCGGGCGAGGATCCGATTGGCCGGTACTTCCGCTTCGGCACTCCCGAACTGCATGGTCCCGGATTGGAAGTGGTCGGTGTGGCCGGAGACACTCGGCAGGAAGGGCTGGAGACCCGGCCACAGGCATCCTGGTATCTGTGCTCGCTACAGTTCCCGTTAATCAACGGCAGCACGCACCTGCTTCTGCGCAGCCAGCGGCCGGCCACGGCGCTGGGAGCCGAGGTACGGCGCATGATTGCCGGCATCGATCCGCAGATTGTGGTCCCCGCCGCCCGCACCTTCGACGAAATCCGCGACGGCGTGCTTTCCGGCCGGCGCACCCGCACGGCGCTGCTGGCAATGTTTGCGGGCCTGGCGCTGTTGCTGGCACTGGTCGGCCTCTACAGCGTCGTATCCTACGCTGTAGCACAGCGGCGCCATGAGTTCGGCGTGCGCATGGCGCTCGGCGCGGATCAGCGCAAACTGGTCCGGCTGGTGATGCGGCATAGTATGCGGCCGGTGCTGGCCGGAGTCGCCTGCGGTCTGGCCGGAGCGGTGGCGCTGACGCGCGCACTGCGCGGCATGCTTTTCGAGGTGCAGCCTGGCGATCCACTCACCCTGGCAGCGGTGACACTGCTGCTGGTCGCGACAGCGCTCGCCGCCAGCCTGCTTCCGGCCCGCCGGGCCGCGCGGGCCAACCCGCTGGACGCCATGCGCTGCGAATAGATCCTCTGCCGTCCCTCACGCCGGCAGATGTATTGTACAGGAATCCTGTACAATAAAGCGAGGTGCCTCTGATGCCGATGGAAATGACTTATACCAGTCTCCGGGCCAACCTCGCAAGTGTTCTGGACCGCGTAGTCAGGGACCAGGAGGTCGTGATCGTCCGCCGGAAAGGTTCGAGCGATGTCGCGATGCTCCCTGCAGCCGAACTTGCGGGCCTGATGGAAACTGCCCACCTCCTACGTTCTCCCCGAAATGCACGCAGATTGCTAACAGCACTGAAGCGTGCGGAACTTGGAAAAGGCAGACCGGCATCGATGGAGCGATTGCGGCGGGAGATCGCGATTGGCTCTGCCCGCTAAACGCCGTGCCGTTTTCCACCCCGAATTCCGCGAGGACCTTCGCTTTTGGGTGAAGTCGGACCGCAAAATCGCGCTCCGGATTCTGGACTTAGTCGAAGCGGCGTTGCGCGACCCGTTTCAGGGAGCCGGCAAGCCGGAGCCGTTACGGTACGTGCTCGCCGGCTGCTGGTCACGGCGAATCACGGGAGAGCACCGGCTGGTCTACCGGGTCAGCGACGACCGGATCGACTTCCTTCAGGCGCGGTACCACTATTGACGGCGGACAGCCGCCCCTTGCATTTCCGCCGCCACTCACCGAACGCGGTACTTGCACCTCAGCATCGCTAAGGCCTCCTCGCCGCCGAAACAATGCACATCCTCCGGTGTCTAACTTGGTGGAACGCGCCGGAACAGGATCGCCAGAAGCATTCGCAGAACACGTCGACCTGATATCCGGCGCAAAGCCAGGGTGCGGTTCGCGCCCAGAAAGAGGAATCAAGCTGATGTGCAGAAGATTGTTGTGTGTTCTTACTTTTGCGGCCGGAATGATCGTTCTGCCGCTGTCTGCGGAAACCAAGCCCAACTTCAGCGGCACCTGGAAGCTGAATGAGAAAGCCCAACGGGCGGATGGCCCCAGAAACATCGTGTTCAAGATCGACCACAAGGACGCCGTCTTGAAATACACCGCTACGGGTCAGACCTCGGGCGGCGAAGCTTTTACGGAAGCCGTCGAGGTCCCCATAGACGGCAAAGAGCATCCCGGAATCCACTCAGGCACCGTGTCGGCGCGTTGGGAGGAGCAGCGCCTTGTCATTCGGTACACGATCAGCGGTAACGAGTACTCAATGGTGCTCCGGTCGTCCGCCGATGGCAACCAAATGTTCCGGGACGTGCTCGGTCAGCACGAGGTCTACGACAAACAATAGCCGGGCGCCGGCTTCGTGACGCGTGCTCGACGTCGGCCTCGAAGTCCGCGTTCGGTCGTGCCAGTCAGTTCCGCATGACAGTGTCGGAAAAGGCCGTAGCCGGGGGACGGGGGCTTCCTATCCGCCCACCTGAAGGCCGTGCGTTTTCAACGGAATGCGGCGTCGATTCCTGGCGAGGGAATTGCTCCCTCGGATTTGGGAGGGAACAACATGAAAAGGCGTCGCGTTGACGGGACGAGGCCGGAGCGGCGCCATGATCCGCGTGGAGCGGCATGGTTGGCCGTCTTGATTATGACCGTCGCCGCCGGCCTGCCTCGGCCGGCGGTGGCACAGTCCGAGGGTTCCTGGGACAACATCAACCGGTTACGAGCGGGGCAGAAAATCCAGGTGGTCCAGATGAATCTCAAGTCCAGCGAGGGCAAGTTTCTCAGCTCCTCTGACACGGCAATCGCTTTGAATGTTGCTGGTCTCGACATCGCGATTCCGCGGGAAGACGTGATGCGAGTCACCCTGCAAGAGAGGCCCAAGCGTTTACGGAATGCACTGATCGGTGCGGCGATCGGCGCCGGGGCGGGCTTCGCGCTCGGTTATGCGGTTTCCGCGAAGGAAGCCGGAGGAGAAGTTGAACTACTGAGCGTGGCTCTGCTTGCGACGGCGGCTGGAGCCGGAGCCGGCGCCTCGCTACCGAGCTATCCGACACTCTACAGGGCGCCACCGCCCGCGGGCCGCCGGCAATAGATCTTCTGCACGCACATCGGGTTTCGGGAACTTCCGACTTGCCGCGGTTTCTAAACGCGGTAGAGCCTCGGGAGGAGGCCTCCGCATGTCCGTCAGACAGCACCTCGAGATCCTCGCGCAGGACGTCTGCTACGCCCTGCGCGGCTTCTTCCGCGCGCCCATGTTCACCCTCGCCGCGGTTTTCGCGGTGGCCGTCGGCGTCGGCGCCGGGACTGCCGTCTTCAGCGTCGTGGACCGCGTCCTCTTCCGGAGCCTCCCCTATCCCGCGGCGGAGCGCCTCGTCTCCTTCGGCATGGTCGCCCCGATCGTTCCCCAGGAGTTCATGCTGGCGTACGACTACCTCGACTGGCGCACATCACAGACGCCATTTGAATCGCTCGGCGCCTGGTCCGGCGTGAGCGATTGCGACCTCAACGACACGAACCCAGTGCGCCTCCGATGCGCCTACGTCGATGCCTCCCTGCTGCCGGCCCTCGGTGTCGAGCCTATCCGGGGCCGCAATTTCACTGCCGCCGAGGATCGTCCGAACGCGCCGAGGGCCGCGATCATTTCTCACCGGCTCTGGCAGAGCCGGTTCGCAGGCGATCCGGGCGCGATAGGCAGACCGGTCCCCCTGGACGGGCAGCCGACGGCGGTGGTGGGCGTCCTGCCCCCGGGGTTCGAGTTGCCCTCCCTGGCCACCGCCGATCTCCTCGTGCCTCTGGCGCTCAACGAAGTGGAACAGCGCACACGCCGGACTGCGACACTGCTCTTCACCGTCGGGCGCTTGAGACCCGGCGTGACTGTGCCGCAGGCTATCGCGGCGCTGCAGCCGCTGCTGGAGAAATCCCTGGAATCCGTCTCCCCGGGGTTTCGCAAGGAAGTAAAGCTGCGGCTGCGGCCGCTTCGAGACCGCCAGATCCAGGATTCGCGGCGGGCCTCGTGGATCTTGCTGGCCTCGGTGCTGGCGGTGCTCCTCATCGCCTGTTCCAACGTGGCCAACCTGCTGCTCGCGCGCGCGGCTGCGCGCCGGCGGGAACTGGCCGTTCGCGCGGCCCTCGGGGCCGGCCGCGGCCGGCTCGTGCGGCAGGCGCTCACCGAGAGTGTACTCCTTGGAGTGGCGGGAGGCGCCGCGGGCTGTGTGCTTGCCTCTCTGCTGTTGCAGTTGTTCGTGGCAGTCGCCCCCGACGGCATTCCAAGGTTGAATCAGGCCGATGTGGATGGGAGAGTGCTGCTGTTCACGCTAGCCGTGTCGCTGCTCTCCGGCGCCCTGTTCGGGTTGGCTCCAGCGCTTCAAAACCCCAGCGTGGAGTTCCTCACGGGCTGGCGAACGCTCGGGCCGAGTCACCGGCTGCTCCGTCAGGGCCTGGTTGGAATGCAGATCTGTGTGTCGATGGTCCTGCTTACGGGCGCCGGCCTGCTACTGCGCAGCCTTTGGAACCTCCAGAATCAGCCGCTCGGAATGCGGACGGACAGTGTGCTGACGGCCGAGGTCACGCTCGGCCGGAAATCGTATGCGGAACCCGCGCGGCGGCTGGCCTTCTTTGAGGAACTCGAAGAACGACTTCGCCGGATCCCAGGGGTGGCGGAGGTCGCTCTCAGCGACTCGCTGCCACCGGAGGGCAACGGCATGGGAACGATGCTCTACGCCGCGATTGACGTGTACGGACGGCCGCGCATCGCGGAAGGAACCGGCGGCAGCGTCGCGTCGCGGACGGTCTCACCGCGCTATTTCGCCGCCCTCGGAATCCCGATCCTGCGCGGCCGGGGCTTTCAGGACGAGGATCGCGACCCGAACCGCAATGTGGTCATCCTTAGTGACACGCTGGCTCGGCGGATGTTCCCCGGCGAAGACCCGCTGCTCAAGCAGATCCAGCCGGGCCGGCGAGGTCCGTGGCTGAGCGTGATCGGCCTGGCCGGCAACGTGAAGAACGCCGGACTGATTGAGAGGGACGACCCTGAGTTCTACATGGTGCGAAAGCGCTCGCCCATCAACGTGCGGCCTGGAGCGGTTGCGATCATCCGTGGTGCTCTCGACCCGGAGACCTTCGCGGAATCGGTACGGGCGAAGATCGCGTCGATCGATCCCACCTTGCCGGTGAACATCCGGACCATGGAGCAGCGCGTCGGGAAACTGGCGGAGCGGCCCCGCTTCAACGCCCTTCTGTTGGGGATCTTCGCCGCTATGGGGCTGCTGCTGGCGGCGGTAGGTCTTTACGGCGTGGTCTCATTTCTTGTGGCGCAGCGAACCCGGGAGATTGGGGTCCGCATGGCGCTCGGCGCCGCGCCCGCGGCCATCACGCGGGATGTGCTGAAACGCACCGTACGCTGGGCGGCAGCCGGCGCCGTGGCGGGCGTGATCGGATCAATCTTCGCCACCCGGCTGCTTCAGGGCATGCTCTACCGCGTGTCCGCGGCCGACCCCTGGACGTTCACCGGCGCGCTGGCCGTCTTGATGGGGGTCACTCTGCTAGCTGCCTGGATCCCCTCCCGCCGCGCCGCCCGTGTCGATCCCATGGAGGCCCTGCGCCAGGAATAACTCGCGCTCAGGCTGGGACTCTATACCTTCTCCGGCACTACGAACGGAGCGCGGTAGTTGCGCGTCAGCATCGCGTTGGCCTGCTGGTCGCCCACGAATTTCTCCGCCGCGGGGTCGAACGTCAACTGCCGGCCCAGCCGGTACGAGATGTTGCCAAGGTGCGCCAGCGCGGACGCCAGGTGTACGGTTTCCACCGGCCCGTTCTGGTCCGACGTCTTCCGGCTCCGCACCGCCTTCAGGAAGTTCGCGTAGTGATCGCCGCCCGCCTTCCGCGCCGGCCCGCGCTCCCGCCTCTCGCCGAGGTAGATCGCGTACTCGTTGTAGCCCTTCACCACCATGTAACCCTCGGAGCCGTAAAAAAGGTTGCCCACACCCGCGCCGTCCTCGAGGTTTGTGCACCACGGGCGCACTTCGAACTCGATCATCTTCTTCTCGTCGCCAAACAGGTACGTCGAGCTCAGCGTCTCCGGCGTTTCCTTGTCGTCGTCGAAGAGGAACTTACCGCCCATCGCCGTGATCTTGCTCGGCAGCTTCTGAACGCCCAGGCCCCACATGCACATGTCGGTCTCGTGGATGCCCTGGTTGCCGACGTCGCCGTTGCCGAAATCCCAGTGCCAGTGCCAGTTGTAATGCACCAGCCGCCGCGAGAACGGCCGCTCCTCGGCCGGCCCCAGCCACAGGTTGTAGTCCAGGTACTCCGGAGGTTGCTCGTTGGGTTTCTTCCCGATCGACGGCCTCCACCGGAACACCAGCCCCCGCGCCATGTAGACGTTTCCGATCGTGCCCTTCCGCAGATGCCCGACTGCCTCCTGCAACGCCTCCGAGCTGCGCAACTGCACGCCGTGCTGTACGATCCGGTTGTACTTGTGCGCCGCCTCGATGAGTTTGCGTCCTTCCCGAACGTTGTGTGTGCCGGGCTTTTCGACGTAGACGTCCTTGCCCGCCTGGCACGCCCAGATCGCCGCCAGGGCGTGCCAGTGGTTCGGCGTGGCGATGCTGACCGCATCGATCTCCTTGTTTTCGTAGACCCGCCGCAAGTCAGTCTCGGTCGCAACCTTCCGGCCGTATTTCTTTTCGAATTGCTCAGCGCGCTCAAACAGCACGTTGCGGTCCGGGTCGCAGAGCATCGCCACCTCGGCGTCCGGCAACGGCTCGAACCCTTCGATGTGATCGCGGCCGCGACCGTTGACGCCGATCACGGCGATGCGGATCCGGTCGTTCGCCTGCGCTTTGCCCGCCGCCATGCGGGCCACCGCCCCACCGGCGCTCAATACAAAAGTTCTGCGGCTGTTCATGGGAATGAGTCCTCGCGGGCGATTCTATCACGGACGACTCCGACGTTCAGATAGAATCACTCTTTGTCGCAAAAGGACACATTTTGAGTATGAAACGACTACTTTTTGCACTCTTTTTGCTCTCTGGAGCGCTGCTTGCCGCCGGTCCGAAGGCGAAAAACGTGATTCTGTTCCTGACCGACGGCGGCGGCCTGGCGACGGTCAGCGCCGCGAGCATTCACGGCTACGGCCGCCCCCAGGCGCTCTACATCCAGAACATGTTGCACATCGGACTCTCGGACACCTCCAGCGCTTCGAACTGGGTCACCGATTCCGCCAACGGCATGACCGCCATCGTCACCGGCGTGAAGACACACAACGGCGTGATTTCACAAGGGCCTGACGCCGTTCGCGGGGTCAAGGACGGAACGCCCCTCAAGACCATCCTCGAATACGCCGAGGAGCGCGGTCTCTCGACCGGCGTGATGACGGACGTCGAGATCGGGGACGCTACCCCGGCGGTGTGCTACGCCCATCACAACGATCGCGGGAAAATGGGCGAGATTTTTCTCCAACTTACAAAACCCCGATTCGGCGATGGTCCGGAAATCGTGATCGGCCGCGGCCGGGACGGTCTGGCGAGGGGCACACAAGCCCTGGGAGTAGATCTCTGGGCGGCGCTCCGGAAAGCCGGCTACACGCTGCTCGAAACGCCGGACGCGATCAAGAGTGCCGACACCGCCGCTCCGAAACTCGCCGGAGTTTTCAAAGACAAGTTCGACGTCACGGAGGCAGTCGACCTTGCGATCAACCGCCTTTCGCGGAACCGCAAGGGCTTTTTCCTCATGGTCGAGTGTGACGTTCACCTCGGCGACGCGCGGAAAAGCGTCGAGGCCATGGTCGCAGCCGACAGGCTCGTGCGGCACACCGCGGAGAAGATGAAGGGCACGGACACCCTCATCATCAGCACGTCGGATCACTCCTACGATCTGCGTCTGCCGGGCGGCGTAAAGAAGGGCGAGGACATCATCCCCCACATGAAACTCGAAGGCCACCACGACGGCGAAGAGGTCGTCGTGGCGGCGCAAGGTCCCGGCTCCGAACTGGTGCACGGATTCCTTCCGAACACGCGCATCTTCGAAATCATGATGGCCGCCTACGGCTGGAAGGCTGACGCGCGCCGTTAGTCGACCGGCAGGCCGCGATAGAAGCGCGCGAGGGCCGCGATGTTGCGGTCGTTTGCGGCTTTCGGGTCCGTGCCGGTGAAGGCCGAGACAGGCTTCGACAAGTACTCGGAGACAGGACGCGGGAGTGAATTATCGCCGGGTTCCGCGAAGCCGTAAAGGTCGTTGTCCCCGCGCGACCGGTCGAACAGATAGGCGCGGGCGTCGTGGCCCGGCCAACCGACCAAGCACTGGATCAGGCGCGTTTGCGGGCCGACCATTTTTCGTGCGCGGGCATAGTACTCCGCGTTCGGCGCCTCGTTCAGGACCCAATCCGCCTCGCGTAGCATCCGGGTGTCGATGACGCGGGAGTCGGTCAGATTGTTGCACGTCAGCCAGATGATGCAGTCCGGGCTCGCTTTTTTCGTGGCTTCGCGTACGCGGGCCCAGCAGCGTTCGATGGCCGCGCGCTCATACGCGAGCTTCTCGGCGGCGCCGGGACGGCCGCCCACGGGGAACGTTTTTCCGGTTAGTTTCTCGTACAGCTTCCGCTCGCAGTCCGACCAGCCTTTTTCTCGGAGCTTATCGTCGGGCGGCCAGACCCAGTCCAGCATGTAGCCGTCGATTTTGGTGCGCCGAACCGCGTCGGTGATCGAGCGGCATAGGTAGTCGAGGTATTCGTCCGTGAACGGAATGTGAAGCGTGGAGGGCGAGCCGTAGCTTAGCTCCGGATGATCCTGCCCCCACTTCGTGTTTGCCCCGGCACAGAAGTAACCGAGGACCAACATGCCTTTTCGGTGGCCCAGTTCGACCATCTCAGGCAGGAAGTCGTGCTTCAGACCGGGCTGCTGCGGAACGAAGCCATTCTTGTACCAAGCGTAGCCATTGCAGGAGACGCAGAAGGTCTGGATGACGTTTGCGCCGAGGGCCTCGTACCAGGCGACATGCTCGGCCGGGGAAGCGTCCGCCCAATGGCCGGGCCTGGCAAAGTCGTTGTGCCAGCCGGGGTTGCGCGGCCGGCGCCAGTTGAAGTCCACGCAGAAGGCTTTGATGCGCGCTGGCGCAGCGGCGCCAGCGAAAGGAAGCAGTGCGCAAAAGTCACGCCGGGTCATGAGTCTGCTCCGAGGCGGCCGTATTTGTGGACGGCCCGGGTCATGGCGACGAAGTTCTCCGGCGGGATGCCGTCCATGATGCTGGTAGAGGAACCGAGCACCCAACCGCCGCCCGGACCGAGGCGGCGGCAATACTCCCGCACGGTCTCCTCGATCCGCTCCTTCGTCCCGTAGGCCAACAGAGGCGTCGGGATGTTGCCGACGAAGGCAAGTCTTCCGGCCCACTGCTGTTTGAGCTCGAAGATGTCATTCACTTCCGGTTCGATCGGGTGGACAATGTCGAACCCGATGTCGCTGAGGATCGGAAGGATCTTCTCCATCCGGCCGTCGGTGTGCATGGCGAGGAGTTTGCCTCTTTCTTTCACGGGAGCGATCAGCCGTTTCATGCGGTGCGGGAACATTTCGAGGAACATGTCCCGGCGGATGAGCAGGCCGGAGTTGTAAGCAATGTCGTCGTTGACGAGCACAAAGGCGAGGTCGGCGGCGAAACGGCCGAGGACCGCGCGGACGACGCCCTCCTGGTGATCGAGCAGGATGTCCATCAGCGACTCAAGGAACGGGCGGTCCTCGTGAAACAGATACATCGAATCAGTGACACCGATGGCCAGCAGCGCGCTGTCGAAGAACGAAGTGAAGTTCGCGAACACGCCGACGCCGGTTCCCTCCGCGGCGCGAAGGTACCGCTCCAGGTAGCGCAACTGATCGTCGAGCGCGGGCGGCGGTTCGAGGCGGCTAAAATCGTCTCGGGTTCTGACCGTGCCGCCGGTATAGTGCTCAGTGCCATCAGCGGCCTTCTGGAAGACGTTGTTCGGGCGCCAGGAGAAATTGCACGCGACCGCGTCCATGCCCAATTTCCGGGCGAAGAGAACATGATCTTCCGGCGTGATGGACTGGCCGCCGACGCGCGCGTCGACGACGTCGTATTGAAGCGGGTAGCCGAGAACGTACTCGTAGACGGGCTTGCTGGTGACCCAGAACTCGAGGTGGGGTACGCGGTCCGCCTCCTGGTGGCGGAATGTTTTGAGCAGCCGGTTGATGTCGGACTCGTCGTAGCCGGGCATCTGGACGTCAACGCGGCCGATATTCGATCAACTCGATGTCGCCGAAGAGGCCATAGGAATCGAGGTCGTAGCCCGAGCCGGGCGGCATGTGCTCGGGGGCATTGCGGAAGAGCCACGGCGAAACGAAACCGCGGCTGATCTTGCCGTGGTGCGGGCCGAGCAGATTCTTGAGGGAGCCGATGACGGTCACTTCGACCGTGTTGTCGCCGCCGCGGACGAAGCGGCTGACGTCAAGCTCGTAGGGCTGCCAGCCGATGATGCCGGCAGGCTTGCCGTTGACTTTGACTTCGACGACGGTCCC
>DATIFQ010000112.1:0-16271 GCA_035455185.1 Bryobacteraceae bacterium | reverse complement strand
CATACTACATCGGCATCGGCGGCGGTCCGGGCGGGGAGAAGGCGCGGGCCGTCTGTCTTGTGCCGCGCGGGGCCGAAGACGGCGCCTTCCTCGAACTAGATCGTGAAGACCTTCAGCTCGTCGCCAACCGGCCTGTTTCGTTCCGCCTCTACAGCTCGCTGACGCGCACCGGCGACACGCTCGGCGACGTCGTTGAGTTCGATTCCGCGCAGCGCGGCGATGAGGTGCACGTTCACGCACCACTTCACGCCGTAATCCGCGTCGGAAAGCGAACCGGCGACCGGCTCGTGCCGGTGAAACTGGCCGCCCGCCTCACCGAGGTCGGCACCTTGGAAATCTGGTGCGAGTCGAAAGTTAGCGAGCACCGCTGGCGGCTCCAGTTCGAGCTGCGCAAGACAGCCGTCGAGACGGAGAAGCCGCGAGCCGCGGCGGTGGTCAGCGAAGAGGCTGTCGCGGGTGCCGCCGAGATCGTTCGCACCGCGTTTTCCACTGCCGAACCGCCACTCGCGCCCGAGGAGCTTCCCGCCCGGGTCGAACAGGCGATGGGACTCGGGCGGAATTCCTGGCCGCTCGGCGTCATCCGCCATCTGGCCGATGTCTTCCTCGAAACGGCCGAGGGGCGCCGCCGTTCGCCCGCTTGGGAAGCCCGCTGGCTCAACCTCTGTGGCTTCTGCCTGCGGCCAGGGTTCGGCTATCCCGGTGACGACTGGCGCATCGAGCAGGCCCGCCGCGTGTATGCAGCCGGCTTGCAGTTCGCCAGCCATGTGCAAAACGAGATCGAGTGGTGGATCTTCTGGGGACGTCTGGCCGGTGGGATGAACCGCAATCAGCAGATCGACGTCTACCAGCGCCTCTCGCCTGCTCTCCTTCCCCGCGGCGGCAAGCGCCCGCGCATAAACAGCAGCCTGCTGCGGGAGATGTGGCGAGCGGCCGCCAGTCTCGAACTGTTGCCGCTTCAGACCAAGACCGACCTCGGTGAAGAATTACTCCGGCGCGTGCGCGCAGGTGACTATCGCGAGAGCGAACTGTGGTGCCTCTCGCGCCTCGGCGCGCGCCAGTTGTTCTATGGCCCGATCAACCAGGTGCTGCCGCCCGCGACCGCGACTCGCTGGGTGGAAACGCTGCTCAAGATCGCTCAGGCGCGCGACACCGTCGTCGCCATCGCACGGCGCACCGGAGACGGCGCCCGGGACCTGGCCCCCGCTACCATTGAGATGGTCCGCCGCTCAGTGGAAAATGATCCGGCGAGCGGCCGTCTGCTCGCGGCGCTCGAAGGGGAACAGCCGCTTGGGGAAAGCGAGTTTAGTCGGATCTTCGGCGAGGAACTGCCCGGCGGCCTCGTCTTCGGCAATTCGGAGGAGTCAGGTGAACGAACTACGGATGGTTGAACGGATTCGCCGGCTCGTCCCGGGCGTGGCCCGATCGGGCGTCGTGCTCGGCATCGGCGACGACTGCGCCGTCTACCGCCCCCGAGGTTCCCGCGAAGACCTTCTTTTCACCACCGACATGGTGATCGAGGACGTGCATTTCCGCCGCGACAGCCACCCCGCCCGCGCCGTCGGATGGCGTACGCTCGCGCGCGGTCTCAGCGACATCGCAGCCATGGGCGGCGAGCCGCGCTTCTGTCTTGTCTCCCTCGCTCTCGCGCCCTGGACGGATACGAGATGGCTGAACGCGTTCTATCGTGGGTTCCTGGATCTCGCCCGTCGCGCCGGCGCGGTGCTGGCTGGCGGCGACCTCGCCCGTGCGAAGAAAGTCGCCTGCGACGTCGTCGTCTGCGGCGCCGCTCCTAGAGGACAGGCGCTCCGTCGCGGCGGCGCTCGTCCCGGTGACGCCATTTACGTCTCGGGCGAGCTCGGTGCTTCGGCGCTTGGCCTCGAAAGACGGTCCGGCGCCGCATGGAGGCGGCACCTGCGGCCCGAGCCGCGCCTCGAACTGGGCCGCTTCCTTCGAACGCGCTTGCGCGCCACAGCGGCCATGGACTTGAGCGACGGCCTCTCGCTCGATCTTCGCCGCCTCTGCCTCGCTTCCGGAGTCGCCGCCTCGCTCGATGGTCCGCTGCCGTCGTTCCCCGGCGTCACTCTGGAACAGGCGCTGCACGGCGGCGAGGACTACGAGCTTCTCTTCACCGTGCGCCCCGGGACACGCGTCCCCGAGTGGCATCGTGGCGTCCCGCTCACGCGCATCGGCACAATTCTCCGCGGCGCGTCCGGCCGCATCACCTACGCCGGTTTCCCCCTCCCCCCTCTCGGCTGGGACCACCTTCGAAAGCGCTGACGGCAGCGACCTGGAACTCCGCTCCTCGCTGATACCAGCTCGTCCCCCGGTGGAGCAGTCGCCCACCTCCGTCTGCGTAATCTGGGAAAGGGACGTTCCCAAACCACAAGCACGCTTTCTATTCGACGGATTGGGTGGAGTAGACTGTAACAAGCCAAGGAAGCCACAGGCCTGGCTCTGCTCCGGTCTCATCTCTCGAAATGAACTCAGCACAGCGCAACGCGTCAGCGTACGTTTGGACGAATCCATGTCGATTCGTAACAATGCCTAGCTCGTTCGCGCAATCCTTCTCCAAACCGTTGCACAGCCACGAGCAAGTAAGCAGTCCAGTGTATGTTGCGAGGAGTTCGAAACCCACGGCATCACCACCGGCTGCGATCTTCTTCCCGCCGCTGACGCATTGGAAGGCGCCCGTCTCTCCTACCGGGGCGCACCCTGGCTTTGTGGGTTCCGGCTTCGCCGCCCTCAGAAAGTCCTCGACGTCCGAGTCATGCAGGCCCAGACCGAAGATGACAATCTCGGAGTCATCCGACAGGAACCTCGCACGCGCTTCCTGTGCCGCCTCTAGTGTATAAAAAGCACTGGGCCATCCAAACGCTTTTGAAAAAGATTCCGTTGCCCACGTCACGACTTTCGGAAGGTCGATTGTGGAAATGCCGAGCGCCGCTGCTTGCCGCGATCGGTCATCGACGCTTTCGGAGGTCCACTCAATGGCCCAGTCGTCTGGAAAGAACTCACATATACAACCGGATGCGCTAATAACCTTGTCAGGGATCAATTCCGGGGACATGTACTCGGCGTGTCTTGAGAGGCGAGTTACGTAATAGCCACCGGACACATATTCGCTCACGGTAATTCCCATCTCTTCACTTTGGACATTCTTTGCGCGATCGCTCTCAACCATTTTGCGGGCGGAGGGCAGACCTCGGCCTTGTAAGGCCGCTCACAGCCTTCACCACCCCTCGTCGCCCGGTGCCTCCTCCGCTCCGGCTTCCGGGTCGGGATGTGCGAGCGGCTCCAGAAGCGCGCGGGCCTCGGCCTCGGTTTCGGCCGCCACCTGAATCCGGCACGTCTGGTACGGCGCCTGATCCGGACTCATCCCAAATCCTCCCCGGATCAATTGTCGTAACGCTTCATCGCTGCTCACGAGGTATTCGATCCCCGCCTCCTCGAGCGCGGCCTTCGCCAGCCCCAGCGCCACGGAGTCCTCCGTCTCCAGCACCGTCACAAGCTCCAGGTCGTGCGCTTCCTCGGCCACCTTCGGAAGCTCCGCCATGAGCGGCGCCCCACAGTCGGCGCACTCGGAAACTCCCTGCCGATACTCGGTACGGCACCGTGGACAATACACGCTCCACCTCCACGCCGCGCTACGGCGGCTGCTGGCTTACAGAATACTCCACCGAACTTCCACCCACGGCCTCTGACCGCCGTGCCGGCGGAGCCAGACGCCCCGCTTTGTTACTCTGAAAATTCGCCTTGGCGACGAAAAGTGTCTGGACCGCGGAACAGAGACTGCAAACGTGCACAATTTGGACCTCATCGTAACGCTCGCCGGCGGTTTTATCGGGGCGCTGGCACTTGGCTACCTTACCCACCGCCTGGGGTGGTCGTCCATCGTTGGATACTTGCTTGCGGGAATTCTCGTCGGTCCTCATACGCCGGGTTTCGTCGCCAACACCCAGATGGCGGAGCAATTGGCCGAAGTCGGCGTGATCCTCTTGATGTTCGGCGTCGGCCTACATTTCCACCTGAAGGACCTGCTCGCCGTCCGAGGAATCGCGGTGGCGGGCGCTCTGGTCCAAAGCACGGTCGCGACCGTCCTGGGTGCTCTCGTGTTTCACGCCTACGGGTGGAACTGGTCCCAGGGCATCGTTTTCGGGCTGGCTCTCTCCGTTGCGAGTACGGTCGTTCTGATTCGCGTACTCTCCGATAATGGCGCACTCCAGAGTCCCACGGGACGGATCGCCGTCGGCTGGCTGGTGATGGAAGACATCTTTACGGTTTTTGTGCTTGTCCTCCTGCCGGTCCTCTTTAGCGCGTCCTCCGCCCAAGGATCCCGCGGCGTGCCGATGGCGGTCGGAATCGCCGCGGCCAAGCTCGCAGTCTTCATAGGTTTTACCCTTTTCGTGGGCAGTCGCCTCATCCCGCGCCTCTTGAACAAGGTCGCCGACACACATTCCCGTGAGTTGTTCACCCTCAGCGTGCTTGCAGTCGCGCTCGGAATCGCCGTCGGTTCCGCGTATTTCTTTGACGTTTCGATGGCCTTGGGCGCGTTCCTTGCAGGCATGGTAGTAGGACAGTCGGAATTCAGCGCACGCGCCGCCTCCGAGGCGTTGCCGCTGCGGGATGCGTTCGCGGTGATGTTTTTTCTCTCGGTAGGGATGCTGTTTGACCCTCGCCAGGCCTTCGAGTCTCCACTGCTCATTGCCCTGACTCTCGCCATCGTCATGATCGGCAAGCCGCTCGCCGCCGTCATCATCGTTGCGGCGCTCGGATACAGCTCCAAAATTGGACTCGGCGTCGCGCTCGCGCTTGCGCAAATCGGCGAGTTCTCATTCCTTCTAGCGACGCTCGGACGGCAGGTCGGCGCGCTCCCGGACGGTGCGATGAATCCGATAGTGGCGGTCGCAATCATCTCCATCATGCTGAATCCGCTGGTTTATCGATGGGTGGGACCTATGGAAGGCTTCATCGAACGTCATCCCGTGCTGTGGCGGGCGCTCAACCGACGGGCTGTACGCGAACGCGATTCCTCGCTCGTGTACCAGGAGGAGCGCAGCCCGGCCCATCGCGCCGTAATTGTGGGATATGGACCGACCGGACAAATGGTGTCCCGCATCCTGCGGCAACGCGGAATTGAGCCGACCGTGATCGAGATGAACATTGAAACGCACCGCCGACTCCGTGGCGAGGGCCAGGCGGTGGTATATGGCGACGCAAATCAGAGAGAAGTTCTGGAGCAGGCGGGCATTGCCAACGCGGCGAGCCTGATCCTGAGCGCCTCGGGCACCGCTGCCTCGACCGAAGCTGTGAGGGTCGCCCGCGAGATCAATCCCGATATCCATGTGGTCGCGCGAGCTGATTTCCTTCGGGATACGGAGTTGCTGCGCCGCGCCGGAGCGGCCGAGGTCTTTTCGGGCGAAGGCGAAGTCGCTCTGGCAATCGCGGACAGCATCCTTCGTCAACTCGGGGCAACTCCAGATCAACTGGACGAAGCTCGTGAGCAGATTCGATCGGATCTTCGTCCTACAAACAGCTAGCGTGCCGGCCCTCCGGAATTGCGACATAATAGCGTCGATGTTGAAAACCGTCCTGCTTGCACTCGCACTCGTTATGACCGCTTCCGCTGCTGTGAAAATCGAGAAGGTCGCCTACCAGGGCTGGCCCAACTGCTACCGCGTCTCCAACGGGGAGATCGAGCTCATCGTTACCAGCGATATCGGTCCCCGCATCATCCGCCTTGGCTTCGTCAAAGCACAGAACTTCTTCAAGGAGTTCAAGGAAATGATGGGCAAGAGCGGAGAAAAGCAGTGGATGATCCGCGGCGGCCACCGACTCTGGGCCGCTCCCGAGGACTCCGTCAAAACTTACGCCCTCGATAACAGCCCGATTAAGATCGACATCAAAGGGGACGTACTCATTGCCACCCAGCCCGTCGAGCAACTCACCGGACTCGAGAAACAGATCACCGTAAAGATGGCCCCCGCCGGGACCGCCGTCGAGGTCGTTCACCGCATCCGCAACACGAACCGCAAAGCGGTCGAGCTGTCTCCCTGGGGACTCACGGTGATGGCGCAGGGCGGTGTCGGCTTCACCGGTTTCCCCCCGCGCGGCAAGCACCCGGAGGTTCTTCCTCCGACCAACCCGCTGGTCATGTGGGCCTACACTGACTTCTCCGACAAGCGCTGGACCTTCACGAAAAAGTACCTCGCGCTGCGCCAGGATCCGAAGGCGGCCGAGCCCCAGAAAGTCGGCCACTTCAACAGTGACACCTGGGGCGCCTACCTGCTCGGCTCTGAGCTATTCATCAAGCGCTACCAGGCCGATCCCTCGAAGACGTACCCGGATTTCGGCTGCTCCTACGAGACGTTCACCAACGCGGACTTTCTCGAAATCGAGACGCTGGGCCCGATGACGAAACTTGCCTCGGGCGCTTCCGTCGGGCACGTCGAGCGCTGGAGCCTCCACAGGAACGTCCGGATTCCTTCGCTGACCGACGCCGTCCTGGACAAGGTTCTGCTGCCTCTGCTCGGAAAATAGCCGCGCCCCAGCAGCTCCCGGGAAACGGAGGCCCGTTTTGCGTATGATGGACCCACCCATGGCCAAACGATACTTCTCCGTCTTCGTGCTTGCTTTTCTGCTGCTCGCCTGCGAGCGGCGGCCTGACGAACGGGCCGCCGGACACAAGACCGATCACTCGGCCGGTGTCCTCAACGCCCGATGGCACCCTTCCGGATTCGAGCTCGGCGACGACAACTACAACGCGGTGACCGCCGCCAGCGACGGCAAGATCTACTACGTCATCTGCGCTCACAAAATCGATACCGGCGCGCAGATGTATTCTTATGATCCGGCGGCAGGGAAGGTGCAGCACCTCGGCGACCTCACCGAGGCGTCGGGCGAGAAGGACCTGAAAGCCGTCCCGCAGGGCAAGTCTCACGTGCCGTTCTTCGAGCACGCAGGCAAGCTCTACTTTGCCACCCATCTCGGCTACTACAACACGCAGGGGGGCAAGGAGATGGTGGGCGTGCCGCCGCCGGGCTACAAACCCTACCCCGGCGGGCACTTCTTGGCCTATGACATGAAGGCCGGGACCTTCGAACGACTCGCCACCGCACCTGCCGGCGAGGGCATCATCACCATGACCATGGACCCGAAACGCGGCCGCCTCTACGGGATTACCTGGCCCTCGGCTCACTTCCTGTCCTACGACCTGGCGAAGAAGGAGTTGAAGGACTGGGGCCTCGTTTCCGAGCAGGGTGAGAAGGGCTCCGGGCCGACCTTCCGCGTCGTCTGCCGATCGCTCGCGCTCGACCCGACGACCGGCTCGGTTTACTTCACGGTTTCCACCGGCGAGATTCTCCAATACGACTACAGTCTGAACGCGCTCAATAAGTTGGAAGGGTGCACGATGAAGCGTGACGTCTTTGGAGTCCTCGATCCGGACAAACCCGGCCACATGGGCTACAACTGGCGCTGGACGGTGTGGCACGATGGCGAGAAAGTCTTCTATGGTACGCACGGGAATACCGGCTATCTTTTCCGCTTCGATCCGCGCGCCCGTCAGATTGAAGTGCTTGACCGCATCGCCTCGGCGAAAACGCGCGCCAGCGGCATGTATGACGAGTTCCGGTACGGCTACATGGGACTCACGCTAGGCCCGGACGGTCAGACGCTGTACTACCTGACCGGGACGCCCGCCGGCGACGAGATTCGGCTGGTCACCTACCACATCCCCACGAAGAAGTACTCCGATCATGGAGCGATCGTGCTGGAGGACGGCAGCCGGCCGACCTGGGCGCAGGCCATCGCTCTGGGTCCCGACAAACGTATCTACACGGTCTCGAAACTCCGGCAGGACGGAAAGCAGAAGATCGACCTTCTCAGTTTCCCCGACCCTCTCCAGGGTTACTGATGCGTCGGCTCAATCGTGGAGGCAGACGATCGGTTCTTGTCGTCTGCCGCCTAAATCGAGTAGTCCTCGACGAAGAGACTTGAGTCCTTCAGGCTGACGAACACCAGGTCGTCTCGTGCAATCCCAAGCGAGCGAAAGCGCTCATGCGGAATCTCGACTACCACGTTCTCGCCGGAGTCTCCGACCACTTCAACTTTCACCATCGAACCGGCGGTCTGAATACGAAGAACCCGGGCGCGCAACACCGATGCGCCGTTTTCGACGACGCTGATATCCAGATCATGCGGCCGGACGAGGATACGAGCCGCTTTGCCGGCGGCCTCCCCTTCAGCGGCGGATGCACCGTCCGCACTTGCCGGCCGCACCGCGTCACCATCCATCCTTGCGTGGAACAGGTTCACATTGCCGAGGAAATCCATAACGAAGGCGGAGGCGGGGCTGTGGAACACCTCCTCGGGCGTACCGGCCTGTTCGACTCGGCCTGCGTTCATGATCACTACGCGGTCAGCCACCTCGAGCGCCTCTTCCTGGTCATGCGTCACGAGAACGCTCGTGACATGAATCTCGTCGTGCAGCCGCCGCAGCCATCTCCGGAGCCCTTGCCGAACCTTGGCGTCGAGCGCACCGAAAGGCTCGTCCAGCAGCAGGATCTTAGGTTCTATTGCCAAGGCACGGGCGAGCGCGACCCGCTGGCGCTGTCCGCCCGACAACTGCGAAGGATATCGGTCAGCCATGGACTCGAGCTGGATCAATGAAAGCAGGTCATTGACCTTCTTCCGGATGTCCGCTTCGGACCCGCGCATCTCGCGCGGGCCCACACGCAGCCCGAATGCAATGTTCTCAAACACCGTCATCGTCCGGAATAACGCGTAATGCTGGAATACGAATCCGACAAGCCGCTGTTGTGCGGCGCTCCAATCCACCTGCTTGCCGTCGAACCGGATCACGGACTTGCCATCGTGGTCGGGCACATCCAGCCCGGCGATGATCCGAAGCAGTGTTGTCTTACCCGACCCGGAAGGTCCCAGTAGCGCCAATAACTCGCCGTCCTTCACATCGAGGCAGACGTCCTGCAAGGCGCGGAAAGTCCCAAACGTCTTGGTTACGTTTTCCAGGGCGATATTCATACGGCCTGCTCCACCCGTTGGACTTCCACCGCCAAACTACTTTCGCGCCGGAGGCGCCACTCGATCAGGCTTTTGGCGCCGATCGTCGCAAGAGCGAACATCGCCAGCAGCGACGCCACGGCAAAGGCGCCGACGAAGTCGTATTCGTTGTAGAGAATCTCGACGTGAAGAGGCATTGTGTTTGTCAGGCCGCGGATGTGTCCGGACACCACCGATACCGCTCCGAATTCCCCGATCGCGCGAGCGTTACACAGAATGAGACCGTAGAGAAGAGCCCATTTTACGCGCGGCAGAGTGACACGCCAAAACGTTTGCCACCCGTTGGCTCCCAGGGTAACGGCGGCCGATTCATCCTCGCTACCCTGTTCCTGCATCAACGGGATCAGTTCGCGGGCGACAAAAGGAAAAGTCACAAAGAGAGTTGCGAGTACAATGCCGGGGACGGCGAAGATGATGCGGACTCCATGCTCCGCCAGCCAGCCGCCCAGAACGCTGTGCGAACCCAGCAAGACGACGTAGATAAGGCCTGAGATGACGGGCGACACGGCAAAGGGCAGGTCGATCAGCGTGAGCAGCAGATTCCGGCCCCTGAACTCGAAATGCGTGATCAGCCAGGCGGAAGAGAGGCCAAAGACCGCATTCAGAGGCACGACAATGGCTGCCGTCAGAAGCGTCAGCCGGATAGCGGAGAGAGTCGCCGGTTCCAGAAGGGCGTTGAAGTAAGGGCCGATTCCTTTCCGCAATGCCTCCGTGAACACGGCCGCGAGCGGAACAAAGAGGATCAGGATGAGGAACGCGAAGGCAATCGCCAACAGCGTTCGCCGGACCCAGGCGGGTTCCTCCCGAGAGACCGGCGGGGTTCCCGCGGCCGATGCGATGGCTGCTGGCTGCGCGGTGACACTCATGGAACGCTCCGGTAACGGCGCGAGTTCCACCACTGAAGCACGTTGATCGTGAGGAGCATGACGAAGGATGCGGTAAGCATGACGACCGCGATCGCCGTTGCACCCGCGTAGTCGTATTGCTCGAGCCGCGTCACAATCAACAAAGAGGTAATCTCCGTTCGCATCGGCATGTTACCGGCGATGAAAATGACGGATCCGTACTCCCCGAGGGCGCGCGCAAAGGCCAGCGCAGCGCCCGAGCTGATTGCGGGGACGAGCATCGGAAGGAGAACGCGCAGGAACGTCTGCATTCGGCTGGCGCCGAGGCTCGATGCTGCCTCCTCCAGCTCCGGATCGATGTCCTGGATCGCGGGTTGGACCACGCGCACTACGAACGGCAGCCCGATGAACACCAGCGCCACGATGATTCCCAGAGGCGTGTAGGCGACTTTGATTCCAAGGGGAGCCAGCAAACTGCCGATCCATCCCTGCGGCGAGTACACTGTTGTCAACACGATGCCGGAGACGGCTGTCGGCAGCGCGAACGGAAGATCGATGAATGCGTCGATGATTCGCCGTCCCGGGAACCGGTACCGAACGAGACACCAGGCCACAAGGAAGCCGAACACCGCGTTCAAACCGGCCGCCGTCAAAGCACACAGGATTGTGAGCCTGTACGACGCCACGACGCGAGCATCCGAAATCGATTGCCAGAACTGCTGCCACGTCATCGCCGAGGACTGCACGAAAAGGCCCGCCAGTGGAATGAGGACGATGAGGCTCAAGTACGAAACCGTGTACCCGAAGGTCAGGCCAAAACCCGGAACAATACTGTAGCGTCTTGCCAGCATCACTCGCTTTGCGTCACCGGCCTGTAAATCTGATCGAACAGCGCGTTGTCTGCGAAATGCGTCTCATGCGCCTTTCGCCAGCCACCGGCAATCTCATCCACGGTGAACAAGTCTAACTCAGGGAACTTCCTGCCTGATTTCACCAGGGCCAGTGCCGAGCGGGGGCGGAAGAAATGCCTCGCCGCGATCTCCTGCGCGGGCTCCGTGTACAGAAAGCGGAGATACTCTTCCGCAAGGCGGCGCGTGCCATGACGTTCCACCACGGCGTCGACCACGGCCACGGGCGGTTCGGCGAGGATGCTCATCGAAGGAACCACAATCTCCAGTTTGCCAGCTCCAAACTCTCGGATCGCCAGGAACGCCTCATTTTCCCAACTCAGGAGGACGTCGCCGATCTCCCGCTGTGCAAAGGTGGTTGTCGCGGCGCGCGCTCCCGAGTCGAGAACCGGCACGTTTCGATAAAGCGCGCTGACAAATTCCCGCGCCCGTTTCTCGTCGCCGCCGAACTTCCGCAGCGCATAGCCCCAAGCGCCGAGGTGATTCCACCGTGCGCCGCCGGACGTCTTGGGATTCGGCGTGATGACGGAGATGCCCGGCTTGCTCAGGTCATTCCAGTCCTTGATGCCTTTAGGGTTTCCTTTTCGGACAACAAACACGATGGTCGACGTGTAAGGCGCGCTGCCATTCGGAAACCTGTTTCGCCAGTCCGGCGCGATCAGTTTGCCACGTTCCACGATTGCGTCGATGTCGAAGGCAAGGGCCAGCGTGACCACATCGGCATCGAGCCCGTCGATGACAGAACGCGCCTGTTTCCCGCTCCCTCCGTGTGACTGTTCGATCGTGACCGATTCGCCAGTCTCGCGCTTCCATTTCTCCGCAAAGGCGTCGTTGATATCCTGATACAGCTCCCTGGTCGGATCGTAGGAGACATTACGAAGAGTCCGAGCTCCCGCGGAACGCCCAGATCGGCAGCCCGCTGTCAGACCGAACGAAATCACGATCGCGACAAAAATCGCCGTTGGCCGGAAGCCGAGAGCTGCAGCAGAGCGTGTTCGGGACATTGGGGTCAAACGACCATGGTAACACTGATATATCCAATTCTCTATAGACATAGTGGTGTTACCATTCGCCGCCTGAACCTCAACTCGGTAAATTCGTTTTGATTGTTTGAGTTAATGTACTTTCTGGCCCCGCGCACTTAGCTTCGCATGGCGTGGAAGGCGTCGAGGCACTTTTTCACGGACGGGATCGGGGGCTCGGTCTCGCTTTCGTATTCGATGATGTACCACTCGGTGCCGCCCACGGTCTCACACGCCTGGAACACATCCTTCCAGTTGACGTTGCCCTGGCCAAATAGTGTGGCGTCCTCGCCGGGCTTCCAGTCCTTCATGTGGATCGAGATTGAACGCCCCGGAAAGCGGCGAATCACCGAGACCGGGTCGCCGCCACCCATCAGCGCGTTGCCAACGTCCACTTGTACGCACACGTCCTTACTCGAATTCTCAAAGAAAATGTTGAATGGCGTGGAGCCGTCCATCGGCTGGAACTCGACGTTGTGGTTGTGGTAGCCAACCCGCATACCCTGCGGCTTCAGCTTCGCAGCGATCTCGCTGAACATCTTCGCCGTTTTGATGAGGTTGCTCTTCGGCTTGAGGTATTTATCGTGGTCGAGCCACGGCACGATGAGGTTCCGGTTGCCGATCGTCTGGTTGAATTCGATCGTCTTCGGCAGTTCCGCGCCAAGCACGGTCTCCAGGGCGGTGTGCGTGCCGCAGCATTTCAGCCCGTTGTCGTCGAGCAGCTTACGCAATTCCTTCGCGCTGCGCTTGTAATAGCCGGCGAACTCGACGGCTTCGTAGCCCATCTTTGAGATCGCCGAGAGCGTGCCCGGCAGATCGCGCTCGCAATCCTTCCGCACCGAATAAAGCTGAAGCCCGACCGGGATCCGTTTCGCCGCCAACCCCGCGCCGCATGCGAGCGGCAGCGCGGCGGCGATTTTTCCGAATTCGCGTCTGGTCATGAGTCCTCCTAAAGAGAATAGCGTCCGGATCACCATCTTAACTCCGCGCGCTGAGCCCGCCCTCGCTCTCGATGATGTACGGGCACAGGCGGAACGAGTCGCAATCCACACCCTTCCGCCGCGCCAGGCACTCGGCAGCGAGTTGCGCGGGGATGATGTCAATCAGGAACTGCCACTCGGGCAGAATCGCCGGCAGGTTAACAACAAGATCGCCCGCATCTGCAGGGATATTCTGGCCGATCAGCATGACATGCGCGCCTGCACGGCGGGAATCCTCGGCCAGCGCGATGTCTTCGCTCCGCATTTTCGCGCCGTCGAGCCAAAGTGCGATCCGCAATCCCTCGTGGATCGATTCCTGCGGACCGTGGCGGTACCCACCGGTGGTCAGTGCCGACGCCGGACTTTTCGTCGCCTCCTCGAACGCCAGCCTTGCCTCGTGACAACTCGCGAGGCTCGCGCCGCGGGCCAGCAGGTAGATAGGAGCGCCCGGCCCCGGCCATTCGCTCTCATCGATCCGGCGCCGCCACCCGTCGATCGATTCACCTGCCGCCACTAGCGACGCGCGCAGTGCCGCAGCCGTCGCGTCGCCTAGTGAGCCAAGCGCAGCGGAGGCAGCCAGCGCCCCAGCGAGTGCCACGCCGGAATACATGGAAACCGAGACGAGGTGGTCGAACCGGGCGTCCAGCGAAATCACAACGTCGGATTCTCGAGCCAGCGGGCTGTCCGGAGTGTTGGTGACGCCGATGATCTTCGCCCCCGCCTCGCGCGCCTTCCGGACGAGTTTGACGATCTCCACGCTACGCCCGCTTCGCGAGAGTACCAGCAGAGCCGAATCCGGCGGGATTGCGCCGAAGTGGAGCAATTCCGAGGCCTCGGCGAGCAACGCCGGCCGCGCGACGGCGTCAAAAAACGAACAGACCGCCATACCGGCGTGCCAACTGCTGCCGATGCCGGCGACGTACACGTGGCGCGCGCCGCCGATGAGGGCCGCCGCACTGTCGAGCTCGCGGCGTTGGGGGCCGAGGAGGCGGTCTAGGATTCCCGCGAGTTCCGCGGGCTCGGCCAGGATGTCTTGGAGCAGTTCGGTCAAGATGTGGCCCTTTCTATTGAATTTCTTCGCACAACTGGCCTTCGATGCCGCCGGCAGCGTGCAGGCTCGCAAAGGCGCAACGCTGGCCCAGTTCGATGCATTCCGGAACGTCTCGTCCGAGCATCCACGCCCGGAGAAACCCGGCGTCAAAGTTGTCTCCCGCGCCGGTTGTGTCCACGACGCGGGCGGAATGGCCGGTGGCCGGCTCGCTCCAACATTTGTCTCCGGAAAACGCCGCCACCCCATCCGCGCCGCGCTTGACGACGACCAGAGGCCCGAAGGAAGCGAGTCTCCGTCCGGCGGCTTCCACGTCGCTCTCTCCGGAGATGGCCAGCGCCTCGGCGTCGTTGGGAAGAAAGACGTCGGTCCAGGGGAGCAATTCCGTGACGCTGTCCCAACGAGCGGCGGGGTCCCAGTTCGTGTCGAGCGAGGTCGTCAGGCCCTGTTCCTTGCAGCGGCGGAGCCACCCCGGCCAGACAGTCCGCAAGCGGCTCAAGAGGAAGTACGACGCGAGGTGCCAGTGGCGGGCCGAATCAAGGCACTCCTCGGTGAGGTCGGCCGGCTCGACCGCGTCGATGCTGCCAAGAAAGGTCAGAATCGCCCGATCGGAAGGTTCGGACAGCGCCACACCGATGCCCGTCTTGAGATCCTCATCCCGCCGGACGCGCGCAACGTCCACACCGAGCGACTGGAGCCGCGCGAGCGCAAGGTCTCCGAAAGGATCGCAGCCCGAGCGGCCGATGACACCGGCTCGGCCGCCGAGCTTCACGAACTGGCTTGCGAACAGGTTGGCCGAACCGCCAAGTTCAAGCGCGTAGTCGCCGATCAACTGCTCGAACTGACCGAAGTGCGGCCGTACGTTCCCGGTGAGCACGAGATCCACGCAGAGGTCGGCGACGCAAAGAATGTCGAGGCGTTTTTCTTCGGCAGAGGACATCGGCGGCGCCTGAATGTGAGTTCACAGTATACGACCGGAGGTGGAACCGCGGATCAGGCGCCGGCGCGAGGCAAGCACACGTAGAAGCTCGCGCCCTCTCTGGGCCGGCTTTCCACGCGGACCTCGCCGCCGCTCTGCCGCACAATGCCATAGACGGTGGAGAGCCCGAGTCCGGAGCCGTGCTCCTTCGTGGTGAAAAACGGCTCGAAGATGTTAGGCAGGATGTTCGGGTCGATGCCTTTACCGGAGTCGTGCACCGCGATCAGAACATGCTCGCCAGGGGGCAATGCCAGCTTCCGCCAGTAACCTCCGTCTTCTGCGGTTAGGTTCCGGGTCTCGATGCGGATGCGGCCGCAGTTCGACATCGCATCCCGGGCGTTGATGACGAGGTTCATCACGACCCGTTCCAATTGGCACGGGTCGGCCTTTACGAGCCAGAGATCGGGGCAGGGTGAGGTTTCGAGCAGAATGTGTTCCCCGATGAGCCGGCGGAGCATGGACTCCATTCCGGCGATAACGCCGTTCACGTCGACAACTCTGAGCTGGACAGGCTGGCGGCGGCTAAAGGCAAGGAGCCGGCGCGTGAGCGCCGCGGCACGCTCGCCGGCGCCTTTGATCTCCGCCGCGGCTACTCGCGCCGGTGTGTCTGGGCCAAACTGGGCTAGCAGGTTTTCGCTGTGACCGATGATGATGGTCAGCAAGTTGTTGAAGTCGTGCGCGACGCCGCCAGCCAGCCTGCCGACGGCTTCCATCTTCTGTGATTGGAGAAACTGCGCCTCGAGCCGCTTCCGTTCGGTGACGTCGACGGCCATGCTGATGACGGCTCGGCGGCCGTCTGGGAGCTTTCCGAGCGGCGCGGAGCTGAACTCCCAGGAGCGGGTGGCGCCGGTCTTCGTGGTAACCGTGAACTCACCCTGGTCCACCCGGCGGTCGAGCCGGTACAGGTCTCCGATTCCCCTTCGAACGTCTTCCTTATTGGCGGGGTACGCTTTCTCAACCCACTCCGAGACGGTCGGGATTTCGTCGATGGTGTATCCGGAGAGCTCGGTCCAGGAATTGTTGAGCTGAAGGACCTCGCCGTCTTCGGCATGGATGATAATCGGGAACGGGGCGTGGAGAACGGCGCGGCGGAAGCGGTCCTCGGTGCGCCGGAGGGTCCGGTTGGTAGCCAGAAGGGCCTGTTCCGACGACTCGATGGAGTGGAAGGCGTTACGAGTAAGCCAGTAGAGTCCTACCGTCGTGATCGCCACGAAAAGCCAGCCTTTGTAAGTCTGGTAGACGGGAAGATCGGAGAGCGGAACCCAATGAGCCAACAGAAAGTCGGAGACGGCAATCCACGTCCCGGCGGCCACCAGGTAGATGAAGCTGATGATTGCCGCTCGACGGCTACGGAACTTCCTGCGCGACTCCGAGCCCAGCATGTCGGCTAGGACGAGTATACATCGGGGAC
>DATIFQ010000111.1:0-8804 GCA_035455185.1 Bryobacteraceae bacterium | reverse complement strand
CTTCCGGCGGCTCTCCGAGGGGGTGTTCGACCTGGACGACCTGCGGGCGCGCACCCACGAGCTTGCCGACTTCGTCGAGGCCGCCGCCCGGCGGTACCGCCTCGCCTCCGATCGCATCCTGGCGGTCGGCTTCTCCAACGGGGCGAACATTGCGGCCAGCGTCCTGCTCCTCCGTCCAAGGGTTCTCGCGGGGGCGGTCCTCTTCCGCGCGATGGTTCCCCTCGTCCCGGAGACGCTGCCGGACCTCCGGGGGACGCCGGTCTTTCTGGGAGCCGGACGGCGGGACTCGATCGTCCGCCCGGACGAGCCAGAGCGGCTGCGACGACTCCTGGTCCAGGCCGGGGCAAGCGTCACGCTCCACTGGGAGCAGGGAGGACACGGGCTCATCCCGGCGGACATTGAGGCGGCTCACGCGTGGTTGGAAGGTTGGGCGGCGGCCCGAGGTGATCGGGCGCCGGCCAAAGCGAATTCCCCTAAAGGAACACCCGCATGAGCGAGTCCCTTCCTGTCATTTATCTGGCCCGGCACGGCGAGACCGCCTGGAGCCTCTCGGGACAGCACACGGGGCTGACCGATCTTCCCTTGACCGAGCGCGGCGAGCGCAACGCCCGCTCCCTCGGAAAACGACTGCAGGGACGGACCTTCGCCACGGTGCTGACCAGTCCGTTGCAGCGCGCGGCCCGGACCTGCGATTTGGCCGGCTTTGGGGCAGAGGCCGCAATGGACCGCGATCTGGTCGAATGGAACTACGGGGAGTACGAGGGGCGCCGCACGATCGAGATCCGTGCCGAACGGCCCGACTGGCAACTGTTCCGCGATGGGTGTCCTGGTGGGGAAACGCCGGAGCAGGTTGGAACGCGGGCAGACCGGGTCGTGAGCCGTGTGCGTGAGGCTCGGGGGGATGCGCTGCTCTTTTCAAGCGGGCATTTCCTCCGGGTGTTGGCCGCCCGCTGGGTGGGGCTTCCACCGGGGGCCGGCCGATACTTCCTGCTGGGCACGGCGAGCCTGAGTGCGCTGGGCTATGAGGACGGCCTTCCCCGGCCGGTGATTCGATTCTGGAATGACACGAGCCATGTCGAGTTGTGACTCGATCCGTTGGCGCCGGCATCACGAGGCGCGACGGCAGGCGTTGCCATGACGCCAGCCAACCTCATTATTTCCGGAGGTCACCAATGAAAGCCACTCAACTGCTCCACGATCTGGGCCAGAGCCTCTGGCTCGACAATATCACACGCGACCTGCTAACGAGCGGGACGCTCCGCCGCTACATCGACGAGCTTTCGGTGACGGGACTCACCTCGAATCCGACAATCTTCGACCAAGCCATCAAGAACAGCACCGCCTACGACGCCGTCATCCACGGGAAGCTCGCCAAGGGGACATCGGGAGAAGACCTGTTCTTCGAGGTGGCCCTGGAGGATCTCACCCAGGCCGCCCATCTGTTCCGGCCGGTCCACGAGAGGACGAATCGCGTGGACGGCTGGGTATCGCTGGAGGTCTCGCCGTTACTGGCCTACAACACGGAGAAGACCCTGGCGGCGGCCAAGAGTCTGCACGCCCGGGCGGGGGAGCCGAACGTCTTGATCAAGATCCCCGGCACCCGGGAGGGTCTGCCGGCCATCGAGGGGGCGATCTTCGCCGGGGTACCGGTGAACGTGACCCTCCTGTTCTCGCGGGAGCACTATCTGGCGGCTGCCGAGGCGTTCCTGCGCGGCATCGAGCGGCGCATCGCCCTCGGGCTGAACCCGGGTGTGGGCTCCGTGGCCTCGCTGTTCGTCAGCCGCTGGGACGCCGCCGTCGCCGGGAAGGTCCCCGCGACGCTTCGCAACCAGCTCGGCATTGCCATGGCCAAGCGCACGTACAAGGCGTACCGCACGCTGCTGGAGTCGCCACGCTGGCAGCGCGCCTACAATGCCGGTGCCCGCCCGCAGCGTCTCCCGTGGGCCAGCACGGGGACCAAGGACCCCCAGGCCTCCGATGTCCTGTACATCAAGGCCCTGGCCGCGCCGTTCACGGTGAACACCATGCCGGAAGGCACCCTGACAGCCCTCGCCGACCATGGCGAGATCGGAGCGCCCTTGCCACCGGACGGCGGTGACTGTGAGGACATGTTGGCCCAGTTCGTCAAGGCCGGGATCGACATCGACGCCTTGGCCGCCCAGCTCCAGGATGGGGGGGCCAAATCATTCGTGAAATCCTGGAATGACCTCCTGGCGGTGATTGGTTCCAAGAGCGCCGCGCTCACAGCCAAGGTGTAGATGCCTGTGCGTCGGGAACGGTCCGGGGATACGGGGCGCGCGCAGTCCGGAAGCACAGGCGTGCTTACGGTGAATGGCGGCTCCTCGAGTATCAAGTTCGCGTTGTTCGAAGCGGACGGGAGGCTGCGGCGGATCCTGCAGGGCAGAATCGAGGGCATAGGGCTTCCGCAGGGGAGTTTTGCGGCCAAAGGCCTGAACCCGGGCGACACCTTCTCGCGGCGAGTCGTGGCCCCGGAGCATGGAACGGCAGTCAGCCTGCTGATGGACTGGGTCCAGGAACGAATCGAGCGCAGCGCTGTGACGGCGGTCGGTCACAGGGTGGTGCATGGCGGCCCCAGGTATTGGGAACCGCAACCCATCACGCCGGAGATGCTGGAGACGTTGCAGCAACTCAGTGCCTTCGACCCCGAGCATCTGCCGGAAGAGATCTTGCTGGCCCAGACGTTCCATCGCCGCTTTCCGAGCCTACCGCAGATCGCCTGCTTTGACACGGCCTTCCATCACGAGATGCCGCGCGTGGCACGTCTGCTGCCCATCCCGCGGCGCTACGATGCAAGGGGAGTTCGCCGCTACGGATTTCACGGGCTCTCCTGCGCGTATCTGATCGAGGAGCTGGCCCGCCTGGCGGGCGCGGGGACCGCGAACGGGCGCGTCGTTCTGGCGCACCTTGGCAACGGGGCGAGCATCACCGCCGTGCGCGAGGGCAAGAGTATTGATACCAGCATGGGCTTTACGCCCACGGCCGGCATGCCCATGAGCACTCGCACTGGAGATCTGGATCCGGGGCTCGGCTGGTATCTGGCGCGCACCGAGGGCCTGACGGCCAAGCAGTTTCACCGCATGGTCAATCACGAGTCGGGATTGCTCGGCGTCTCGGAGAGCAGCTCCGACATGCGGGAGTTGCTCGGGCGCGAGAGCACGGACATCCGCGCCGCCGAAGCCGTGGCGCTGTTTTGCTATCAAGCCAAGAAGTGGATTGCGGCCATGGCCGCCGCACTGGGAGGCCTAGACACGCTGATCTTCGCCGGAGGGATAGGCGAAAACGCGCCGGAGGTGCGCGCACGCATTTGTCGGGGCCTCGAGTTCCTCGGGTTCACACTGGATGGAAAACGAAACGGCACGAGCGCGCCGGTGATCTCCGCGGACGGTAGTGCCGCCACAGTGCGCGTCATTCGGACCGACGAGGAATGGATCATCGCGAAGACGGTCTGTCGGATTGTGGGGCTTTCCCTTGAAAGGGATACAGATCATGAACAGGAGAAGAACCAAGGCCGCGCCGCTGTCCCCTGATCTGCTGCGGAAGATGGATGCGTATTGGCGGGCCGCCAATTATCTGTCGGTGGGGCAGATTTACCTGTACGACAATCCCTTGCTCAAACGGCCGCTCAGGCGCGAGCACATCAAACCCCGGCTCCTTGGCCACTGGGGCACGACGCCCGGATTGAATCTGATTTACGTCCACCTCAACCGCGTGATCAAGGAGAGGGACCTGAACGTCATGTATATCACCGGTCCCGGCCACGGCGGGCCTGGTCTAGTGGCCAACACCTACCTGGAGGGCACCTACAGCGAAGTGTATCCCGATGTGTCGCAGGATGAGGCGGGGCTGAAGAAGCTCTTCAAACAGTTCTCCTTTCCCGGCGGCATCCCCAGCCACGTTGCACCCGAAACCCCGGGGTCAATTCACGAAGGGGGTGAACTCGGGTACGCGTTGTCCCATGCCTACGGAGCGGCATTCGACAATCCCGATCTGATTGTGGCCTGCGTGGTCGGGGATGGCGAGGCCGAGACCGGGCCGCTGGCCACGAGCTGGCACTCAAACAAGTTCCTCAACCCTGTGCGCGACGGCGCCGTGCTACCGATTCTCCATCTCAATGGCTACAAGATTGCCGGCCCCACCGTGCTCGCTCGCCTGCCGCAGGAGGAACTCGAATCCTTGTTCCGCGGGTACGGGTACGTGCCGCACTGTGTGGAAGGCGACGATCCGAAAGATGTCCATCAACAAATGGCTGCCGCCTTTGACACCGTGTTCACGGACATACGACGCATTCAAGAGGAGGTTCGCCGCAAGGGCTTCAGACAGCGTCCCCGCTGGCCGATGATCGTTCTCCGCACCCCCAAAGGCTGGACTGGACCAACGAATGTCGACGGAAAGATCATCGAGGGCACATTTCGCGCGCACCAAGTGCCCATGGGCGACATGGAGAAGCCGGCGCACATCAAAATCCTCGAACGATGGATGAAGAGCTACAAGCCGCACGAACTCTTTGATAAGACCGGCCGATTGCGCCCGGAACTGGCGGATCTTGCACCCAAAGGCCGACACCGCATGGGTGCCAATCCGCACACCAATGGCGGGCTGCTGCTCCACGACCTGAAGCTGCCGGACTTCCGCAACTACGCAATCAAGGTCTCGCGGCCCGGCTCCGTTGTGGCAGAAGCCACGCGCGTGCAGGGCGCATTCATTCGCGACGTGATGAAGCTCAATCCGGAGAATTTCCGAGTCTTCAGTCCCGATGAAGCCGCCTCGAATCGCTGGACTGCCGTTTTCGAGGTCACGAATCGCTGCTCGACCGCGCAGATCCTTCCCACGGACGAGCACGTGTCGCCGGATGGCCGCGTGATGGAAATGTTGAGTGAGCATCAATGCGAAGGCTGGCTGGAAGGGTATCTGCTCACGGGTCGGCACGGGTTCTTTTCCTGCTACGAGGCCTTCATTCACATCGTGGACTCGATGTTCAACCAGCACGCCAAGTGGCTGAAGGTGACGCGGCACCTCTCATGGCGACGTCCCATCGCGTCGTTGAATTACCTGCTCAGTTCGCTGGTTTGGCGGCAGGACCATAACGGGTTCAGTCACCAGGACCCGGGCTTCATCGATCACGTGGTGAACAAGAAAGCCGAGGTGATCCGAGTCTATCTTCCCCCGGATGCGAATACGCTGCTCTCGGTCACCGACCATTGCCTGCGCAGCCGAAATTACGTGAACGTGATCGTCAGCGGCAAACAGCCGGAGCTGCAGTGGCTGGATATGGATGCCGCCATCAAGCACTGCACGGCCGGACTCGGCATGTGGGAGTGGGCCAGCAACGACCGGGGTGGCGATCCGGATGTGGTGATGGCCTGCGCGGGCGACGTGCCGACGCTGGAGACATTGGCTGCGGTTCAGGTTCTTCGCGAGCACTTTCCGGATGTGAAAGTCCGGGTCATCAACGTCGTAGACCTGATGACGCTTCAGCCGCAGCACGAACATCCGCACGGCTTGGACGACAAAGACTTCGACGCGCTGTTCACGAAAGATAAACCGATCATCTTTGCCTTTCACGGCTATCCTTGGTTGATCCACCGGCTGACGTATCGGCGTACCAATCACACGAATCTGCACGTTCGCGGCTACAAGGAAGAGGGGACGACCACCACGCCGTTTGACATGGTCGTGCTCAACGACCTGGATCGTTTCCATCTTGTGGGAGATGTGGTTGATCGCGTGCCCAGCTTGGAAGCGCGTGCCGCATACGTGAAGCAGTTTATCCGCGACAAACTGCTCGAGCACAAGGAGTACGTTCAGACGCACGGCCAGGACTTGCCAGAAGTCAGAGACTGGAAGTGGAAAGCCACATAGACCACCTATGTATGGAGTCCGGACTAGGTAGAGCTGGCTTCTTGGCGGGTGAATATCTGCTGACCGTTCCATTGGCTCATAAAGGAACGCCATCGGAATACGGAAAGGAACTCGACGTACATGCGAAGAGTGCTGGTAATTGACATCGGTGGAACGCACGTCAAAGTTCTCGCTAGTGGCCAGCCGAACGAACGCGAGTTCGTGTCGGGGCCGAAGCTGACGCCAAAGCGCATGATGTCCGAGGTTCAGAGTCTCGTCGCTGATTGGAAGTATGACGTCGTCTCCATCGGGTACCCGGGGCCGGTCCGCCGCGGACGGCCCGTGGCGGAACCCTGGAATCTGGGAAAAGGGTGGGTCGATTTCGACTTCGAGGATGCTTTCAAACGCCCCGTCAAGGTCATCAATGATGCCGCCATGCAAGCCTTGGGAAGCTACAGGCACGCCAACATGCTCTTTCTGGGCTTGGGCACCGGCTTGGGATCCGCTCTAGTCGTGGATGGCATCGTTGTGCCGATGGAGTTGGGGCACTTGCCGTACAAGAAGGCCACCTTCGAGGACTACGTCGGTGTCCGGGGCGTGGTGAAGTACGGCAAGAAGAAGTGGCGTCGCCATGTGACCGATGTCGTAGAACGCCTGTTGGCTGCTATCGAGCCTGAGGACGTGGTCCTTGGCGGAGGGAACGTCAAGAATCTGAAAAAGCTTCCCTTAGGGTGTCGTGCCGGAAACAACGCCAACGCGTTTCTTGGAGGGTTCCGTCTATGGAAGGAGAACGGTGCCCCACAAAACTTGTCTCGTGCCAGACAGCGCACCCATGAGCGTGAAGCAGACCGATCCAACCGCCCGAAGGGCACGAAAGGGACGCGAAGATGAAGGCAACCGCCAAACCGCTCACCCAGAG
Organism: Bryobacteraceae bacterium; assembly: GCA_035455185.1. Lineage (GTDB taxonomy): Bacteria > Acidobacteriota > Terriglobia > Bryobacterales > Bryobacteraceae > JAEHDI01. The sequence goes on along the minus strand of DATIFQ010000111.1, from coordinate 2,026 downwards.
GCCGGCATGGAAGGCGCTTACCGTCCATCACCAGGAAATCCGGGAATTACATCTCCGGCACGTGTTCGCGAAGGATCCGAAACGCGGCGAGCGCCTGACGGCCGAGGCGGTCGGCCTCTACCTGGACTACTCCAAACATCGGATCACCGACGAAACCCTCAGGCTTCTCCTGCAATTGGCCGAGGAATCCGACCTGCGGGGGCGGATCGACGCCATGTTTCGGGGCGAGAAGATCAACATCACGGAAGGGCGGGCCGTGTTGCACGTGGCGCTGCGCGCTCCGCGCGAGGCCTCCATCGCGGTGGACGGCGAGAATGTGGTCCCCCAGGTTCACGCCGTGCTCGACAAGATGGAAGCCTTCTCCACCCGACTCCGGCGCGGTGCGTGGACGGGCTACACCGGCAAGCCCATTCGAAACGTCATCAACATCGGCATCGGGGGTTCGGACCTTGGTCCGGTCATGGCCTACGAGGCCCTCAAGCACTACAGCGACCGCACCCGGACGTTCCGGTTCGTGTCCAACATCGATGGCACTGACTTCCTAGAGTCGGTTCGCGACCTGGACCCGGCCGAGACCCTTTTCATCGTCTCTTCGAAGACCTTCACGACCCTGGAAACGATGACCAACGCCCGGAGCGCGCGCGCCTGGTCGCTGGCGGGTCTGGGGGGTAACGAAAAATCGGTGGCCAAGCATTTTGTCGCTGTGTCAACCAACGCCGCGGAAGTGGCGAAGTTCGGTATTGATACCGCCAACATGTTCGAATTCTGGGACTGGGTCGGGGGGCGCTACTCCATGGACTCGGCCATCGGGCTCTCCACGATGCTGGCCGTCGGACCGGAGCACTTCCGCACCCTCCTCGCCGGCTTCCATCAGATGGACGAGCACTTCCGCACCGCGCCCTTCGCCCGGAACCTTCCGGTGCTCATGGGCCTCCTGGGGATCTGGTACAGCAACTTCTTCGGCGCCCAGACTGTAGCGGTGCTGCCGTACGAGCAGTACCTGAAGCGCTTCCCCGCCTACCTCCAGCAATTGACCATGGAGAGCAACGGCAAGCACGTCACCCTCGACGGCACCGAGGTAAGCTACCCAACGGGCCCCGTCTACTGGGGCGAGCCCGGGACCAACGGCCAGCACTCCTTCTACCAGTTGATCCACCAGGGGACCCCGCTCATCCCGTGCGACTTCATCGCCTTCTCCCAATCGCTGAATCCCCTGGGCCGGCATCACGACCTGCTCCTGGCGAATGTCTTCGCCCAGACCGAGGCGCTGGCCTTTGGCAAGACTGCCGAACAGGTCAAGGCCGAGGGCACGCCCGACCGGCTTGTCCCCCACCGGGTCTTCGAGGGCAATCGACCGTCGACCACGATCCTGGCCGAGCGACTCACGCCGGAGACCCTCGGGAAGCTCGTGGCACTCTACGAACATGTGGTCTTCACCCAGGGAACGATCTGGCAGATCGACTCCTTCGACCAATGGGGCGTCGAGCTGGGCAAGGTGCTGGCCCAACGCATTGCCCCGGAGCTGGAGAGCCAGGGGGAACCCGCGCTCGGCCATGATAGTTCAACGAACGCCCTGATCCGTCGCTATCGGCAGCTCAAGGCACATGAGGGCCATCGGGTGTGACCAGGCCTGTGGCTAGAGTACTCGCAAACCTTATCTCCAAGATCTGAGGTGATTAAGATGAGCAACTTCACACAGCAACTGCAGAAGATGAAGACCCATCCCGGTTTCGTTGCGGCGCTGGATCAAAGCGGTGGCAGCACGCCCAGTGCGCTGCGTTCCTACGGAATCAAGGAAGAGGCGTGGTCCAACGAGGATGAGATGTTTGCAATCGTGCATCAGATGCGCACCCGCATCATCACCAGCCCCAGCTTCACCGGCGACCGGATTCTGGGCGCCATCCTGTTCGAGAACACCATGGACCGGGAGATCGCCGGGTCGCCGAGCGCGGACTATCTGTGGAATGTGAAACAGGTGGTGCCGTTTCTGAAAGTGGATCAGGGCCTGGCCGCGGAGACGGGCGGG
>DATIFQ010000110.1:0-4306 GCA_035455185.1 Bryobacteraceae bacterium | reverse complement strand
CGATGCGGAGCAGACGCGGGATTTCGTGCTCTCCTACACCCGCGGCGACCGCTACAAGCCCCTGCCCGGCTACAAGACGATGGTCACGCACTTCCACACCGCCTTCGCCGAAGAACTCATGCAAGCCAAGAGCCTGGACGTGCAGGCGCCATGGATTCCGGCCATCCGGGCTCTCGGCGCCGACATCGCGCACATCCACGACTTCCACGGCGACGGGCACCCGCAGGACACTGGGCCCTTGCGCCTGAAGGAGCTCGAAAACTATTTCGCCGCCTGCCGCCGCCACTCGGACCGCGATTTCCTCATCCTCCCCGGCGAGGAGCCCAACGCGCACTTCGGCGGCCACTACAACATCCTCTTCCCGAAACCGGTCTACTGGACTCTCCGCCGCGCGCCGGGACAGCAATTCCTCGAACAACACCCGACATACGGAACCGTCTACCACACCGGCAGCTCGGAAGAAGTCCTCGAAATGGCGAAACGGGAGAACGCGTTGATCTGGACGACTCACCCGCGCACGAAGAACTCAACCGGCTATCCCGACAAGATGCGTGATTCGGAATGGTTCCGCAGCGACCGCTGGCTCGGCGGCGCATGGAAGTCCCTGCCGGTCGATCTTTCCGAGCAACGTCTGTGCGAGAGGCGCTGCTTCGACGTCCTTGACGACATGAACAACTGGGGCGCGCCGAAGTACATCCTCGGCGAGGTGGACACGTACAAGAAGTTTCCCGAATACGACCTTTACGGCGACTTCAACGTGAACTATCTTCGTCTGGAAGCACTACCCTCCGGCGACGATTGGACGCCGATCGTCCGCGCGCTGCGTGCCGGCGACTACTTCGTCACCACAGGCGAAGTGCTGATCCGAGACTTTCGCGTCGAAGGGAACTCAGCCGTAACGGCGGAGGTGGAGTGGACGTTTCCCCTTGAGTTTGTTGAAGTTGTCTGGGGCGACGGCCGCACTGTAGGCCGCAAGATCATCCCCGCCACGGATCTGCCTGCGTTCGGGTCGCGCCGGTTCCGAGTCCCGGTGGACCTCACCGGCAAGAAATGGGTCCGTTTCGCAGCATGGGACTCAGCCGTCAACGGTGCATTCACCCAACCGGCACACCTAAAGTGAAGTTACGGCCCAACCTCGACGGCGAACATACCGCTCCTGAACTCGCCGGCTTTGAGGGCCAGAAAGAGCCGGCCGGAAACAGTGCCTTCCGGCAAGCGGAAGTTGACCTGCATCGCTCCCGCCACCAGACCTGGCGCCTGGCCGGCGTAAGTGACTTCGACCTCCGGCTGCGGACCAACGATCTCGACCGAAATGGGTAATTTCGGTTTCGGGAGCTTCTCAAGCGACACCGCTCCGTCTTCAAGCGGCGGTTCGGTCGCTCCCAGGCCGGTCGCAAAGATCGAAACCACTGATCCTGGTTTGGCCGGGTTCGCCGACGAGTTGACCGATCCGTCTTCGTTCAGCGCGGCCGCACGGCGCAAAGCGCCCGGGGTTGCCGGGTCCGGCGGATAGCGGAACACGCCTGGATCGGCCGGAATTGCCGACAGCCGGATCTCACCGACAGTCGCCCCATCACGCACAATCCGTACCTGTGGGGTCTGCCCGGCGTAGTACGGTGTCACCGCGTTGATCTGGTCTTTCTGCGCATACGTCAGCGGCGCCGGGATACCTCCGATCCACACCTCGGTCCCGGCAAGCTTCGTCGCAACCTTGCCCTCCGGAGTGAGTTCCAGTCCCACCGGGCTGTCCGGGCCGATTCCGTTTCCGAAAATGCTGATCAGTTCTCCTGAGGAGATCCTTCCGGTCACCTGATCACCCGCCGCGTTCGCGATCCCGAGAACTGCCGGAAGACGGTACGAGTCTCCCTCAATCCGCGAGACATAGCCGGCGTTTCCGAGCAGATAGGCATTGCCCGCGAGGTCGAGTGCGACATCTTTTCCTCCGAAAGCATTCGGCAGGAGTGTGGAATACGCCAGCGCCGATCCGTCAGCGTTGAGCCGTGCGAGGAAGTCTTCGCCCCGTGGGAAACCGCCCTGCGAAACCGGCAGGTCCGAGTTCGTGGTCGTACCGGCAACCCAGGCGCTTCCTTGCGGGTCTAGCGAGAAGCCCCGCGTTTCGACTTGTCCCTTTCCGTTCAGCAGGGTGGAGTACACAAGCCGGCTGGCATCCGGAGCGAGTTCGCTTACGAAGCCATACAGGGCGTCGGTTGGCTCGCCCGCCGGAGCGGCGCGGTACGCTCCAGCCGTCGTAGGAAAGTTCGGAGACGATGTCGAGCCGGTCACATACACGCGTCCCGAGGCATCAACCCGCAATCCCGCCACGGATTCCCCGCGCATCACGTCCACCAGCACGGACCCTCCGAGGTGGGTCGAGTAGACCAGTGCGCTTCCGGACGGGTTTAGCTTGCTGACGAACGCATCGGTCGAAAAATAGTCGCATTTGCAGACCGGTTGCAACACGCCAGGCGTCACCGGGAAGTCGACCGAATTCGTGCTCCCGCCGACATACGCATTTCCATCTGCGTCCACCGCGATCGCGGTGCCATTGTCTCTCGAAACCGCAAAAACGCACCGGCTGCCGCCCACGCATACCACCCTCGTCCCTCGCAGTGACGCCGAGTAGACCAGCGTCCTGCCGTCCGGGCTGAATTTCGAGACAAAGACGCCGGACGGGCTCACGAGCGCATTGCCGCCCGGGACTGGAGCCGACTGGTAGGCGCCCGGTGTCCACGGGAAATCGCCGGATGAGGTGGTTCCGGTCACATAGGCGTTCCCCGCCGCGTCCGCCGCCACGGCGAACGCAGTCTCATCCCTTAGCCCGCCGAGATAGGTCGAGTAGACGAACCCCCCGTTCGCGTCGAGCACGCAAACGAAAGCGTCCGGTAGCCGCGACGGTTGCTTCTGGTAGGCGTTGACCGTCGGGAAATTCACCGACGAAGTCATTCCCACTACGTACACTCTGCCCGTGGCGTCGATCGTCAGGCCGTACGCTGTATCGAAGCCGTCGCCGCCAAAGTACGTCGTGAAGACCGGCTCGCCGTTTGCATCAATTTTGGAGACGAAAACGTCGGAGAACGTGATTTCCCCGCCCCACCAGGCGACGGCGTTCCACACCGTGCTGCCCGCGACGAATACATTCCCCTGCGCGTCGGTCACGATTCGTGCCGGTTGGACTTCCTTGCTCCCGCCAATGTAAACCGAATACGGCCCGGAGCCGGCGGCCTGGCGCGGCGACGGACTGCTCCGATTGTCGACCTCCCATCGACTGGGATCGTTGCCTAAGAAGTAATTGATTCTCCCGCGGCCGCCGGCCGCGGGGAGCACTGAAGTGCAGACGCAGAGCAGTGCCAGGAAAAAAGAAGGCCTGGACATTAACTGATGATAGACGATGGAAGCAGCCGAAAAGTTGCGCGGGCCGCGCATTTCCTCGCCAGCCCCGCGCGATTCCGTTGAATTTCCAGTACCATTCCGGTTAATTTTCGTACTATCACCTCTCGATATTGTTGAAATCTAATTTCAAAACCGGGGACTCATTCACGGGTTTCCCGCGCAGCGGAGTGTACGTCCCCCGACCAGGGGGAAGCCTACCCCAGGTGTTCGGAAATGGGACTGGGTTCGTTTGGTATGGCGAGGCGCAACAGAAGCAGATTTTGTAACGCGCGGTGATACATGAGATGGAGGCGCGTTTCGTAACGGTGCAGCAGGGCGGCTGAGGGTTTGGCAGCTAGATTCGCAAAAGCCGCCGTCATGCGGTCCAACTGGTCGCTATTGCCCCCCAGCGTGACCGGCCCTCTGGAACGGGCTCCGTTGACCCGTGATGAAAGAATTCTTCTGATTGACGACATTTGGTTCCCCGATCTCATAATACAGCCTTGGCTTCGGGAATCATTACGTAAGTTATTAGATATCAATCAGATAGGTTATGTCACCAACAACGGCGTGACTAGCAGCTTCGACTACGAGCCGCTGGGGCGGCCGGAGAAGGTGACCGAGGCGGGGATGCGGGAGACCAACACCGTCTACGACGACGAGAACCTGGCGGTACTGATGAAGGCCGACCTGGACACGAAGGCGGACGGGAAGCTGACCACGGTGCGGCACTTCGATCCGCTGTGGAGGGTGCGGCTGGAGCGGACCACCGATGGGACGCCATTGGCTCTGGGGAGCGAGGAGGCGGGTATCAAGGTGCAGCGGCGGTACCGCACGGTGACTGGGGCGCGGTACGAACTGGCGTCCAACCCCTACCGGGCGGCGACGTCGGGCGCCGCATCGAGCGAACAGACGATGGGTTGGACGCGGACCAAGC
>DATIFQ010000109.1:0-11174 GCA_035455185.1 Bryobacteraceae bacterium | reverse complement strand
ACGGTGGCGACGATGGCCCCAGGCCACACGTTACGCCATCGCTGGGGGCGATTCGGGCCGAGCCGGTACATCATGGCATTCACGAGGATCATCGAGCCCAACGCCACGGCGAATCGCAGGACGCTGCTCGTGAAGGCGACTCCCGACCGCAAATCGGCCCCGGCTGGGACCAGCCCTAGCCACGCCACCACCGCCCGCTCGATCCGCGTGCCAAACAGGATGAGGCCGGACGCGGCAACAACCGGAACGGCGGTGGCGAAGACGAGCAAGATTGCCATGCCCTGCTGGCGCAGGAAGGGCCGGTCTACGGGGACGTGGTATGCAGCCTGGAACCCTTCCATCAGGCTCGTCATTACGCGCGACGCTGCCCAGATGGAGATCAGGGTCGCGGCGACGAGCAAGCCGGACGGCCGTTCACCGTGCACGCGGAAGTGGTTCAGGACGAGGTCCTCGGTACCGGGCGGGAGCACTTGCGAGAGCGCCCGTGAGATCACACGCGTGATCGGTTCTGCCCGCACCTGCACGAGAATGGTGGCGGTCGCCGTAAGTAGTGGAAACAGCGACAGCAAAGCTGAGTAAGCCGCTGCCTTGGCGACGCCGAAACAACTGTCCTGGAAGGCGAGGACGAAGGAACGCCGGAACAGCCACCAGAAAGTGCGCCAGTACGGGCTCACGTCCTCAGTGTACTCGCCGGAGGGCGGCCGCACAGCCGCAGCACGAGGTCGATCTCTTCGTGCATACGCCGTTCGTCCCAACCGAGGTGAAGCGCCATCGCTTCGGCGAAGGGACGCAAGGCGGCTCGATCCCAAATCCGCTCGTAACCCAGGTAGGTCGAAACGAACAGCAGATCGGGCAAACGCTGCGCCATCTCGCAATTCACAACTAACGATGCCTGTTCGTCGACGGGAAGGTCCTCGATGCGGCGCCCTTCCGGCGGCGGGAACGGTGCCTCCGCGGTGACGTGCATGCGGGCCAGTTCCGGCGCGATGTTCCGCAGAACGAGATCGGCCGCCTGTTCGCTCATGGAACGGTAGGTGGTGTACTTTCCGCCGGCGATGCGGACGATGCCGTCGTCCGACCTCCAGATCCGGTACTCCCGGCTGGCGGCCACCGGTGAGCCGGAGCCATCGCGCAGTAGCGGCCGCAGGGAACTGAAGGTTGAGACCGGCTCCACGCCAGCGGCTCCGGGGAAAAGTTTACGCACGATCCGGAGCAGATAGGCCCTCTCCTCGGGCGAGATCTCGACGTCGTCGGGCCCGGACTCGTGATCCACATCAGTCGTTCCGACGAGCGTGAGTTGTTTGTGACTGCCCCAGGGGATCAGGAACACGATCCGCCCGTTCTCGTCGAAATGCGCGATGGCGCGCTCGCCAGTGGTGATCCGCGGCAGAATCAGGTGGGAGCCTCGAACCAGCCGGAGCGGCGCGCCTGTACTCCACGGTCCGGCCGCGTCGACGATTTCCCGGGCAGTGGCCTCGAACCGCTCGCCGGAGAAGGCGTCCTCGATCGAAACTCGCCAGCGGCCGCTCTCGCGGCGGAGGTCCACAGCCAGCACATAGTTCGCGATGATCGTTCCGAGGCGGGCTGCGTCGAGGACATTTTCCAGGACGAGACGTGCCGAATGTACCCGGCAGTCGAAGAAGATCGCGCCTCCGGACAGACGTTCGTGGGACAGACCCGGTTCGAGACCGGCCACGGCCGGCAGGGACAGGCGGCGGTGTTTTCCGATGTTTCTGGACCCGGCGAGGAGGTCATACAGACACAGCCCGGCGCCATAGTAGAAGCGATCGAACGAGCTGAACATCGGAATCAGAAGCGGCAGAGGTTCGACGAGATGTGGAGCGAGTCTCAAAAGCAGTGCCCGTTCACGGAGGCTTTCTCGGACCATGCCGAACTGAAAGTACTTCAGGTAGCGCAGTCCGCCATGAATGAGCTGTGAGTTCTTGCCGCTTGTGCCGGAGGCGAAGTGGTGCTGTTCCACCAGCCCGATGCGCAGCCCGGCGCCTGCGTGATCCGAGCGCAAGGCCAGGTCGCGGGCCACGCCCACTCCATTAATGCCGCCGCCGATCACGAGGACATCCAGCGATCCCGTTCGCAGATCCTCGATGTTGCGGCGACGCGCCTGGGGACCGACTGTCATCAGGAGTCGATCCGCTCCCCTTTCGCTTGGTAGCGCACCGGCGCTGGAGACCCGCTCACGCGGCGAGGTGCGCCTTCTTCCGTAACGCGGTCTCGTAGCCGTGTACCGTGTGATACACGGCGCCGTCGAAGAAGAGCCCGACCCGGTGCTCGAGTTCCTCTTCCGCGTACAACTCGACGGGGTTTTGGCCGATCCCCTGTTCACGGACGTACTCGATCATGTTTGTTTTGAGTAGGTGCAACGAGCGCACCACCTCGTATAGTGGGATGGCCTCCTCGAAACGGCGGTGACCGAGCAGTTCGTAGCGGCTTGACAACTCGGCTTCACGCCCGGCGGACAACCAGTGACCGAGGTTCTTCAGGACTTCGCCCGCCCGATCGCGCAGCTCGGACTCGGGCAGCCTCTTTACCTGAATGAGCTCGGGATCCTGCCGCTGGTGCCGGAGGAGCCGGTCTGTAATCTGCTCGCAGTGATCCTCGATCATTTGAACGAGGGTGCGGGAGAGCATCGCTCACCTCCATGGGGACCGGCGCCCAGCGACATCGAGCCGGGCCCCTGCTTCGTAAGTACTCCCAACCGCGCTGCGAGTCAATGGGGCTACTCCGGGCTAAGTCTTAGCACCCAGACCTCGGATGGACCTAGTCTCTTGCCAAAACGAACAGACGCTCCGGATCGGTTCAACTCCACTACTCGGCCGCTCTGAAGGTCGACCGCAGTCCAGTTGCCCGGCGGCATCGACAGCGCAACCGGGACGTCGGACGGTTTGTCCGCGTGGTGGAAGATGAAAACGATGCGGTCGCTTCCGGACTCGAGCCAGCGCACTTCAGTGTCTGCGGCGGAGGATTCCACCGGACGCGTGACGCCGGCCCATTCGAGAAGGCCTGTGAACAAACGCTGAACCGCCGGATCCTGTTGCGCCTCGTAGGCAACTCCGACGTAAGTGCCGAGGGTCAGCGTCTTACCCGCGCCGAACGACGAGATGACGGCTGCGGGAGCGCCGTTGGCGTGTTTCGCAACGGCTTTCGATTGCGCTCCCAGGGGCTCGAGCGTCTCTTCGTACAAGCGGCCCGGCAGGCGGTCGCCCGGTTTCAGTCCCGGGATGCCGTCGCCGGTCCAGGTCAGTTCCGTACGGTTGTTCGGGGTCGTCTGGATCGCAGTTTCGCGGCAGCCCATGATCTCGTGGAGGCCGAGACCGGGGATGGTTTCCGCGGCCCACCCTTGTTCGTTATTCCAGCCGAGGCGCGCCTCGGAAACCAGCGCACCGCCGGCGCGCACATAGCCGGCGAGTTCCGTCGCGACACGGCCTGGCATCATCAACGGGTACGGAAAAATGACGAGCTTGTATGGCTTCAGCTCTGCCACCGTGATCTCGTTGATGTGGACGAAATCCACAGGGACATTTGTGGGGAAGAGCGCGCGGTATGTGCCGAGCAGCGAGTCACGCTCGATGCCGAACACCTCGCCCTGCGCGGCGGGCGACGAGAAGGCCCGCTGCCGGCCGCCGACGAAGTGCACCATCGGGTTATAGACGATGGCGACCTCGGCCTTTGGCGGCCGGGCGTCGAGGAACAGCTTTTGGTTGCGATCCACCACGCGCGCAATTTCTCCGGCGGCGCGCGAACGCTCGGTGATCGTGCCGTCGAGTTGAATCAAACCGTATCCGCCCGACTCGTAACCGGAACTCATCGGGTACCAGGCGTAGAAGTTGAGGCCTTTGGCGCCTCGGGAGAGGGCGGTCCAGGTCCAGACGCGGAGGTCATCGGGAGTGACCGTAGCGCTCACGCGCAGAGCGATCGTTCCAAAACCGCCCTGTAGCTCGCCGACCCAGAAGCCGCGATCTTTGGCGGAGGAGCGGGCGAAGTCCATGAGCGCCGCGCGCCACGGGACATCGCGTCCGACAGGGCTTGAGTGCTTCGGGTAGAACGAAGTGCCATAGTAGTCTGCCTGGCGGGCCATGATCCAGTCATCGGGCGCGCCGTCGCCTGCGAGCGGCGAGGTGAACAGGCTCGGCACGGCCGCGTGGCTGGTGGCGACCCGGTCCGGCGCCCCGCGCTTCACGGCCTCGTAGCGCATCCGGAGGTCTTCACCGAGCTTCTCCTGGATGAAAGTGCGCCAGTCGATATAGTCGGTGTAGGAGAGGATCGTGCTGAGGCGCCCCGGTTCCACCTGATTCCAGTCGCTGAATCGGCGGTACCAAGCGACGTTCAGCGCATCGAGCGTACCGTATTTTTTCTTGAGCCAGCTTCGAAAACGCCCGACGGAATGCGGGCAAAAGCAGAACTCGGCGTTCGGTAAGTACGGAGCCATTGCCCAGTTGATGACGTGCGGCTCACTCCACAGATCCCAGCCGAGGAAGGCCGGGCTTTTTGCTGCACGGCGGGCCAGAGCGGTGAAAAAGCCGAGTGTCGCTTTCTGCACGCCGGCGTGGTCGAAACAGTAGCCGGGCGCGGGCTCAGGACGCATCACTTCGCCACCCGCTGCGACGAACAGCGAGTCCGGGTATCTCTTGCCGACCCAGTCGGGGGCGGCGTCCATGTAGACCTGGATAACGAGTTTCAGGCCCTCCTGCTCGGCAAGTTCGAGGAGCACGTCGACGGTGTCGAACCGGTAGTCGCCTTCGGAGGGCTCGCCGCTCGCCCAGTCGATCCAGCAGCGGATGGTGTTGAAACCGAGGCTCTTGATCTGCTGGAGATCTTTCCGCCAAGTCTCCTTCTTGGCGTGCGGGTCGCGCTCGAGCATGGGAGCACGGGCTTTGCCGCCCCCGTACCAGACGGCCATGGGGAAGTAGTCCTGAACGGCTTGCGAGCCGGGGGTTCCGGCGGCAAGAAGCAGGAAGAGAGACGCAAGCGGCTTCATAGAGTATCATTCTCCATGAATCATTCGGGAGCTGCGTCCCTCTCGGGGAGACGGACCATTGTCCCAGCAATATCTTCCCCGCAGTATGTTGGCCCGTTAGCCCTCTCTGCAACTTCCCAAAAGACCGGCGTTTCGCGTGTTCCCAGTGTCTCCGCCCGCCTTCGGGAGGAGCTCGCTCGGGCGATTCCACAAGCCCGCCACGGTCACCAGCGGCGGACACATAGCTCTGCCCTCTCCTGGTCTTGCGATCCTCAGACGTGTCACCGTCAGTAAATCGGGAGTCCCTTCCCGGCCCCGACGGTCCTCCCAAACAGGAGGACACTGTACACCCCATCGATGGACACAACCATGGTCCCATCCGTTAACTCGACTGCCTCGTAAGTCACGTCATGGAGAACTAGAGACTCCCCAGCATTACACACTCCCGTCGGGCCGGGTGGTGGGGATAATGGGAGTTCCCCTGACACGTTTCCCGACTTGGATGACGTAAACGTCCCACCGGATTTAGGGTCTGGTGAAATCACCGGCCATGTGCTCTTTGCGGTGGGGTGTCTCGCCCCGGTATCGATGCACCAGTAGTTCGCCGTAGCGTCGGCCGTGACTTCATACGAGTATGGAGATTCCGGAGACAGTCCTGTCTCCCGCCACGAGACCAAAAGCCCGCCTCCTGAGACCGCACTCGCCTTTGCCTGTGCAAACTCGGCGGCGTTCACCGTCAGTACACACAAGCCAAACAATACAAGCGTTTTCATTGAAACCCTCCTAGGGGCGATCTTACTGGCCTCCACACAGCGGGAGAATAGGCCTCCATCGGAACCTGTACCTCGTGGGCACTGTCCGCGCTTCCCAACGCCTGGAGGCTGCGTTCACGCAAGCGACCCTTGTTGTCCTGGTTCCCTCTGCCGCAAGAAGCGCACGGATGTAGGACCTAGTTCTGGACCGCCGCACGGAAGGTCTAGGACGACTGGGGGAACGATTGCACGACCAACCGGACCCCCGCCAGGCTAGCGCTGGAAGCCCTGCCGGCTTGGAAGCGCTGTGTTGAAGTCGCCCGGGTTATGTTGCACATGTTCCGGGCGGATACCGGGACGGAACTTGTGCTGAATCCACGGCTTCGCCCACTTTTCTTCGAAGCGCCGGAGGTTGCTGTCAAAAATCCTCCGGTACTCCGTTGAACTCATCTTGGAGAAGGATCCGCGGCCAAAATGGTGTATGAAACAGTCCTCCGCCGTAATAATCCGGCGGCCAAGCTGACGTACCCGGATTGAGTAGTCGTCGTCCTCGAACATCCCGATCTCAAACCGCTCATCCAATTCTCCGGCTTGAGTCCACACCTCACGGGGAATCAGCGCACAGAAGAAGGGAGCCACGTCAAGTTCGTTTGACATGCCCATATTCTTCTGAGCGAGTTCTATGGCGAACTCCTCCATCTCGGCATAGTTGGCATAGTCGGTGTTGATTCTCGCCTCGTTGCCGGCCCAGTTAGTTACCGGCACGACCACACCCACCGATGGATCGTTCTGATGATGCCGGACGAGCCGTCCCACCCAGCCAGGGGTCACGATCGTGTCTATGTTGAGAAAGATCAGGTACTCGCCGTGGGCCAGCCGGGATGCAGTATTGTTCGCAGCCGCAAACCCCTTGTTGTCAGGAAGGGCGATCACGCGAATGCGGCGCTCGGCCTCGGCGTAATCCTTCAGCAACTGCACCGTGCCGTCTGAAGATCCGTTGTCCACAATCAGGATCTCGTAGCTCGGATAGGAGGTGTTGCGGATTACCGATTCCAGACAGGGTTGGATGTAATCCTGGCTGTTATAAGTCACGATCAGGATTGAAACCCGTGGAAAGGTCTCTCGCACGGCGGCGTCAATGGTTTCCAGCCGGTCGCGCCAGGTATTCCGTGAGGCGTAGGACGACCGGCGGCGTTTCAATTCCGGGTCATTTTCGGAGAGGGCGAGATCAAGCTTGCGGGCGAAGTCGGCGGCATCCTCGGCAAGATAGATCAAACTCGACCGGTCCGACAGCTCAGGCATAGCTGTGGCGACAATGGGCTTTCCCTGACTCAGATATTCATACACCTTCACGGGATCTGTGGCGCGGGTCACGTCACTGATCACGAAAGGTATGACGCACGCATCAAATTGGCGGAGATAGGAAGGAAGTTCGCTGTAAGGTCTATGACCCACGAGAAAAACGTTTGGTAACTCGCGAAATCGCGCGATTTCTTCTCCACACACCTCTTTTTCCAGTCCCAGACCTCCTACCAGCACAAAAGAATACTGAGGTCGCGACGTGACCACATCGTGGAAGAGATCGTAATTGAACCAATCGGCGATCGCTCCAAAGTACCCAACAACCGGCTTCGGCACGCCGGCCAGGCTGTCATGTGCATCCACAGGGGCGCTGAAGGCGCCAAAATCGGCGGCGTTGGAAGCCAGTACGGAGCGGCGTGCGGAGGCGGTGTACTTTTCGGACAATTGCCGGGCTGAGAGCACGAGGAGGTCGCATTCCGTGACCAACACGCGCTCTTCACGGCGGTTGAACTCACTGATCATCGGCATAGACTGCCAGTCGTCCATACAGTCGAATACGACACTCGCCCCAAACATCTCGCGAAGACTCAAGCCGATGCTTCGCCAGAACGGCAACTCGATTAGGACTACACTTTCGGCAATCGCCCAGTGCCGGTACAGGTTTCTCAGGGATGCCAGTACGTCCGCATGGTTTTCGCTGGACAAACTGCCGGCGTAAATGCTCGGACTGCCGCCGCGCGGATGCACCTCCCAGAGGTTTTCCCGTAGCGTCAGTAGTTCATAAGCATCGGTAGCAGACCCCGGGATTCGTCTGGACGGGCTCACCCAAAACACCCGGTGACCATTGCGGGCGAACTGAGCCGCAAGTTGCTGGGGCCGCTGGAAGCGGAAATCAAACTCGAACACCGGAAGGACGACGACGTCGTACTTGGTCTGAGTAGGAACTCTCCGTGCCGCGGCGCCGGAGTTAACTGGCTGGGTGGAAGAGGCACGGAAGGTGGATTTCAGCTCCGGCGGGAGGTAACTCTGGACTTCAGGAAAACTCAGCTCGGACTCAAGAAGATCGTTTGTTGATTTCAGAGGGAACCGCAACACCCACATGAGAAATGAGGTCACATCCCTTTTTTGGACGAGAAGCGTGTAAGCCTTCCGCAAAATAAGCATCGCCTGCCAGGCTCGCTGAGCTCGATAGGCCCTGAGGACAGAATCGAATTGAGCCTGAAATGCCCGCAATCCCGCTTCCACCTGCAGCCGAACGCGCTCGGCCCTCTCTAATTGCCGGTCTGGTGTTGAGTCCTGGACTTCGGCGCGCCGTTTCGCAGGCGCAGGCGCCATCTCCGCCTGGGAATCAGCGGCCTGCACCGCCTCGAATGCTTTCCGGGTCTGTGAGCCATACCAGTCTGAGAGGCGCCGTGCAAACTCTTCACCTCCCCAGTCTCCTACCGTGAGTCGGGGCAGTTGGAACCGGTCCGAGTACTTGTCCACGGAACTGGCATTTGTTGTGCACGCACAGGCGAAGCCGGCGCGCCGAAGAATACTGATGGTCGCCTCGTTATAGTGGCCGTAAGGATAGGCGAAATGATCCACGCGCCCGCCCAAGATTTCCTCCAGCCCGGCCTTGCTTTGCACGATCTCGGCACGTTGCTGCGCCTCCGGCAAAGCATCAAGGAGCGCGTGAGTGAACGTGTGTGAGCCAATCTCGATCAGATCGCCCCTTGCCAGTTCAACGAGCTCCGTGGCGCTTAGCGTGCTATGGGTCTCGCGAACTCCCGGCTCTATCCCTTCCCACTCCAGGAATCCATCCAGCATCCGGCACCGCTCAGTGTGTGTCAGGGGCTGCAAAAGACGGTGGAGAGATAGGTAAAGATCCAGGTTCAGACTGCCGTCGCGCCGCACGATTCGTTCCAGTTCGTCCCACCAGAACTCCCGTTTGTTGCCGACGTAGCCGCTCGAGACGAAGGTGGTTGCGGGCTTTCCGTAACGTTCCAGTATTGGTTTGGCGTTATGCAGATTGTCGGCATAGCCGTCGTCAAAGGTAATGGCGATCGACCGGTCCGGAAGTGCGCCGTCTTGCAGCGCACGCACCAAATCCCGGAGCCGCAATACGTTCCATCGGCTGGACAGAACGTCCAGGTGTTCAGCGAAGTGTTGCGGTGTGACACACAAGGACCACGGATCCGGTTGCACCTCCGCCACCCGGTGATACAGGAGGATGAGAGCCTTTGGGCCGGACCTGTCGATCTGGCTATCATGGCGCACCGTGACCGTGGCCAACACATGCTCGGAAGTCAGCGGCGCGCGATCGGATACGTCCTGAAGATAGAAGACCATCCCATCGCCCACCCATTTGCCAGTGGTTGTACTCCCGGAACCTGCAGTGCGGCTCAACAGGGGGCCATCCGGGGCGCCCACGCGCACTTCAACGTCATCGGTTCCCTCGGAGCTCCACGACAAAGTGGTCGCCCCCATTCCTGAGGCGTCCGCCAAAACGGGATTGGGATGCGCTGTGAGGGTGCCTGTGGCCTTCATGGTCGTTCTTCCGATTTCACGGCGCGAACCGCAATAGTGACCACATAGCCTGGATCATGATGATCCAATTCCTCGGCCCGCAATTCTTCTGCGGCGATGCCCTCGAGAAAGCATATTGCTGTAAAGGCATTTCCGAAGCTGTCAATCTGGACCTTCGTGGTCGAGAACGCTTCCTCGAATAAACGCCGGGCTGAAATGACGGTGAAATTCCAGCACCAGTACTCTCCCCACTCCGGATCGTATGTCTGGCTGATGCCAGGGATAGTGGCCAGAAGGACGCCGCCCGGTTTCAAGATCCGCCAAAGAGTCTGGACGGCCGAACGGACCTCGTAAATACACTGGAGGGTTTGCGTGACGATGACACAGTCGAAGGCTTCGGACGGGATTTGGGGCGCGCACGCAAGATCAGCTACAACCGTCGTCCCGGGAACGCCGTCCAGCAGGTTCAAGACGTCGCTCTGTGTGACGAGGCCGGAGCCGAAACGCCGCGTATAAGCGGAACCGCCGACCTCCAGCACACGCCCACGAATATCTCCAGCGTAGCGGGCGAGGAATCCCTCGATATAGTGACGATCGACCGGAAGCCCTCGGTCAAAGCCCCAATGACTGCTGATCGGCGTCAGTCGCCTAAGATCGCCAAAGCGTGTTTTGCCTAAACCCGGAGTAAGCCGCAGTCGTGGCTTGGTAACCCTCACGACGGTGACGTCAAGGGTGTTTTCCGCCGTGAGCGGCTTCCCATTGGACACATCCTGCAGGAAGAACGGCATACTATCGTGAACCCAGGGGCCCGTAGTGATTGTTCCGCAGCCCGCCGTGCGACTCAGAAGCGGTCCGTCCGGCGAGTCCACATGTACCTCAACCTCCGTTTCCGTCCCGGCGGTCCATGACAATGTCGTCGCACCAATCGGGAAACGGTCCGCGGTGGCGGCGGACACCGGAATCGGATTGGGACGGGCCTCGATGTATGCGGTTCGCCGTCCGACCCATCGCTTAACTCTGAGCCACTTGTAACGTGCTCTTGTCGAATACCGCCTGCCGGATTCAAACCACTTGGTCAGGACCGTATAGCGCCAGCGTCGACGCGCGTGGCCAAGCGCCCGCCAGATCGCCTTGTCCTGGATCCGCTGAGCTTTCAGGTAGCCTTCCAACCACTTCAGAAAGATCCGACGTTCACGGTTGGATTGCCTAGCTTCTAGCGCGCGGAACGAATGCGAATCTGGATGTATGCGGTAGTTCGCCAGGCAGTCTCCGGAAACGAATACGTTCCCGTGAAGGTAGACTTTTACCAGGAATGCTCGATCCTCGTACGAATCTCGGAAAGAGTCCTCGAACCCGCCGGTCGTCTCGAGAAGGGAACGGCGAAGCGTGAGGCTGCAAGTGGCGGGAGACGGCGCCTCTCCCAGCGGGTGACAAGTCGTGAAGAGAGCCGGTGGCTTAACCAGCGTGTTGGGCGGCAGCCCGAGCGGAGCCACAAAGTCTCGTTGGCGATCCTCCGGCTTGCCGGTCCAGCTAAACCAGTATCGGGTGGGGCCATAGACCATGGCAGCGTCAGGGTGCGACTCCAGATCCGCCACCTGCCGCTCCAGCCTTTGGGGTAGCCACTTGTCGTCTGCGTC
>DATIFQ010000108.1:0-3486 GCA_035455185.1 Bryobacteraceae bacterium | reverse complement strand
GGAGATGGTGATGCCCGGGGACAACGTGAACCTGACGGTGGAGTTGATCACGCCGGTGGCGATGGACAAGGGCTTGCGGTTTGCGATCCGCGAGGGCGGGCGCACCGTCGGCGCCGGTACGGTTACGGAAGTCTTGGAGTAAGGAATCGACAATGCCGCGCGAGATCATCACCTTCCAGTGCACTGAGTGCAAGAATCGGAACTATACAAGTACCAAGAACAAGAAGACGGTTACGGAGCGGATCGAGCTAAAGAAGTTCTGTCCCCATTGTCGCAAGCATCAGGTGCACCGTGAGATAAAATAAAAGGGGCGAGGCGTGCTTCGGCCCTTCACGCAGGGGCGTAGGTTTAACGGTAGACCAGCGGTCTCCAAAACCGCGAGTGGGGGTTCGAATCCCTCCGCCCCTGCCAGAGAACATTCCCGTCGCTCAACAGCCACGGCAAATTGAAAACTATGGAAGAGAGCAAGAGCTTGGTTCAGCGCGTTTCGGGCTGGCCTGTCGCGATCAAGGAATACACCCAGGAACTACAGCTCGAGATGCGCCGTGTGACGTGGCCGGCATGGAAGCAGGTGCGGGCGACGACCGGGGTCGTAATCGCGTGCGTGTTTGTGTTTGCGGCCTACTTCTGGATCGTAGACTTTGTCTTGGGCCGGTCCGTTGGAAAGGTCTTCGAGACGTTCAGCAAGTAGTGCAGGGAGCAGACCGTGGAAGAGAAAGATCTCGAGAATCTCGGGGAAGAGGATACCGGCGTGAAAGCGCCGGAGCCCGGTGCGGAGCCCCTCCCCGAGGAACCGGAAACGAAAGGCGCCTCCTCCGGCGAGTCCTCCGACGTTGCCGGCGCGGAAGCATCGGCTCAGATTCCCCCGGAAGCGGCAGTGAGCGAGCCCTCTTCCAAACAGTGGTATATCCTCCACACCTATTCGGGTTTTGAGCAGAAGGTCGCCGACTCCCTGCGGGGCCGCGGCGAGGCGTTCGGGTTCGCTGACAAGATCGGGCAGGTCCTGATTCCGACCGAGGAGGTTGTGGAACTCCGCGGCGGCAAGAAAGTGACCAGTAAGCGGCTGCTTTATCCGGGCTACGTGCTCGTTGAGATGGAAATGAACGACGAGCTATGGCACGCTGTGAAGTCGACGCCGCGCGTCACCGGTTTCGTCGGCGGTGGGAACACGCCCGTGCCTCTCACGGCGGACGAGGTGAACCAGATCCTGTATCGGCAGTCCTCCTCGGCCGAGAAACCGCGTCCGAAAATGTCTTTCGAGAAGAGCGAGATGGTGAGGATCGTCGACGGCCCCTTCGCAAACTTCTCGGGCAAGGTGGACGAGGTGAACACCGAGCGAAACACACTGCGCGTTCTGGTGACGATCTTCGGTCGCGCGACGCCGGTCGAACTGGACTTTCTGCAGGTGGAGAAGATTTAGACGAACCACGGGGCGCTTACGGATTACGGAATTAAGAGTCCGCCTCGGCGCACCGTGCGGTGAAAGGTGTTGAATAATGGCGAAGAAGGTTACTGGACAGGTTAAGCTGCAAATTCCGGCCGGGAAGGCGACTCCCGCTCCGCCGGTTGGTACGGCGCTCGGTCCGCAGGGCGTCAACATTATGGAGTTCTGCAAGGCGTTCAATGCGAAAACGTCAGGCAAAGACCAGGACGGGTTGATCATCCCGGTCGTGATCACGATTTACAACGACCGCTCCTTCACCTTCATCACCAAGACTCCGCCCGTGCCGGTGCTGATCAAGCGCGCGGTGAACCTAGCCAAGGGGTCCGCGGAACCGAACAAGAATAAGGTGGGCCGGATCACCGAGAAGCAGGTGGAGGAAATCGCGAAGATCAAGATGCCGGACCTGAACTGCTTCACGCTCGAGGCCGCGATGCAGTCCGTCAAGGGCACCGCTCGCAGCATGGGAGTGGACGTCGTCTAGGAGGGGTTCCGGTTGAAGGGCCTACCTTTGGTCTGCTATACTTCAAGCTCCGCCTGAAAATTCGTGTTGTAGAAACCATGGGAGGCAGGGGTCTGAACGAATCCTGCCGTTAGGACCAGGAGAACAATGGCTCGCAAACAAGGAAAGAAGTACGCATCCGCCGCTCAACAGATTGAGCGCAGACCCTACACCCTGGAAGAGGCGGTACCTCTTGTCCAGCGGCTCAAGTTCGCCAAATTCGACGAGACTGTCGAACTCCACATGCGTCTCGGCGTCGATCCGAAGCACGCCGACCAGATGGTGCGTGGCACCATCGTTCTGCCCAACGGTTTGGGAAAATCCAAAAAAGTTCTGGTGATCGCCTCTGGCGACAAGCAGAAGGAAGCGGAAGAGGCTGGCGCCGACTTCGTGGGCGGCGAAGACATGGTCGCGAAGATCCAGCAGGAGAACTGGACTGACTTTGACGCCGTCGTCGCCACCCCGGACATGATGCGGTCCGTGGGACGGCTCGGAAAAGTGCTCGGCCCCCGTGGCCTCATGCCCAACCCAAAGACCGGCACGGTAACGGTGGATGTCGCCCGAGCCGTTAAGGAAGTGAAGGCAGGTAAGGTTGAGTTCCGGGTCGACAAGACCGGCTCCATACACGTGCCCGTCGGTAAGGCCAGTTTCGCCGGTGACAAGCTGCTGGAGAATACCCAGACGTTGATTCAGGCCATCCTGAAGGCGAAGCCGTCAGCCGCGAAAGGCAAGTACGTGCGGAGCGCAACCGTCTGCTCAACGATGGGACCCGGTGTTTCACTGGATGTGACGCCGTTCAATACGAAGATCGTTTAGCCGCTAGCAGGGGAAACCCATGAAGAAGAGAGAAGACAAGCGGAAGGAAGTCGAGTCGCTGCGTAAGGAACTGGAGCGGGTGGATCACCTGTTCGTGGCCGGCTTTGAAAAACTGAAGGTCGGCCAGGACTTCCAGCTTCGCAAAATCGTCCGGTCCGCGGGAGGCCGGTACAAGGTCATAAAGAACAACCTCGCGGCGAAAGCCGCCGAGGGGACGAAGGCGGAGGACCTCATGAAGGGCCTCGCCGGAATGACGTCGCTCGCTTACACAGCGGCGGACCCGGTGGCGCTGGCGAAGGTGCTCACAGCCTACGCGAAAGAAAACCCGACGTTCCAGTTCAAGGCGGGCATGGTGGAAGGACGGGTAATCGACGTCCGGACCGTCGGGGAACTGGCGTCGCTGCCCTCTCGCGAGGAGATGTTCGGGAAGCTGCTTTATCTGATCCAGACTCCGGCACAGCGGCTGGTTTCGGCGATCAACGGAGTCGGGCGCAAACTGGCGGTGGTCGTCGACCAGGCGTGCCAGGAGAACAAGTTTACTGCGTAGGGCCGGTGACCCGTGGTCAGGGATTTTTCGGGCCGTGTTTGCACGGGTCGCAGGCTACAAGCTGCAGGCAGAAGGAGTTCAAGGAAGAGAACATGGCGGATATCAACGCGATTGCGGAACAAATCCAGGGGCTGACGCTGCTCGAGGCATCTCAGCTCGTGAAGTTGCTCGAAGAGAAGC
>DATIFQ010000107.1:0-3894 GCA_035455185.1 Bryobacteraceae bacterium | reverse complement strand
CCGACGATCACAATCCGGTCCGCCGCGGAGATCACGAACCCGACGCCGGCCGTCAAACGGGCGCTCGACCGGGCCCGGCGCTAGACACACTTGAGAAGCGCCGCCGTGGCGGCTCACCTCGACGGTGGCGTTGATTGCTGTAGAATTCGTGGAGGTCGTCTTCGTCCGCGGGAGACCCAGCGACCGGCCAGAAGAGATCACCGGGCGCGAGCGATGGCTTGCGGGTACCATGTGAATTCATCCGTTCTGGGGTTCGGCACATGATGTTATCTCTCCGCTTCACACTCTTAGCAGGGTGTTTCCTGGCCGTCCTGCACGGGCAAAGCGACTGGCCGGTCTTCGGCCACGACCCTGGCGCCATACGTTACTCGCCGCTGAAGCAGATCACGGCCGGAAACGTTTCCCGCTTGCGGCGAGCCTGGACCTTTCACAGCGGCAAAGCCGGTTCCGAAGTCACGCCCATTGTGGTTAACGGCGTCATGTACCTGACCCAGCCGAACGGCATTTTCGCGCTGGAGCCGGAGACCGGCAAACTGCTCTGGAAATATGAAGCCCCGGGCGCGGCGCTTCGCGGTCTGTGCTACTGGCCCGGCGGCAGAGGGACACATGCCCGTGTCTTTGCGGGGGTCCGAAACAATCTTGTTGCGATCGACGTGACGACGGGCAAGCCAGCGCCGGGCTTCGGCAACGAAGGGATTGTGGATTTGAAGCAGGGTGTTGCCGATGACCTGCCTGATGCCGAACTGGTGTTGCCGTCTCCTCCGGCGGTGTACCGGGACATCGTGATCACCGGTAGTGCCAACGGTGAGGGTGCTCCCAGCGCTGGCGCTTACGGTGACATCCGCGGTTGGGATGCGCGCACGGGGAAACTGGTGTGGACCTTTCATACAGTGCCGCGGCCAGGTGAACCGGGCAATGAGACGTGGCCGGAGGGTGGCTGGAAGAACCGGTCGGGCACAAATACGTGGGGATTCTTTTCGGTGGATGTCGAGCGTGGGCTGGTTTTTGCCCCGACCGGCTGTCCCACATCCGATTTTTATGGCGCAGACCGCCACGGAAATAACCTTTACGCCAACAGCGTAATCGCCCTAGATGCAGCTACCGGAGCCCTGAGGTGGCACCAGCAACTGGTTCATCATGATCTCTGGGATTACGATCTGGCGGCGGCGCCGGCGCTGATCGAAGTCAAGCGGAATGGGAAGAAGATTCCAGCGGTGGCGCAAATCACGAAGATGGGAACGCTATTCATCTTCGACCGCCTTACCGGACAACCGTTGTTCGGAATTGAAGAGCGTCCGGTGCCGCCGACGAACATCCCCGGCGAGGTGACCTCGCCCACACAACCGTTCCCGCTTAAGCCGCCTCCGCTGGCGCGCAATTCTTTTCGTGAAGAGGAGATGTACAACCTGACACCCGAGCATGCGGCATTTTGCAGGGACCTGTGGCGCAGGAACGGCATGTTCGTCGGCGTGCCGTTCACACCGTTGCCGCTGGAGGGTAACGTTCTCATCTTCCCGAGTACTTTGGGCGGCGGTAACTGGGGCGGCGTGTCTTTCGACCCGTCCCTCGGCTATCTCTTCGCGAACGTTATGAACATCGGACAGTTCGGGCATATGGAGAAACGGGAAGACCCGAAGACCGGCGCGGTCACTTACATCCGCACCTCCGAATACGGCCCGTACGCACGGTTCTGGAACCGCGATACCCGCATCCCGTGCACGAATCCTCCGTTCGGCGAACTTGTGGCGGTCAACGTCAACACCGGGGACATCGCCTGGAAGGTACCGCTCGGAACTGTGGAATCCCTCGAAGCGCAAGGAGTCAAGAATACCGGAGCGCTAAACCTGGGTGGGAGTATCGCGACCGCGGGCGGACTGGTTTTCATTGCAGCCACCAACGACAGCCGCATTCGCGCGTTCGAGTCGAAGACCGGCCGGATGCTCTGGGAGCATCGTATCGATGCTAACGGGCACGCAATACCGGTCACCTACCTCGGTAAGGATCGGAAACAGTACGTCGTGATTATGGCCGGAGGAGGCGGCGGTTATTTCGGAGGTGCCACCAGCGACACTCTTACAGCATTCGCCTTGGGCGCCGGCCCTTCCTCAAATGAGGTGGCTTCCTCGCCGCCCCGTGCAGTTCCCGTCACGGAGCCAGTGTCTGCTGCGCCAGCGCCTCGTGCGCAGGGCGGTCCCGTGGGCTCGCCCGATTCAGCGGGCCAAGCCATAGTGGACCGGTCGTGCGGCAAACAGTGTCACAGTCTTGAAGTCGTAAGCAGTCAGCGCTTGTCGAGGACGGAGTGGAAGCGAACGGTGGATGCCATGGTGGCCCGAGGGGCGACGCTAACAGATGCAGAAGTGAAATTGGTTTTGGATTACCTGTCTCGCCATTTTGGCCGATAATGGCATCGCGCTGGCGGATCTGATGAAGGTGACACTAGTGGGGACAAGCGGCTGATACGCTGGCCCTCTCTCATGCTCTGCACTGCCGGGAGTAACTCATGGAAAAACGACTGATTCTCGGGTTGGTAGCCTGGACTTGCCTTGCTTCTGCCCAGCCGGTGGAAACCTTGCCTGGCACCGCTCCGCTCGACTGGCAAGGCGACCTGTCGGAGCGGATGATGGACGGCGCGCACCGCTT
The DNA here is from genome assembly GCA_035455185.1 of Bryobacteraceae bacterium. GTDB lineage: Bacteria > Acidobacteriota > Terriglobia > Bryobacterales > Bryobacteraceae > JAEHDI01. The sequence goes on along the minus strand of DATIFQ010000107.1, from coordinate 1,254 downwards.
CATCGAGCGGAAGATCGCGCAGTCGCGCGGGCGGCGGAAGCTGGACGCTGGGAGCCGACAGCGTTTCAGCGAGCGGATCGGCGTCGTGGACCCGCTCGCGGCTGCCTCGATGGAACGCTTCGGCGACGAAACGAATCCGGCTCTGGTGGCCGAAACAAGGTCGTATCGCGTTTTCCAGGTCCGCTGGACGGCAATCGAAGGCGTGCACGGAGAAGGGCTGCTGCTGGAACCAAAGCGGGCGCCCGTGGCCTTCATGGTTGCGCTTCCGGACGTCGGCCAGACGCCGGAACAGACGGCCGTGCAGTTCGCTCATCGCTTCGCCGAAGCCGGCTGCTCCGTGGTTGTGCCGGTGCTGGTTGATCGCGAGACGACATTCTCCGGTCACCCCGAGATCCGCATGACCGACCAGCCGCACCGCGAATGGATCTACCGGCAGGCCTACCACATGGGACGCCACATCATCGGGTACGAGGTCCAGAAGGTGCGCGGGGTCGTGGAATGGTTCAAGAAGCGAAATCCGCATGCGAAGGTCGGCGTTGCCGGCTACGCCGAAGGCGGCCTGATCGCGTTCTACTCGGCCGCAGTCGATGAACGGATCGACGCCGCCATGGTCAGCGGGTATTTCGACGCGCGGGAGCGTGTTTGGGCGGAGCCGATCTATCGCAACGTCTGGGGCCTGCTCGACGAGTTCGGCGACGCCGAGATCGCCTCTCTGATCGCACCGCGCGGGCTGGTTGTCGAAGCCAGCAGGCCGCCCGAATGGAAGAGTGTAAAGGGCGATATCCCCGCGCCCGAGTTGGCGAGCGTCCGGACCGAGTTCGAGCGACTCGGCTCTCAGCCGAAAGCCCTCGTCGAGGGCGGTCCATGGTCGGCCGAGGCGATGCAACGGTTCGCCGCCATGATCGGAGTGAAGATTTCCGCCGCCACGGACAAGCCGCCTTCGCTCGCGCGGCCGGGTTTTGATTACTCCGCGCGCCAGATGCGCCAGGTGACGGAACTAGAAGCACACGTCCAGGGACTCGTCCGCTCTTCCGAACATGTTCGCGCGGCGTCGTTCCTTTACAAGGCGGAGCCGAAATTCACCGATGAACGGTGGTCCACCCGGCGCAGGCGCGATACCATCGATCCGGCGGGGTTTATCGAAAACGCGAAGCGCTACCGCGAGCAGTTCTGGACGGAGCTCATGGGAAGATTCGACGATCCTCTGCTGGCTCCCAATCCGCGCACGCGCAAGATTTTCGACAACGCGCGATG
>DATIFQ010000106.1:0-4197 GCA_035455185.1 Bryobacteraceae bacterium | reverse complement strand
TTCTCAGCCGTCCTATTGAAGTGGGGTCGCTGGTCAGCCCGGGCTCGGTCGGTGTGGTCCTGGGCGACACCAGTTCCGTCAAGGCAGCCTTCGGCGTTCCGGACGCAGCGGTTGCGCAACTCCACCTCGGCCAATCTCTCCAAATTCGAACGGATGCGATTCCCGGGACGGACTTCCCGGGGCGTATCACTCGAATTGCGCCGGCAGCCGACATGAAGAGTCGCCTGTTCGAGGTCGAGCTCTCGGTACCAAATCGCCAGAAACAGCTTCGGCCAGGCATGATCGCGACAGTGACCATCTTCGGTGCCGGTTCGCGGACGCCGGTTCCGGTCCTGCCGTTGACTGCGATCGTGCCCTCGAAGACGGAGCGCCAGTACGCTGTGTTCATCCTTGAAACCAACGGCAAGCAGCACGTGGCGCGCATGCGGGATGTCCGGCTGGGAGACGCCGTGGGAAGTTCCATCACGGTCCTTGAAGGAGTCAAGCTCGGGCAGCTCGTCGTCACCAGCGGCAGCAACCTGGTCACTGACGGCCAGCCTGTCCAGCTTATCCCCTGAAGGCGATCGCAATGCCCGAACATAAGTCCGACGCCGAGCTCATTCGCGACATGCACAACACATCGCGCTTCTTCGTCGAGACGCGTCACATTTCGTGGGTGTTGCTGATTGGCACGGCTCTGTGGGGGATTTATGGCTACCTCAGCATGCCCCAGCGAAAGGACCCGGACATTCCCGTCCGGATCGCCGTCGCCCTTACGCCGTGGCCGGGAGCAAGCGCTGAGCGCGTCGAGCAGCTTGTCACCAGCAAGGTCGAGGAGAAGATCGGCCAAAATGCGAAGGTCACCGAGATCAAGTCCATTTCGCGGACTGGGGTCTCCATCGTCTACCTTGAGCTGGACCAGAAACTGAAGGAAACCGGCAAGGAGCTGGACGATATCAAGCTGAAATTGGACCAGCTTCAGAACCTTCCCGACGGCGCCGGTCCGATTCAGTTCCTGAAGGACTTTGGCGACACTGCTGCCCTGATGCTGACCGTTGCCAGCCCGAAAGTGACCGAGGTCGAGGTCGGGCTCCGCTCGCGTAGCATTCAGAGCGCCATCGAAGAGGCGCGTCGTGATGCTCGCGGAGAATTCGCGGCGCCCAGGGTAACGCTCGTGATGGGGATGCCGCAATCGATGAACCTGGACGTGGCCCGCAGTTCGGTTGACCTGTCCACACGCTGGACCCGGGAACGAGGCCTCGCCCGCGACATCCGGGTCCTGGAAGGCCCTGGTTTTCTTGGGCTGGACTTCTGGACGAGCATGACCGATGAAGAGGTCCAGCAAGCTGCCGATCGCTTCATCCACGAGCGCCTCCAGGCTTCCGATTTTCATCCCGACCACTGGGACCCCGTAGTGGTGCGCGATCCGTCCGAGACCGCGGCCAAGCTCGGCGCGGTCGCGGCGGCGAAATACAGCTACCGCCAGTTGGACGACTTCACGGATCTCATCGAGAAGACGATCAAAACCGTGCCGCAAGTCTCCAAGGTCACACGCACAGGCCTGCTGCAAGAGCAGGTTCATCTCATGTACTCACAGGAGCGGCTTGCCTCCTACGGCATCACCCCCGGCAATCTGCCACAGATTCTCAAAGCTCGGAACATCACGCTGCCGGGAGGCATTCTGGAAGCGCAAGGCAAGAACCTGGCCATCGACCCGTCCGGGGAGTTCAAGAACGAGCGGGAGATCGGCGACGTCCTACTCGGCGCGTCGGAATCCGGCTTGCCATTGTACTTGCGCGACCTCGTGGACATTATGCGCGCCTACGAGAGTCCGGCACGGTTCGTGAACTACTACACGGCGCGCGACTCGAGCGGGCATTGGCAGCGTTACCGCGCGGTGACCCTAGCCATCCAGATGCGCCAGGGAGAGCAGATCGGACGGTTCGGCGAGGCGGTGGATGCGGCACTCAACGATCTCCGCCCCAGGCTGCCGGCCGACTTGATCATGGCTCGTACTTCCGATCAGCCGCTCCAGGTCCGCGAGAACATCAGCCTCTTCATGACGAGTCTTTACGAGGCTATCGTGCTGGTGGTCCTCGTGTCGCTGATCGGGTTCTGGGAATGGCGCTCCGCCGTCCTGATGGCCCTGTCCATTCCCATCACGCTGGCTATGACCTACGGGATGATGCACCTGCTGGGGATCGACCTCCAGCAGGTCTCGATCGCGACTCTCATCATCGCCCTAGGACTCCTTGTGGATGACCCCGTGGTGGCGGGTGACGCCATCAAGCGTGACTTGGCGGCTGGCCATCCGCGGCTGATCGCGAGCTGGCTCGGCCCGACGAAGCTGGCCACCGCGATCCTGTTTGCGACCATAACGAACATCGTCGCGTACCTGCCGTTCCTGATGCTGAGCGGCGACACGGGCCGGTTTTTGTATAGCCTGCCGATCGTGATCACCTGCGCGCTCGTCGCTTCGCGCATCGTGTCGATGACCTTCATCCCCTTGCTAGGTTATTACCTCCTGCGGCCCAAGGCCGAAAAACCGATCGAGGAGCGGAGGACGACCGGTTTCGCTTCGATGTACTATCGCGCCGGCACCGCGGCGATCCAACATCGCTGGAAGTTCCTGTTCGCGTCCTTCCTTGTCCTCGCTGCCGGCGCAATGATCGGATCGCGTCTAAAGACCCAGTTCTTTCCCAAGGATCTCTCCTATCTGTCGTTTGTCGACGTCTGGTTGTCCGAGGACGCATCGCTGGCGGCTACCGATGCAGTCGCCATTCAGACCGAGAACATCATTCGCCGGGTGGCCGATGAGCACGGCGGCGCTGGCATGCTCAAGTCGTTGACCACGTTCACAGGCGGGGGTGGCCCGAGGTTCTGGTTCTCCGTTTCTCCCGAACTCCAGCAGCTCAACTATGCCCAGATCCTCATTGAGGTGAAAGACAAGCACTTCACGCAGCACCTGATCGGCCCGCTTCAGCGCGCGGTGTCCTCGGCGATCCCCGGAGCGCGAATCGACGTCAGACAGCTCGAGACCGGCAAGACCGTCGGCTTGCCAGTTCAGATTCGTGTCTCAGGCGACAACCTGGTGCTACTGCGCGCACAGGCAGAGGAGATCAAGAACATTCTGCGGGCGATCCCGGCGGCTGATCGCGTGCGTGACGACTGGGGAGAAGAGAATTTTACGGTCAAGCTCCGCATCGATCCGGACCGAGCCAGACTTGCAGGCGTCACGAACTCCGATGTTGCCGCCGCGGCGGCTACCGGCATCAATGGCTACACCGTCGCAACCCTCCGCGAGGGGGACAAGCAGATCCCGGTGGTTGCGCGTCTGCGCAATGAGCAACGGTCGCGGCTTTCGGACATCCAGAATCTCTACGTGTACTCTTCCCGTGGGCCGGAGAAGATCCCGCTGCGGCAGGTGTCGAGCATCAGCTACGAGATGCAGACACAGAAGACGAGGAGGCTGAACCAGTTCCGCACAATCACGGTGCTGTGCGTGCCTGTCGCCGGCGTTCTACCGTCCGAAGTGCTGGCGGAGGCTATGCCGCGACTGAAACAGTTCGGCGGCGCGCTCCCGCCTGGTTACAAAATGGAGATCGCCGGCGAGTATAAGGACCAGCAGGAGAGCTTCCAGGAACTGGCTGTCGTCATGGCGATCTCGGTCGGGATGATCTTCCTCGCTTTGGTGATCCAGTTCAGGAACGCCGTGAAGCCGTTCATTGTCTTTGCCGCGATCCCGTACGGCATGGTGGGCGCACTGGCCGCATTGTGGGTGATGGGAGCGCCGTTTGGGTTCATGGCCTTCCTCGGCATCGCCAGCCTTGTGGGCGTTATCGTCAGCCACGTAATCGTGCTGTTCGACTTCATCGAAGAGCGCCAGGCGGAGGGGCATCCGTTAGTCGAGTCGCTCCTCGATGCAGGTATCATGCGGCTGCGGCCGGTTCTGATTACGGTCGGCGCCACGGTGATCGCGCTGTATCCGCTCGCCTCCCACGGCGGGCCCCTGTGGGAGCCGCTGTGCTACGCGCAGATCGGCGGACTGACCATCGCAACCTTCGTGACGCTTCTGCTGGTTCCGGTTCTGTACGCGATTTTCGTTCTGGATCTGAAGCTGGTGAAGTGGACCGGGCCGCCGGCAGGGCACAGCGCCGGGCCGGTGATCTCCGGTTCGATTTCGACAGGAGCCTGACGGCGCGCAACGTCTACTTTTTT
>DATIFQ010000105.1:0-4426 GCA_035455185.1 Bryobacteraceae bacterium | reverse complement strand
TCGAGCGAATCGGGGTTCTTTTTCTGCGGCATCAGGCTCGACCCGCTGGTAACCTCGTCGCCAAGCTCCAGCCAGCCGAATTCTTCGCTGGAGTACAGGATCCAGTCCTCGGCCAAGCGGCTCAGGTGGAGCATCGCGGTCGAGGCGGCATAAAGGAAGTCGAGCAGAAAATCCCGATCCGAGGAGACGTCCATGCTGTTGGCGGTGACGCCGTCGAAGCCAAGGTCGCGCGCCATCGCCTCGCGGTCGAATGGGAAGCCACTGCCGGCGAGCGCTCCGGAGCCAAGCGGCAGCAGGTTCGCACTCCGCCGCGCCTGTTCCAGCCGCTCCCAGTCGCGCGCGAACATTTCAAAGTAGGCGAGCACGTAATGCGGCCAGAGCACTGCCTGCGCGCGCCGCATATGCGTGAAGCCGGGAAGCACCGCATCCGGATAGCGCTTCGCGAGGCCTAGCAACGCGGCGAGAAATCCGGAGAGCAGTTCCTCGATGCGGCCGATTTCCTCCCGCAGCCATAGCCGGGTGTCGAGCGACACCTGCTCGTTGCGGCTGCGGCCGGTGTGGATCTTTTCGGCCAGCTCGCCCGTCCGCTCCTTCAGCTTGCGTATGACGAGCGTGTGGACGTCTTCGTCGGCGGCTCCGTCGAAGAAGCCGGGGCGTTCCGATTCCGCGAGGATCGCGTCGAAGGCCTCGACGATGCGCTCCCGCTCCTCGGCCTTCAGGATACCGACGCGCTCCAGCGCCCGCGCGAATGCCTGCGAGCCGCGGATGTCCGCGCCGATCAGCCTCCGGTCGAAGTGGAGCGAGCCGGAGAAGCGCTCGAAGATCTCCGACGGACCCTGCTCGAACCTTCCGCCCCAGAGCTTCATGATTTCTTCGTGACGGCGGCGCGGATACGGATCGGCAACCCGATCAGGTTGATGAATCCGAGCGCGTCCTTCTGGTCGTAGCTGGCGCCCATCGTGAAGCTGGCGATGTCGAGCGAGTAGAGCGAGTACGGCGACTTCCGGCACACCGGCTCGATGGTCCCCTTGTAGAGCCGCAGAGTCACTTCGCCGGTCGTGGTGCGGGCCGTCGCTTCGAAGAAGTTGTCGAGCGCCTCGCGGAGCGGAGTGAACCAGAGGCCGTTGTAGACCAGTTCGGCGTAATCGACCGAGAGCTTCTGCTTGTAGTGCAGCGTGCTCCGGTCGAGCGTGAGCGCTTCGAGCTCGCGGTGGGCCGCCATAATCAGCGTGCCGCCAGGCGTCTCGTAGCAGCCGCGCGACTTCATGCCGACGAAGCGGTTCTCGACGAGGTCGATACGCCCGATGCCGTGCTCGGCGCCGATCTCGTTCAGCGTTTCGAGCAGCGCGACGGCGGAGACGTAGTGCTGGCCGTTCACGGAGACCGGACGGCCCTGCTCGAATCCGATCGTCACCTCGGCGGGCGTGTTCGGGGCCTCCCTCGGGCTCTTTGTCAGCAGCCAGACGTCCTCGGGCGCGGCGTTCTTCGGATCTTCGAGGGCGCCGCCTTCGTGGGAGATGTGCCAGATGTTCCGGTCGCGGCTGTAGATCTTTGTGGTTGTGGCGGAGATGGGGACGTTGTGCTTCGCGGCGTACTCGATCGCGTCTTCGCGCGAGTTGATGTCCCACTCGCGCCACGGAGCGATGACGGCAAGGTGCGGAGCCAGGGCCTTGTAGGTCAGCTCGAAACGCACCTGGTCATTCCCCTTGCCGGTGCAGCCGTGCGACAGCGCGTCGCACCCGGTGCGCAGCGCCACTTCCACCTGCCGCTTGGCAAGCAGCGGCCGCGCCACCGATGTGCCCAGCAGATACTTGTGCTCGTACACCGCGCCGGCGCGGACGAGACGCCACAGGTACTCGCTGACGAACTCTTCGCGCATATCCTCGACATGAACCTCGGACGCGCCGGTCTTGAGCGCCTTCTCGCGCAGGCCGGTCAGCTCGTCGCCGCCCTGGCCGATATCGCCGCACACGGCGACGACTTCGCACTGGTAGTTCTCCTTCAGCCACGGAATGATGATGGACGTGTCCAGACCGCCCGAGTAGGCGAGTGCAACTTTCTTCGGTTTACTCATAACTTGGGATTCTAACAGGGTGCTGAAAAACCCGCCGGTGTTTGCGCCCGACACAGCCTTCAGCCTGTGGCGCGGGTTTTTTAGCGCCCTGCTAGCCACAAAACAACCAGCCTAGCCCAGCAGCATCAGCAGCAGGGCTTTCTGGGTGTGCAGGCGGTTTTCCGCCTGATCAAACACCACCGACTGCGGGGATTCGATCACGCCGTCGGTCACCTCTTCTCCATGCTTGGCCGGAAGGCAGTGCATGAACACGGCCGACGGCTTGGCTATTGCAAACAGCGTTTCGTTGACCTGGTAGGGCTGGAAGTCACGGCGGCGCTGATCGAGTTGTCCTTCCTGGCCCATGCTGGCCCAGACGTCGGTGTAAACGGCGTCGGCGTCGCGGACCGCTTCTTCCGGATCGCTTGTGACGGTGACGGCCGCGCCGGTCTCGGCCGCGAGTTCCTGGGCTTCGGCGACGACCTCCGCTTTCGGCTCATAGCCTGCCGGGCAGGCGATGGTGAAGCTCGCGCCGAGGCGGGCGGCGGTCAGCATCAGTGAGTGGGCGACGTTGTTGCCGTCGCCGGCGAAAGCGACCTTGAGGCCGCGCAGGTCGCCGTACTGTTCCTTCAGCGTGAAGACGTCGGCGAGTGCCTGGCAGGGGTGGTAGACGTCGCTCAGCGCGTTGATTACCGGGACGCTCGACCACTTGGCGAGGTCGTCGACCGTTTTCTGCGAGAATGTGCGGGCGACGATGGCGTTCGTCCAGCGGTCGAGGTTGCGGGCGACGTCCTTGAGCGGCTCGCGGCTTCCGATGGGGCCTTCGCTCAGCACAGAGTCGCCGCCAAGCTGCTTGATGGCCAGCTCGAACGTCAGCCGGGTGCGCAGGGAGGGCTTCTCGAACAGGAGGCTGAGGTAGTGGCCCGCGAGCGACTGCGCATAGCGGCCGGGTTTGCGCTTGACCTGCTCGGTGAGGTCGAGCAGGTAGGCAAGTTCCTCCCGCTTGAGGTCGAGGTCGAAGGTCAGCCTGCGCGCCTGGATCTGCCAGATGGCATTGGCCGACGCCATGGACGAGACACGGGCGGTCTTGCTCCTGGCCGGCGCTGTATTTTTATTCACCCTACTGAATAATTACACACCGGAAGCGCGGACGTCAAGGTGGGGGAACCATTTTGACCGCTCCTTTCAGTCGCGGCTCAGATTGAGCTGACAAGCTTCACCGGGCGCCGGGGTCGAATGGCAGCTCGTAAAGGTGTACCTGGTAGTCGGCGAAGCGGTCTTCGAAAATCCCGCCGGTCACCGGTATCGTCCTGGATTCGCCGAGCACGGTGGCGCGTACGTCGCCGCAGTCGCGAAGCTTGAATCTCGCCGTGGTTTCCCCGCCGGGGCGCGCGCCCATCGCGAACAGGTAGGTTTTCCCTCCTTGCCGCTTCAGCATCACGTCGATCGGCGAATCCGGATTGGAGGAGGCCACGGTCACGCCGTTTCCCACCGGCGGCGTGTTCAGCACGCGGGCCAGGGAGGCGATCTGGCCATTGATGTCCGCCAGCGCCTGCCTCGTCTCAGGATCATGAAGCGGCGCCGCTTCATCCTGCACGGGCTTGAACTGGTGGCAGAAATAGCCGATACCCATGGAGCCGTGGATAATCGACATCCACACTTCGGATCTGATTTGTGCGGGACTCGGTTTGCGTTCGCCCTGGATCGCGCTGGCCTCAATCCAGTTCCACACCGGTTTCTTGTGCTCTCCCCACCTTCTCAGACGCTCGACACCCTCTCCCACCCACCACAGAGGATACTTGCTGTTGACGGGGTACACGTCGTAGGAAACGATATCAGCGCCGCGGATGTATTCGGCATAATGTTCGCTGTGCCCGCGGCAGACTCCGCGCCCCACGTAAGCGTCGTTGGCGACGCCCTGGCCTAAATTGAGGTACACGGGCCGGGTGGCATCCGCCGACTGGATGCCGCGATACTGATCGACAATCGCGGGCGGGAAAATGCAGGGCCCGTAGCCGCCGCCCGGTTTCGACTGGGCGTTGTCGGGTTCGTCGCCAATGGTCCAACCCCGGATCATCCGGCTGTTCAGACTCGCCATGGCCGGCTTCCGCTGGCCAGCCAGCACCGGCATCCCCGCTGCCGCCAGGGCCGCGAGTTGCTCGTCGTTAGGTCCCCGCCAGAGCCCGACATAAAGGTTGATCCCGATGGCTCTGTATTCCTGCGCATACTTGGGATCCTGCAGCCACACGCTGATCGGGAAATAGCCGGGATCCGCGGAGACGCCATTCGACCACTTCCGGTAGTAGGCTGGGCCGCCTTCCCATGGCAGGTAGGTGTCGGCTGAGGCTCCATCGGCGCTCGCGTGGAAAAGTG
>DATIFQ010000104.1:0-2386 GCA_035455185.1 Bryobacteraceae bacterium | reverse complement strand
AGCGTGTGCAGCTCGTCGATGAAGATGATGGCGTTCTGGTTCTCCATCAGCTCCTTCATGATCGTCTTGAGCCGCTCTTCGAACTGCCCGCGGTACTTCGTGCCGGCGACGATCAACGACAGGTCCAGCGCCAGAATTCGCTTGTCCGAGAGGAAGCTCGGCACATCCCCTTCGGCGATCCGTTGTGCCAGGCCTTCGACGATGGCCGTCTTTCCCACGCCCGGCTCGCCGATCAGCACCGGGTTGTTCTTCGTGCGGCGGCACAGGATCTGTACCACCCGCTCCACCTCGTGATCCCGTCCGATCAGCGGGTCCAGCACCCCGTCCATCGCGGACTGCGTCAGGTCCCGGCTGAACTCCGAGAGCAGCGAGCTCTCCTTCGGCCGGCTCGACGACATCTTCTCCGACGTCGATCGAGCAATCTCCTCGCGCACCTGCGACAGCCGCAGCCCGCGCTCATGCAGAATTTCGGCCGCGAACGACTTCTCCTCGCGCAGCAGCCCGAGCAACAGGTGCTCCGTGCCGATGTGCTTGTGGTTCAGCCGCTCGGCCTCCTCCGCCGCGTACGCCAGCACCCGCTTGCACTCGTGGCTCAGCGGCAGATCCACCGAGGTCGGCACCTTCTCACGGACGGTGGTGTGCGCCTCGATCTGTTTCCGAATCGATTCGATGGCCGCGTGCGACCGCAGAAAGCGGTTCGCCAGAGCCTTGTCCTCGCGCAGCAGCCCGAGCAGCAGATGTTCGGTCTCGATGTACGGGCTGCCGAACTGGCTCGCCTCGTAGCGCGCGAAAAAGATCACCCTGCGGGCCTTTTCCGTGTATCGCTCAAACATAGTTTTTTCCGTCCTCCTGCCTTGACGGCTCTTTCAGGGATGCTTCTGCCGCGGGGCCGAGCGCGCCGCCCTCCATTTTCAGGACGCGGTCGCACCGCCGGGCGAACGAAAAATTGTGGGTGACGATCACCGTAGTCAGCCGCCGGGACCGGCACAGCTCCCCGAGCAGCCCGAAGACCATCTCGCCGGTTCGCGAGTCCAGGTTTCCGGTCGGTTCGTCCGCGAAGAGACAGGCCGGATTCCCGACCAGCGCCCGCGCCAGCGCGACCCGCTGTTGCTCGCCTCCGGAAAGCTCGCCCGCGCGGTGCGAGGCGCGCGCCGTGAGGCCCACTTCCTCCAGCCGCGCAAGCGACGGCCGGGCGGCCTCCTCGTGGGAGGCGCCCCTGATCAGCAGCGGCATCATCACGTTCTCGAGCGCCGTGAACTCAGGCAACAGATAATGGATCTGCCAGACAAAACCGATCTCGCGGTTCCGGAAGTCCGCCAGTTCCGTGTCCGGCAGCGCCGTGATCTCCTTCGCGCCGAAGTGGATCGTTCCGTTCGATGGCCTGTCGAGACCGCCGAGAAGATGCAGCAGGGTGGATTTTCCGGCCCCGGATTCACCCACAATCGCCAGACGTTCGCCCCGCCACACTTCGAACCCGAGACCGCTGAACACGATCAGGTCCGTCTCGCCCGAGCGGTAGTGTTTGGCGAGATCGACGGCCCGTATAGCGATGTCGTTGCCGGTATCCAATCGCCGCCCAACCCCCTTTCCTCTACGCTAACACGAAAGCGAGCCTCGGCTGTGGCTTTTGAGGCGTTTTGTGCGGTACAACGGTCCGGATAACACTGGAGGTTTCATCGTGCGTTTTGCTCTAATTTTTGCCCTCGCTCTCGCGGCCCCGCTCGCCGGCCAGCGGATTACCGTGCCCCTCGACGGCCAATGGAATATCGACGAGAGCGTCTCTCTCAACGAGACGCCCGCCTCGTTCCGCCATACCGTCCCCGTTCCGGGAATGGCCAACCTTGCCGCTCCTCCATTCCCGGACGTCGACCTGTTCGACAGCCGCGAGATCATCAACAACCGCGTCCGGAAGGGCGTGCTGCCGGAGTCGGCGATTGTCACCAACGCCGGCATCTCGCGTCAGAAGAGGAACTACTTCTGGTACGAGAAGCGCTTCCGGGTTCCCGCCCGGAAGGAAGTCGCCATCCTCAAGATCAACAAGGCCCAGTTCGGCACGGCGGTGTGGCTGAACGGCCGCAAGTCCGGTGAACACCTGAGCTGCTTTACGGCCGGCTACTTCAACGTGACGGACGCGATCGACTGGAACGGCGAGAACCGGCTCGTGGTTCGCGTTGGCGCCCATCCCGGAGTGCTCCCAGAAGGAATCCCCGCCGGGACCGACTTCGAGAAGCTGAAGTGGACTCCCGGCATCTACGACAGCGTCTCGCTGCTCCTCGGGGACAACCCGATCATTGAGACCGTCCAGGTGGCTCCCCGGATCAAGTCATCCGAGATCATCGTCGAGACGAAGCTAAGAAATTACGGCGCCGCACGGGCCGCCGAACTG
>DATIFQ010000103.1:0-2656 GCA_035455185.1 Bryobacteraceae bacterium | reverse complement strand
TCATGCCGCCTATACACCGACTGCCGCCGGACCAGTAAACAGGCTCCTTCCCGGCTCATCCTGGAGCTACTGGGCGGCTCCAGTTCCGACAGTTCCTTGAATCTTTGACGATGCGTCATCGGACGGTTCGCTTTCGCTCATCTTCTCAACGCTCACCTGACGCCCTCTTCGGACGCCTTTTCCTCGGACGTTCACCACCACGCCTTTTGAACGCAGCAGCTCCGGGTGGTTTGAAGCCAACTCCTGAAAGCCGACTCCGGGAGGCCGTCTCCCATCTTCGGTACAGCTCTGCAAGTTTTCACTCACATTCGTGACACACCCCAGTACAGGATCTTCAAGCGATCACGTCGCCGGCTGGCGAACACAAACAAGTGTCCGCCGAACGGATCCAACTCGAGGTGGTCGCGCACCAGCGCATGCAGCCCATCAAAGCTCTTGCGCATATCGCAGGCCGTCAGACACAGGTAAACGCGCACGCTGGCCGGCAGGTGAATCATCCCCGCAACGCCCTGAGTACAGTTCGCAATATCGCAGCGTCCACCCCGGACCGAATCAGCAGTCGATCTCCGGTCGCGAATACGACTTCCAGGTCGGCCGTATTCCTGAGTTCGATAGGCTCGGCTGCGCGGTCTATCAGGGCGAAGCGAACAGCGCCGGAGTCGGCTTCGCGTAGCCGCTTGCGCCACGTGTAGAACGACCACGTGCTCACTCCACGTTCCTTACAGAACTGTTGAACGGTTAACCCGCTGCGGTCCTGCTCAGCCAGCCGTTCGCGCCATTCGTCCGCTTTCCGCGCATCCGCGTTCCCGATGATTTCCGCCATTGCCATACTATGCAGTGCGCTCGGGCCAGTCGGATAGAGGTGTTCACCGGCTTTTAATTACCCACAACTTTTGACCGCGACTTGCCGTTGCCTTGAGGTGTAGAATGAAGCGCCAAGGTGCCAAAACAGAGATGGGTTGAATTGTTTCAAGAGGCTCTGCGCCCCGGCACTCCTGCCACGAGCGGGGCGGCGGCTCTGGACAGGGAACTGGCGAGTTGCCGGTTCTGTGACCCGAGACTCGAACGGCGATTCCGGAGGTTGGTTGGACAACTGGCCACCAGACTCGGCCAGACCATTCCGTTGGCTTGCCAAGATTGGACGAATACGAAGGCAGCATATCGGTTCCTTTCGAATCGACGGGTTGATGAGATGGCGATTCTGGGCGGACATTTTCAGGCCACCCGTGAACGATTCGCCGCGGCGGGTGGCCCTATTCTCGTGCTGCATGACACGACGGAATTCAGTTATACGCGGGAGTCCAAGGAAGCGATCGGCATCCTGTACAAATCGTGTGGCAGGAAGGACAAAGAGGGACGTTCCCGGCTTCACACGCTCTGCGGCATCTTGATGCACGCCAGCCTCGCCGTTACTGCCGAGGGGCTGCCACTCGGACTGGCGGCAATCAAGTTCTGGACTCGGAGTAAATTCAAGGGGACCAATGCACTGAAGCGAAAAGTGAATCCAACTCGCGTACCCGTTGAGGCCAAGGAGAGTGTGCGCTGGTTGGAGAATTTGAGGCAGTCCACCAAGTTGCTGGACGAACCATCCCGTTGCATTCACATCGGGGATCGCGAGAGCGACATTTACGAACTGTTTTGCGCGGCCCAGGAAAGCGGCACGAAATTCCTGGTACGCACCTGTGTGGACCGCCTGGCCGGTGATGGCCGCCACACGATTGCCGCACTGATGCGGCGGATCAAGGTGAAGGCGATCCACCAGGTCGAGGTTCGCGACGCCAAGGGGACGGTTTCGCAAGCGACCGTAAAGGTGAAGTATCACCGGTTGCGGGTATATCCGCCGATCGCCAAACAGAAGCAATACCCGCCGCTGAATCTAACCGTGATTTACGCTCAGGAATCGTCAACGCCACGGAACCGGGACAGGATCGATTGGAAACTGATCACCAACCTGCCGGTCCGCAGCCGTAAGGAGGCGGTGGAGAAGTTGGCCTGGTACGCGATGCGGTGGCGCATCGAGACCTTTCATAAGATCCTGAAATCCGGCTGCCGGGCAGAAGCATCGAAGTTGCGGACTGCGGAAAGGATCGTCAACCTTATTGCGATGTTCTGTGTTCTCAGTTGGCGGATCTTCTGGATGACGATGATGAACCGCGTAGCGCCCGTAGCATCGCCCTTGGTTGCGCTGACCCGTGTGGAAACTCAGTTGTTGGACAGACTGCTCCCTGAAGCATCCAAGCGTCGAAAAGCGACACTATCCACCTATCTCATCAAGATCGCCAAATTAGGCGGTTATCTCGCCCGGACGAAAGACTCCCCACCGGGAAACATGGTCATGTGGCGCGGTCTGTCTCGGCTCACTGATATCGAGTTGGGATTCCTCTTGGGGGTGCGAGTTGTGGGTAATTAAAAGGTTCACCGGACGCTTACGATTTGCTGCTGATCCAGGTGGCCAAAGCCCGGCAGGTGCGCGTCGATGGCATCCACTTCCAAAGCCTCCGTTACATCTCGACAACGTTAGCGGCGTACGTCGGGGAAACGGTAACGCTGCGCTTTGATCCGCGCGACATGGCCGAAATCCGCGTTTTCCACGGGGATCGATTTCTATGCCAGGCGGTCTGCCCTGAACTGGCTGGGGCTACGGTTCCTCTTCGAG
>DATIFQ010000102.1:0-10756 GCA_035455185.1 Bryobacteraceae bacterium | reverse complement strand
GTCCCCGCCCCGCTGCGCGATGCGGCCTACGATTTAGTGGCGCGCCTCCGAGGGAGGCTGTTCAAGCGCCCGGCGGCTGTCTGTCCCGCGGTGCCGCCGCACCTGCTTTCCCGGTTCGACCCGTGATGCGATGGCCGTCGTGTCGACCTGCAGCAGCTCCTTGAGCCTGGTTGGATTCCGAAGAAGGTCGGCCAGGGTGTGGCGATCCAGGACATCCAGAAAGGCCTGCACCGCCTTGTCAAGGACCAACTGCAATCTGCACGCGGGCGTGATCACGCAGTCTTGACGGCAGTTGGGATCAAAACACTCCACGATGGCAAAGTCGGGCTCAACTTGCCTCACGAGTTGTCCGAGGTTGATCTCTCCGGGTTTTCCGGCTAGCCTCATCCCGCCGCCGCGGCCGCGAATGGTCTGGATATAGCCCAGTTTGCCCAGATTGTGGATGATCTTCATCAAGTGGTTGGCGGAGATGTCATACGCTCTCGAGATGTCAGCGATAGTAGCCAACCGGTCATTCTGAAGACCCAGGTAAATCAACACTCGGAGGCTGTAGTCGGTATAAGCGGTGAGCCGCATGGGAAGCTCTTACGAGTTCAGCCCGCGCCGGACCTTCATCTCTCGAGAGATCTCGGAGAGTTGACTTTCGTTTAGCCCGGCGCGGGCGATGCCGATCAAATGCGCGTCTTCCGCGGCGATATGCCTCCGGTAGATCTCGCACAGGCGGCGGACGACATCCCCGAAGTCTTCAATCAGGCCTTCCAAGGTCCCGGGAACAGCGGCTGCAAGGCCGGCTCGAAGTTCCTTGAGCCGCCCGTACAGCTCGTCCGCCTCCCGATGCTCCGCCTCGAGGTTTCGAAGAAACTGCGCGTCGGTTTCGTTCAATCTGCCCTGCAACCTCGGGAAGATACTTTCCTCCTCATCGGCGGTATGCCACATTCCGTTGGAGTCAAGAAATCGGAAGCAATTTTCGATTGCCTCCATGGCCTCATCGCGCCGGTCGCGGAGATGGACCGCCGCCCGCTCCAGGATCTCCAAACGCTCTTCAATGCGTCGATGACAGGCAACCAAGTGGTCGAGCGGCCGATCGAGGGTGGCCTTGACCCCCATCTCTGGTTTGTCAGTGATCTGTTCGAGGTGAATCATTATGCGGTTCCAACTTTTCAATCTTGGAGACTATAGATGTATGTAGTATACTTGTTTTAGCTGTTCGAATCAACTGGAATCAGCGACGAAAGATGATCCGCGTAAAGCGTATCTACGATCCGCCGGCTAAGGGAGATGGGCTGAGGATTCTCGTCGATCGCGTCTGGCCGAGGGGTATGTCCAAAGAGAAGGCGGCTGTGGATCTGTGGCTGAAGCACGTGGCGCCGAGCACCGAGTTACGAAAGTGGTTCGGACACGAGCCAGAGCGCTGGTCGGAGTTCAAACGCCGCTACCAGATCGAGCTGAGCAAACATGCCGATACGCTGAATGAGATCCGATCACGCGGCCGGAAAGGTGCGATCACGCTCCTCTTTGCGGCGAAGGACACTGCGCACAACAACGCCGTCGCCTTACTGGAGTACCTGGCAAAGTAGCCGAGCCGTAGAGACAGCAGCGTCACACACCCGAACGCCTCCGATTTTAGGACAATAGTCGTCATGGTGGTCGAGATCGAGGGCGTTGCGCTGCATTTGGCTCATCCCGACGAGTTGCCCGGCCGCTGGGTCGGACAGGACGAAGTCATGCGGCAACTGCTCGCGGCGTGGCTGGTCGTGGACCCGCAGGACGTGCCCATGAATCCGCGTCTGGTCGGCAAGCCCGGCGTGGGCAAGACAACGCTCGCTTATGCCGCCGGCCGGCGCCTCGGACGCGACGTCTACATCATGCAAGCTACGGTGGACACGCGCCCGGAGGATCTGCTGGTCACGCCGGTGATCGAAGGCGAAGGCAAACTTCGTTACGTCGCCTCGCCTCTCGTTACCGCCATGCTGAGGGGCGGCGTCGTAATCCTTGACGAAGGCAACCGGATGAGCGAGAAGAGCTGGGCCAGCCTCGCGCCGCTGCTCGACACGCGACGATATGTCGAATCCATCGTGGCCGGAATAAAGATCAAAGCGAACCCGAATTTTCGCTTTGTCGCCACGCTCAATGACGACGCCAGCACGTTCGACCTGCCGGAATACATCCACTCACGCCTCCAGCCGCAGATCCTGATCGACTTCCCCGAGCGCGACGAAGAGTACCAAATCCTGCGCGAGAACCTGCCCTTCGGCGAGGAACGAATTCTCCAGTACGTGACCGACTTCCTTCAGCAGGCGCACTCCGCCGACGAACGCTATACCGTCCGGGACGGCATCAACATCGCGCGCTTCGCGATGAAGCTCACCGGGCTTTCTGCGAACGGCTTCCACGAGCGCCAGGCGATCGAAACCGCCATCCTCCAGACGCTCGGCGAAGAGGCGATGCGGTATGTCGAGCGAATCTGAGCCGTCCGGCGACAAGTTTCCGTTCGAAGCCGGCAGCCGGCGCCGTGGCCACCTCACGTATGTTCCCGTGGCTCCCGGACGCCTTGAGTTCGCGGTTGAGCTGCGGCGCGCGCTTCTGCGCGAGAGGCCGGGGATCGTCGCTGTCGAGCTGCCCGTCACTCTTGAACAGGCCTACTTGAGCGCAGTCGGCCGCCTGCCCGAAATATCTGTCGTAGTCTACGGGGAAGAAGACGGCGAGGACGACCGCGCGATTTACGTCCCGGTGGAGCCCGCCGACCCGTTCACCGAAGCGGTCCGCACCGCCCTCGAGATCGGCGCCGAGATTGTCTTCATTGAACCCGATTTCGGTGAGAAGCCTCATGTCCCGGACCGTTACCCGGATCCCTACTCCCTTTACTCGACGGGCCTGGAGAAGTACATCGAGGCCTACCGGCTGTTTCCTCAGCCGCGATCGGAGAAGCTGACCGCGCAGGGCCGAGGCATCGCCTGGAAGCTTCAGGGCCTCAATTCAGAGGCGGCCGCATTCGTCGTTCTCTCGCTTAACAGTCTCGACCCGGTCCTCGATGCCATGGAGGAGCCCCAGGCGCAGCCGATGTCCCGCCAGCGGCGTTCCGGCGTACAAGTACTGAACCCGCATCCCGATTGCCTCGCGGAGATCACCGTCGAATACCCGTATCTGCAGTACCGCTATGAGCAGTTCCGCGTTGAAATGACGAGTGTGGCACTCGCCGACCGCCGCCGCACTCAGTTCGCCGTCCTGCGCGACGCCGAGAAGTCTTATGAGACCGCCACAGGCGAAAGGGTGGCCCACTGGCAGCGGCGCCTGATGGCGCGCTACACCCGCAACCTGGCGCTTTCCGCGGGCGACCTGACCGCGGGGCTGTTCGATATCACGGTCGCCGCGCGCTGCGTCGTCGACGACAACTACGCCTGGGACGTCTGGGAAACAGCCGGTAAGTATCCACCACAGAAAACCGCCAGCGATGTCGTCACGGTGAATCTTTCCGGTGAAGAGGTCTGGCTCGACACGAAAAAGATCCGCCTGCGGCGCCGTCTTCCCCGCCCCAAGCAGCGACTCCGCCCGGTGGGCCTGAAGCCGCGCAAAAAGGAGAAGTTTCCCGGCGAGTGGGCGCGCCAGATCGACGGCTCCGCCATCTGCTCCTATCCGCCCGAGGATCTCGTGGTGGAGAACTACGGCCGCTTTCTCCAGAAGAAAGCGAAGAGTATTCTCTCGGAGGAGCGCGTCCGCACTGAGCCTTTCACCACGTCCATCCTCGACGGTATCGACCTACGGGAGACAATCCGCAACTGGCACGAGAGCAGGATCTACGTGCGGCAGTTTGACAAGATCGCCGGCGAAGTGGGCTCGGTGGTCGTCATTTTCGACGAGGACCGCGACGATCGCTACCCATACCTGACGACCTGGCTCGGCGAGCACCAGAACGAGTCGGATATGGCCTTCTACTCGACGGACCCGTTCGGCAATCTGGTCGGTCCCGGCGTCGGGCGCGCCGAGTATGGTGGCTTTCTGATGAGTTTGCCGCCGTTGCGGATGTTCGACGTGTGGGGCGATCCCGACTACGACCTTGCGCGGAACAAACCCGAACGGCTGCTGCTGGCGGGCCTCGATTACTCGGTGCACCGCCACGTCGTCTACGTCGCCGCGAAGCCGCCGCGCTCGATCTTTCGCTCCATCGCCTCACGCATGAATCGATCGATCCTCTACATCCCGATCGGGCAGCTTTCGCCGACCAAGCTGAAGAAGATCCGGGTGGTACACGTGCTCGACAGTCACGCCCGCCGGGACACGGCAAAGGAGTACATCTGGTGATCCGCCGGACCCAGTCGTGGCGTCCTTAGTTCGGCCTCGGCTTACGGAATCCGATCACTGTCCGGATAGCGTGCCGCGGCGCCCAGGCGCCGGCAATCTTCTGGCTTTCGAACTGATACCCGGCCTCGAAGCGGAACCCGGAATGAAGCCGCCATCGCAGGCCGACCGCGGTACGGGTCCAGGCAAGTCCGTAATCTCGAAACGACACTTGTTCGAAGAAGAACGGCGATGCGCCATGCCGCACTTTCTCGACGTCGATGGTCTCCCGGTAGCGGTTGAAGTCCGGCAGCCCCGGAACCGAGAAATTGCGTTCCCACGAAGTCAACGACTCGATCTTGATCGGGCGGTACGCCAGTAGAAGCCGCGGTGCAAGAAAGATCCGGTCCTCGAGGTGAGCGCCGCGGCCATCCGGATCGACCCACCGTTTTAGGTAGCCGCCGCCGATGCTGAGCCGTGGACGAATGGGAAAGACAACCTGCGCGCCCAGCCGGTTATCGAACGCGTCCGTCAGATGATTTCGGCTCCGCACCACACCGAGGAGGTCCGCGCGGAACCATCCGGTTTCGTAAAAGGTGAACTCGCTGCTATTCCAAACTTGCGGACCGGCGGCATCGGCGGACAGACACGCCGCCAGCAGGGCAAGCACAATGGTGGGGGAAATCCTCATCGCGAGCGGGCAAGGAAAATCAAATTGTAACAGTTTCCGGCAACACCACCGGGACGCTTGGGGCCTACCGGGAAAGAGAGGCGGGAATTCAGGCCGGCCCTTACGGGACGGGTTCGCGAGCCGAAGATTTTTCGGGTGTCTTCCGCTTTGCTCCCGCACGGGCCTTTCCGGCCTTGGATTGGGACGGCTCTTTGCCCCGGACGATCCGCTCGATAAACAACTGCGCCCTGCGCAGCGGCTTGCGGATCGGCGCCGGCCGGACTGTCACGAGCCAGAACACAATCCCGATCAGTGCGATCCAAACGATGGTGAGGTCGCGTTTCTTCATCGGGTTGGAATCCCTCCATTCTGCACCCGCCGGGAGAGCTCGATGGAGGGCCTCCGGTCGAAGGGCTCGGCTACCGGCGAAACGCCAACGCGGCGAAGCTGACCACACTTTGCTCGTCAATATTCCACTGCTGGTAACGGAGCAGATCCGCTCGCGCCTGAGGAACGGCCTTGAGCAACGTGTATAGCGGCGACGAGCCGCACCATTTCAGGTCGTCCTGCTGATGCTGCACCCGATCCCAGAAGCCGGCGGCGTCGCCTTCCTTGACCCGCTCGATCCTCTCCTTGTCACGTTGCTCGACCGTGAGCATCTCGCCGTGTCCGGCCTGCGCCTCGAACCGGTCGCCGTAACGGCGTCCCATGTGGGCGAGGTCGATTCCCAGCACCCAGAACAGCCGGTCACCTTCCCGTGCCGCGATGTCGCCCAAAACGCCCAGGAACCGGCGCACTTCTTCGGTATCCTCGGGGCGTCCCCCCTCATAGATGCTCTTCGCGAAGGATCCGCAGAGGATTGGCAAAATGCAAACATCCGGACCGAAGAGGTACTGCAGGAAGACGACCTGGAATTCGATCGAATGTTCGACCGCGTGGCAGTAGTCCTCCATCAGAACCGACTCCGGAGCTTCAGCTGCGATTCTGTCGACGAGCACCGTATCGGTCCGCGCCTGGCCGAGGGGTGTAACGAACGGTTTTCGCGTCAGCCCGAAACGATCCGGGGCGCCGTAGTGCGAGGTTCCGAGGATCACGAAGGTACGGTCGCGGTACTCTTCCCGCAACGTGTGGTAGGCAGCCTGATACGTCGGCCATCCGCCCTCAGGGCTGACATGCGGCGCCGCGATGCCGATGAGAGTTCCCGGCGCGGGCGCAGGCTTGCCGTCCTCCAGATACCGCAACAGCACCTGGCGCAGCTCGCCGGGATCTTCCGGATAGGCTGAGCCCTGGTGGGTCGCTTCGCGCACCCCAGCTTCGGCGAACTCACGGTGTTTCTCATCACGCAGGCGAAAATACACTTCGTTTTCGAGAAATCCCGCTTTGCTCAGCGCTTCGACAAGTTGGTCCTGAACGTCTCCAATGCGGATTTCCCCCGTGAGCTGCACCAACGCCTGGCGCAGATCCAGGTCGGATTGTTCACCGTCGAAGAACGGAAGGCACTGCACGAGAATCGGCGGGACGATCAGGGTGACGTCCGAGTACTGATACGAATCCCGGATCAGGAGCCCTGGGCGGTCGGCGACCGGCGAAGGCATGAAGTCAAGGTTGGTTCTCAGACGAGGAAGTCGCGACGGCATCCTTCTACCATCATAAAGAAAAAGGCCGGCCGGGCTTCCGCGCCGTTCGTCGCGGCCTGAAAGCTGCATGCAAACCTGGCGGTTCACAGGCGTGGGAACCGTTTCAGCATAAGATGGGGGATTATGGCCAACGTTTCCAGGCTCAGCGATTCGGAAATTCAGGCCGCTCTCAAGGGGCTGCCCGAATGGAAAGTCGTCAATGGAAAACTGCACCGCGAGTACCGTTTTCCCGACTTCGTGCACGCGTTCGGCTTCATGGCCACGGCGGCGGTCGCCATCGAGGCCATGGGCCACCACCCCGAGTGGTTCAACGTCTGGAACCGCGTGACGGTCGATCTGATGACCCACGACGCCGCGGGGATTACCTCGAAGGACATCGCGCTCGCGGAGAAACTGGAGAGTATCGCCAAGAAGCTCCAATGAAAACCAGACTCTTGCTGTTGGCGGCGGCAGTGCTTGTCGCTCCGCTCTCGCCCGCGTGGGGAGTGTTTCCAGGTTCTCGCGACCTCGATGCAGCCATCGAGAGAGCGATTCAAGAAGACCAGATCCCGGGCGCTGTGCTACTCGTCTCGCACCATGGCAAGATCGTCCATCGGAAGGCGTATGGGTTCCGCTCGCTCACGCCTCGCCGCGAGAAGATGACGCTGGACACGATCTTCGACGCCGCGTCCCTGACCAAGGTTGTCGCCACGACCTCCGCGGTCATGAAGCTGTTCGAGGACGGGAAGCTGCGATTGAATGACCGTGTCACCGTGTACCTGCCCGAGTTCCAAGGAGGAAAGAGCAATATCACCGTCCGCGATCTGCTGACCCATTTCTCCGGTCTTCGGCCGGACCTCGACCTCAAGCCGGAATGGAAGGGGTACGAGACGGGGATCAGGTTGGCTCTGGCGGACACGCCCGTGGCCGACGCGGGGACGCGCTTCATTTACAGCGATATCAACTTCATCCTGCTGGGCGAGATCGTCCGGCGGGTCAGCGGGAATCCGCTGCCTGAATACGCCGGAGAACACGTTTTCCGGCCGTTGGGGATGAAGGACACGATGTTCCAGCCGCCCGCCCGGCTGCGGCGGCGCATCGCGCCCACGGAGACGGTTCCCGGGCACGCGGGGCCCCTGCGCGGCGTGGTTCACGATCCTACGAGCCGCTACATGGGCGGCATCGCCGGGCACGCCGGCCTCTTTACGACAGCTGACGATCTCTCGCGCTTCGCCGGCATGATGCTCGGCATGGGGCAGCCGGAGAGCCGTCGCATTTTCAGCCCGCTAGTGGTGAGGAAGTTCACCGAGCCGCAATCTCCGCCCAGCCAGCCGATCCTCCGCGGTCTGGGGTGGGACATTGATTCGCCGTTCTCGGGCAACCGCGGTGAGTTGTTTCCGATCGGTTCGTACGGCCACACGGGTTTCACTGGAACGTCGCTGTGGATCGATCCGGCGACGCAGAGTTATGTGATCCTGCTTGCGAATAGCGTCCACCCTCGGCTCAGACCGCCGATCACTTCTCTTCGCTGCCGGGTGGCAACCGTGGTTGCCGCGTCGCTCGACATGAAGGTCCCGGCCATCAGCATCACCGGGTATAACGAAGCACAGGCCGGTCTGCGTCGCGTTGTAGCCCGAAACGGGCAGGTGCTTACGGGGTTGGACGTCCTCGCGGCCCAGAACTTTGCACCGCTAGCGGGAAAACGCGTCGGTTTGATCACCAACCACACGGGACTCGACCGGAACGGACGGCGTAACGTCGACCTCATGCTGGAGGCCGGCATTGCCGTGAAAGCGCTGTTTTCGCCGGAGCACGGGATCGCGGGCCGTGAGGATACACCGGACGTCGGCCACGCAACGGATCCGGCCACCGGCCTCCCGATCTGGAGCCTGTATTCGGGACAAAACCGGCGCCCAACTGAAGAAATGCTGCGGGATCTGGATGTTCTGGTGTTTGACGTCCAAGATATCGGCGTTCGCTTTTACACCTACGTTTCGACGATGGGTTATGCGATGGAGGAGGCGGCCCGAGGCAAGCTCCCGTTTTATGTGCTCGACCGGCCGAATCCCCTTACCGGCATTTACGTGGAAGGACCGGTGCTCGACAAGGAACTGGAGTCGTTCATCGGCTATTTCCCGCTCCCGCTCCGGCATGGGATGACGGCCGGCGAGCTGGCGCGCCTGTTCAACGAAGAGAAGAGCATCGGCGCGGATCTCCACGTCGTGGCGATGCAGGGCTGGCAACGGGGGGACTGGTTCGACTCGACGGGGCTTGTCTGGGTCGATCCCTCTCCGAATATGCGAAGCTTCAACGCAGCGCTGCTCTATCCGGGCGTAGCCCTGCTGGAGTATGCGCGCAACTACTCGGTAGGACGTGGCACGGACGCGCCATTCGAACAGGTGGGAGCGGACTGGATCAACGGACGCGAGTTGGCGGCCGAGTTGAATTCAAAGTTTATTCCAGGCGTGCGCTTTTATCCGACACGGTTCCGTCCGGCATCATCGAACTTCGAAGGCGCGCTGATTGAGGGCGTGCGGTTCGTCATCACGGACCGGGAGGCCTTTCGCGGAGAACGGTTGGGGCTGGAAATCGCCGCGGCGTTGGGAAAACTCTACCCGGGAAAGATCCTGCTCGAGGCCAACCGCGGGTTGATCGGCAGTGTCGAGACCATCGCGGCACTGGAGACGGGAGAGGAACCGCGAGAGATCCAGTGGAAAGAGGAACAAAAACTGCGGGAATTTGTTCAACTACGGAAGAAATATCTCCTGTACCAGTAGGCTGCCCAGGTGGGAGACGGAACCTCCTCCAGGCTCCGTTTCCCCACCCGATGAAAATTTAGGCCCTGTCAAGCGGCGGCTGTTCTTGAATTTGTTTCAGGCTTAGCCTTTTTGGGCGCCTGGCGCGCCCGTTTTCGCGCCTCTACCATCCACGAGGGCGGTCTCCCTCTCCGCCGTCCGCGTCCGCTTGCCAATCGCTCGAGGCTCAGGATGGCCTCTTCAATCTGTTCCCGTTCCTGGCGCAATTCGGCCAGAATTTTGGCGACGTCCATCGATTTGCTCCCATGCATCGCATTCGTCCCGCGTACCTGGTTCCGAAAATGGAACAATTCCGCAGTGCGCTTACCAACTCGCACCTAGCTTTGTATCGCATTTTTCGAGGGATTTCAAGGACATTGTTCCGATTTCAGAACAAAACGGTTCCAGGACGCAAATTTGCCCCGGAAATCCCTTCATCAGACACCGAATACATCCCTTATGCTACATCGACTTTGCGTCGTTTCCAACGGAAATAAAAGGGCAGGCCGAACAATATGAGTACTAGCCCCATTACCGATTCCCGGGGGGAATTCAGCAGGGTCGAAACGACGACGCAGACCGCACCCAACACAAACAGTACTGGTACGGTGGGATAGCCGATGGTCCGGTAAGGCCTCGATAAATGCGGTCTCTTTTTCCGCAAAACAATCACCGAGACAGCCGTCATTCCGTACATAATCCAACTGGCGAAGATGACATAGGTGAACAATTCCTCGTAACGGCCGCTGAAGACCAGGAGGGCCGCCCAGACGCTGAGTACTAAAATTGACGTACCGGGAGTCCGGTGTTTTGGGTGCACCCGTCCGAGTGGCGAGAAGAATAGGCCGTCCCGCGCCATGGCGTACGGGACGCGCGAGCCGGACAGAATTGAGCCGTTCAGCGCGGCGAATATTGACACCATTGCGGCGATACTGACCGCGCCAGCCCCGCCGGAACCGGCGATCCGGCGCATCATTTCGGCCGCTACGCGATCGCTCGAAGCCACCGCCGCCGCGGGCAGCACGTAAAAGTAGGCGAGATTCGCGAGAAGGTAGATTCCCATCACGGCAATCGTTCCCGCGATCAGCGCGATGGGAAGATTGCGCCTGGGCCGCGTGATCTCGGAAGCGACCATACTCAGGTTGTTCCAGCCATCATAGGCCCAGAGTGCCGCCACCAGGGCCGCGAAGAACCCCGCAACGCCACCGATGGCAGGGGCGGAGCTTCCGTAGTTGCCCATTGTTCCCCGCCCCCAATAGAGGCCGACAACGATGATGCCGGCCAACAGGACGACCTTAACGATGGTGACCGATACCTGGATACCGCCGCTCAAGCGTACGCCGACGTAGTTCACACCGGCCAGCAGCAAAATAACGGCCGCTGCGAGGAACTGGCCGTAG
>DATIFQ010000101.1:0-3030 GCA_035455185.1 Bryobacteraceae bacterium | reverse complement strand
CTCTGCTCCCGCGAAACTGGTCCGCCGCTTCGAAGGAGTGAACGAATGGCCAACCTATTCCCCCGACGGCACGAGACTCTCCTACGTCTCCGCCAGGGGAACCGTCGCCCGGGCCCAAAACCGGCGGGACACTCTATGCATTTTGGACCTGAAGACCGCTAGGACGAAAGACTTCGTAACCGATTTCCGGCAGATCTACAACCCGCTCTGGTTATCCCGCAACAGCGGCTTGATCGTGCCTGCACAAAAGAGGAGCGAGGATATCGGGCTCTACCTGTTCGACATTGAGACTGGCCGTTTCACTCTGATAGTGCAGTTCCGGTATGGCGACCTCCTCCACCACGACGTCGCCCCTGACGGCAAGACCCTCTACTATGCCCGCAGGGACAAGGAAAAGGACGTCACCGAGTTTGTGGCTCGCGATCTCGATACGGGCACAGAACGGCTTCTCCACACGGTGACGCCCTCGGAGTGGATCAGAACCGCCCTGTCTCCCGACGGCACTCAACTGGCCTACATAAACCGCGCGGAAGACCGAGTCATCCGGGTTATACCGACTTCCGGGGGCGAACCGCGCGACGCGGTCCGCTATCGTCACATCGGTAACCACCTCGTCCAGTTCACATGGTCTGCGGACGGCAAGTATTTCCTGGTGCCTAGGATTGATAACCCGCCGCCCCCGGCGTCTGGTTGGAGCCTTTGGCGGTTCCGCGTCTCAGACGGCCAGGGGGAGAAGATTCTGTCCAACTGCGGGCGCGCCACGAAAACGACGGTCCATCCCGATGGCCAGCGCATTGCTTTCGCTTCGCCCGGCGCCGGACCCCAGAACGCCGAGCTCTGGGTCGTGGAGCATTACTTGCCTGAGAACGGCAAGTGACTGATGGCAGAAGCCGTCTCACTACTTGTTAGCAGGGAGCGATGTGATGATTCCGGCCGGTCTTGATGATCTGATCCCGATGGAAGTTCTGGTCGGCACCCTGTGGACCCTGATTGTTGTGATGCGGGCACTCCTGTTAGTGGGAGGGGTCTGTTTCCTGGTGGGGGCCTGTTTCCTCGTGGCGATGGCCAACAAGCGCGGTAGCTGGCACGCCACTGGCTAAGAGGTAAGACCACGAACCGGGCCTCTGCCGGTGGCCGGCGACTTGGAAGTCTGGCTGAAACGCCGTTCGCAGTAGTGTTACGGTGTCAGGAATGAGAATCCCAAGTGTCCGTTCCCCCGCGGCGCAATACTGGCGGTTTCGATGAGCACACAGCGTCCTTCGCTTGGCGCGGGCGCAGGTTCGCGATCTTCGCTCCGCACTGACCTTCCTGCAAAGGCTTTCCTCAACATCTTCTATGCGACGCGGGGGTCGGGTGGCCCGTATCTGGAGCTGGCCGGGCTGTACCGGCTCCTGGGAGCGGGCACTCCTATTGCGTCAAAAGCAACGGGACTGCCCTCAAGGAATCCGGCGGGTTCGCCTCCCGCCGGAATACGCCGCCATAAGACCAATAGCCACCCCACCCAGGACACTCGCCAACACAGATCCTATGTGCCAGGCGAGGATGTGGTACGCATTCAAATTCGGGCAGTGTATCTCCAGCACGGTAAGCCCACTCAAACCGGCTAACATGCCCGCCGTTGCCCCGGTCAGCACGGGGTTTAGGACTGCCCCACGGCGCAGCAGCAGCCACGCCAGGAGCGCGGTTGGAATGGCGTACTCGAGTCCGATTCCGAGGCACTTCAGGCCCCTCGAGACGAACGCGGATTCCTCGCGCGGATGAAACAGGGCTGCAAGGATTCCGGTCATGACGCCCAACACAGCAATTTCCGGCCAGTAGGGAGACAGCAAGAGCCGGCTTCCGGGCACGATCTGCCGGACCGCCGAGAAGGCGAGCAGACCGGCAGTCGCCGCCAGAGCAGTGAAAACGGCAATCCTTTGCAGCGCACTGAGCACCCGCCAGCCGCTGGTCCCAAGCGCCGCACTACCAATCGCCGCTACAACCACGAGAAAGAACATCAAGGCGAAGAAGAGCACACTAGTAGGGGCCAGCGGCTTCACCGGTTTCAAGTCCGCCAGTATCCGGTTCTCGATCCGTGTCAAACTCTCCGGCGACGGTAGGGCAGTCCGCTGAGTCTCCCCAATTGCATCGGCCAACTGCCGGCAACGCTCACATCCAGCAATGTGGGCAGCAGCCTCCGGTGGGATGGCAGCACCCGAGACGTGCAAGATAATGAAGCCGTCGATGTCACGGCACGTCACCTTTGGTCCTCCCTGAGCCTCCGCCCGAGCACCGTCTTCAGCACCTTCCATCCTCTCTCCTCTAATGATTCGCTGATACTGTGCGCCGAGTAACGCTTGTTACCATGATTGGAACTTGGGGTACTATGCTCCACGTTGGGGTGTACCCCCTTTCCGTACCTGCCGGGCCGCCATCTCTTGTAGTAAGTTGCGCAGTCGCTCATACGCCCGATGAGCTTTCTGTTTGACCGCGCCGGCCGTGGAAGACGTGGCCCGAGCGATCTCTTCGACGGTAAATCCATCCACCTTGAGCATCGTCAGCACCTCTCGCTGGCTTTCCGGCAAGGCCGCCAGAAGTTCGTCGAAGGCCGGCAGGTCGCTTTGTTTCTCCTCGTGGGCGGCAGGCTCCGGTAGCACATCGACCGCAATTTCCCGCGAGATCCGCCGGCGCCGGCGATAACTGTCGATTCGCACCCGATGCGCAATCGCGTACGCCCAGGGAAGCAGCGGCTCGCCCGCGCGGTAAGTGTGTCGCACGCGGTGCAGGCGCAGCCACAGGTCCTGGAGCATATCGTCGGCGTCGGCCGGGCTATCCGCTTGGCTGGCAAAGAAGCGAAACAGGCGGGGGCTGAGGCGCTTAACGAGGGCAGACGCGGCCGCCGAATCCGCTTGCTGGTACCGCGTCATCAGCTGCTCCAGGTCAGGCTCGCAAGATCCCTCGGGTTCCACGGCGGAATCCTAACATCTTACCATCCGGTAGTTTCCGACGGCCTCCGAATCGGAACGAAGTGATTCTCAAGAAAAGCGGTGG
>DATIFQ010000100.1:0-2458 GCA_035455185.1 Bryobacteraceae bacterium | reverse complement strand
TCCACCTCCTTTCCGAACTTCTCCTTGTAGTACTTCCTGAACGCCGGGAGGATCTCCTTCGTCGTGGCGTCCTCCGTGACGCAGCAGGAGTGGAGGTTGATCTTTACCGTTTCGGCGTAAGCCGGCTGGACGGCGAGCAGCGCCACGGCGACGAAGAGGAGCAGGCGTTTCATGGTACCTCCTTAAAGCGGTAGATTTTGTAGGGTACTTCGCGTCGGATGGAGCCGTCTAAATAAATATATACCCTATGGGTTATGTAGTATATTTATTGGATGCGACGTGTCAAGGGAAATGTTTTCCGGCAGATGGTAGAGGGCATGGCAGAGGGCATGGCTGTACCGAACCGCTCCGCCGAGTGACGTAACTGGTGCTTGGAGTGAGGAAACGGTATCCAACTGAAAGGCTTCTAAATAGACCATCAGCCTGCTGGACGTGCGCAAGGACGATGTCCAAGGGCACAACTGACCAAGGAAGGGGACAAACCATGATGTGGCGAATCCTCGTCGCTTCTGCGATTGCCATGAGCCTCGTTTCCGCCACCGGTGCGCGGGCCCACGACGACAAGCATCATGAGAAGAAGGAAGAACGGCAGGCTGACGGCCACGCGGCGGCTATCGGCAAGCCGGGAGATCCCGGCAAGGTCACCCGCAGCGTCGAAGTGGAAATGATCGACACGATGCGCTTCAAGCCCGACAGCATCCGTGTGAAACAGGGCGAGACCATCCGGTTCATTGTCCGGAACACCGGCAAGGTGAAGCACGAGATGGTGCTTGGAACGATCAAGGAACTGAAGGAGCATGCCGAGATGATGCGGAAATTCCCGGAGATGAAACACGCCGATCCCAACCAGGTCAGCGTCGAACCCGGCATGACCGGCGAACTGGTCTGGCAATTCACCAAGGCGGGTACGTTCGATTTCGCCTGCCTGGTGCCCGGCCATTTCGAGTCGGGCATGGTCGGTAAAGTACTGGTCGGCCACTGAGGCGCAGACGGAAGCGGCGATGGGAATGCCCTCAAGGGAAAGCGCGCCACCTGCTGAGACAACCGCAGGGGTGTTCACCTGCCCGATGCACCCCGAGGTACGGCAGTCCGGCCCAGGAAACTGCCCGAAGTGCGGCATGGCGCTCGAACCGGTCGCCCCCGTCGCGGCCGCCACCCGGACGGAATGGGTCTGCCCCATGCATCCGGAAATTGTCCGCGATGCGCCTGGCAGCTGTCCAAAGTGCGGCATGACGCTGGAGCCACGGACGGCCGCGGCCGGCGAGGAGGAGAACGCCGAACTCGTCGACATGAGGCGACGCTTCCGGGTCAGCGTCGCTCTCACGATCCCCCTTGTGGTGGTGGCCATGGGGGAGCATCTGCCGGGGCATCCACTTGCGCGGATCTCCGCCACGGAGTCGATGGGCTGGCTGCAACTTGTCCTTGCCACTCCCGTCGTCCTGTGGGGAGGCTGGCCCTTCTTCGTGCGCGGCTGGCAGTCGATCCTGAACCGGAGCCTCAACATGTTCACGCTGATCGGGCTGGGCGTCGGCGTGGCGTACGGTTACAGCCTGGTGGCCGTACTATTCCCGGGTATCTTCCCCCCCTCGTTCCGCGATGCGTCGGGCATGGTCGCCGTCTACTTCGAGGCAGCGGCCGTCATCGTAACCCTTGTGCTGCTCGGGCAGGTCCTGGAACTGAAGGCGCGCAGCCAGACCGGGGCGGCGATCAAGGCGCTTCTGGGGCTTGCGCCGAATACCGCGCGGCGGCTCGGGGACAACGGCTCCGATGAGGATGTCCCCCTCGATCAGGTTCACGTTGGGGACCGGCTGCGCGTTCGACCCGGGGAGAAGGTGCCGGTGGACGGCGTCGTCCTCGAAGGGACCAGCGCGGTGGACGAGGCGATGGTCACGGGGGAGCCCATTCCAGTGGAGAAGAAGCCGGGTGATCACGTGGTCGGCGCCACGGTCAACGGGACGGGCTCGTTCGTCCTGCGGGCCGAGCGGGTGGGCGCCGACACATTGCTGGCACGGATCGTCCGGATGGTCGCGGAGGCGCAGCGCAGCCGCGCGCCGATCCAGAAGCTGGCGGACCAGGTGGCCGGCTGGTTCGTTCCGGCGGTGGTCTCGATCGCCGTCGCCACGGCCATCGTCTGGGGACTCGTCGGCCCGGAGCCGCGGATGGGACACGCGCTGGTCAACGCGGTCGCCGTGCTCATCATCGCCTGCCCCTGCGCGCTCGGGCTTGCGACCCCGATGTCGATCATGGTCGCAACGGGAAAGGGTGCAACCGCCGGCGTCCTGTTCCGGAACGCCGAGGCGATCGAGATCCTGCGCAAGGTGGACACCCTCGTGATCGACAAGACCGGGACGCTCACCGAAGGGAAACCGAAGCTGGTCACGGTGGACCCGGCCAAGGGATGGGACGAAAAGGGTCTTTTGCGGCTGGCCGCCAGTCTGGAGCGTGGGAGCGAGCATCC
>DATIFQ010000099.1:0-4046 GCA_035455185.1 Bryobacteraceae bacterium | reverse complement strand
GATGTGACCTAGGCTTTGTGCAGTGGTGCCTGAGATAAAGCGCCCAAAGGTGTGCGCGATGACACGATATATACCGCCTGGTGGATTCGATCTTGACATTTCCAGCATCGGCATACCTGTTTGGCTGGAGCTGGAGATATGCAGCGACAGTGGGCGAGTGTCGGATGCTCGAACGTCAGCGCTACTTGGGACTGACGCTCGTCGGGTTGGGTGGTCCGGTCTGGCTCTTCCCGATCCCCACAAGAGCGCCCGCGGCAGCGGTTGTCCCCACAACTACGATCGCTTTGGTCTTTGTCAGCCATTTCGCGGGTTGTCCGTCGTAGCCGCACGCCGTCTTCTCGTCCACCTTCAGGCTTCCCTGAGCGGTGGCGACATTGACCTTACCGGGGCCATCGATCGTAACTACACCTTCGGACGGCGCTGCGGGTTCGATCAACCGTGAGCTCGCACAGATGCTCAGCTTCGAAGCGGCGGTCACGCCATACTGGATCGTGCCCCGTCCGAGGCTCACCTGAGTTCGACTTCCGGAGAGGATAATCTTCACTAGACTTCGTGGTTCCACTGTCACCCGTCCCTGATCATTCAGCATGATCATTGCGGGATCGTCAATAGTCTCCACCTCATCACCGCTCGTGAGCGCCATTCCGTGGGCAGCCTCATGTGGCACCAGTTGGCCTCGCAACATGAGCGGGCCCCCCGCTGTCACTGTTCCGACGTGGTCAGCCGCCTGAAGCGAACCAACCAAAACGATCACTACGAACAACAGAACATAGTTTGAAGTACGCACGTTGACCTCCTTGAAAAGTCCCTTATTGAGTTAGCCTAAGAACATCGAACACCGGCATCTTATCGAGCCGGAGCTACATCAACGATTCGCGCGGCTCCTCCTGGGCTATACCGCAACGACCCAAGTCCAGCCCCGCAAATCCATGCCAGAAGCATCGCATTCGCCGGCATATAGAGATTGAAGTCCGTGATGCTGTGCAGTAAGATCGCGGTCATCGCGCCAAGGCACGCTATGATGAAGCAGCGTTCTTCCCGATCGGATGACAGCCGGCCGCGTAGCAGTGTGCGAACGACGGCGACCAGGAAGCAGGCTGCCAGCAAAAAGCCCGCCACTCCCAGTTCGGCTACTCCCTGCAAGTAGTCGTTGTGCGCATAGTCTACCGTGTACATCGGGGCGGCCGACTTGAACTTCAGAAACGCGGATTCATACCCACCGAACCCACAGCCGAAGACGGGATAGGCCGCAATCAGCGCCAACGTTTCGTTCCATATCTTCGTCCTTGTATCGGTCGATAGATCCTGCTGCGCAAGGTGTCCGAACCTTGTAACCAGTGCCTCTGATGGCAGAAGCGCCAGCCCTGCCCCAGCCAGAGCCACCGCCAGAGCCACCGCGAGTGCGTTCCGCCGGTGATTGGTCGACTGCTTGCACCAGATTGTCAAAAGCACCATCGCCGCGGCCAAGCCGGTAAGCGCCGACACGAAACCCATCCGTGACTGTGAAGCCACCACCCCGGCCACGATCAGGACGGCAGCCGAAAGTGCAACACACGCCCCCACTACCGGCTTCACCACCGGCCGCAGGCGCCGCGCGCAAACCTCGTTCTTCTCACTCCGGAGGACCCGTCGCGTCATCACGACCGCGTACACTACCGCGAACGGCAAGGCCATCTCGAGTAAACCTGCGAAGTGGTTATGGTTCACATACGTGCCGTGCGCACCGTCCCCTTCCGCGGCCTGTGCAATGCCCAGCGCCGCCTCAAGGGCGGCTACGAACACGAATGGGGATGCCAGTGTCCAGCGCCGTTCCGGCCACCGCCAGGCGAGCTCCCGAACGAGCAAAAGCACGACTAGCAAGCCTGCGAGCGTGACACCATGCCTCAAAGTCACCGGCGGGACCACGCTGAGAGACGCGAAGTCCCCTGCTGCACCGGCTTTGCTCAGTGCGACCTGGAGTTCCGCTCGGGCAGGCGAAAGTATTTGGAGTACAGGGAGCGGCAACGGAATGGCCTGGACCGCCGCGTAAGCTGGCAACAGGAGCGCAGCTCGCAGGAGCCAGCCCTCGAGTGGAGGCGCAAGTTCGGTCCGGCGTGTGCGGAGCCAGTAGATAAGGCCCGTCAGCCCGATGACTGGGAGACACAACTCCCAGCTCCATCGAGTCGCACCGCCGTCCAGATAGACGGCGTATGCGAAGACCAAGCCTAGCAGTACTAAGTAACCCACGTTACTGTCTCGTCTGGTTCTCAGATCGGGCTTTCAACTTATAGGTGCGTGAGCCGCGGCGTGTTCGAGCTCCACATACGTGCCGTTCCAGCCAGCGGTGGCGTGAAGCGTCAGCTCCGGCCGCACTCCGACTTCTTTCCTGGTGTTCACGGAACTCGAGAGAGCGCGGCGCAACACGTGGCCGCTCGGATTGTACTCTGGAATTAAGTCCTTCAACCAAAGAAGGAGTGAGTCGACTTCCCGCTCCGCGCAGATCTGTTTCAGCAGGCCTAGGCGCGGGTACATATCTTCGAGGGACACGCAGGCGCCGGAGTAGATACTGATCTTTT
The DNA here is from genome assembly GCA_035455185.1 of Bryobacteraceae bacterium. Classification (GTDB taxonomy): domain Bacteria; phylum Acidobacteriota; class Terriglobia; order Bryobacterales; family Bryobacteraceae; genus JAEHDI01. Next base: position 1,491 of record DATIFQ010000099.1, on the reverse strand, counting down.
CGTGCCGCGTCGGTGCGGTCGATTCGTCACAGGTGTGCAATTCCTCAAAGAGCTTCTCCCCCGGACGCACACCCGTGAACTCGATCTTGACGTCTTCGCTCGGCCTCAGGCCGGACAGAAGGATCAGGTTACGGGCAAGATCTAAGATTTTCACCGGCTTGCCCATGTTCAGGACGAAGATCTCGCCGCCCCGCCCCATCGTGGATGCCTGGAGCACAAGTTGGGCCGCCTCCGGTATCGTCATGAAGTAGCGCTGCATGTCCGGGTGCGTCACCGTCACCGGCCCGCCGTCGGCGATCTGCTTCTTGAAGAGCGGGATGACGCTCCCGTTGCTCCCGAGCACGTTTCCGAACCGCACGGACGCGAACTTCGTTCCGCCGTTCTGAAGGGAATTAACCACGAGTTCGGCAACCCGTTTTGTGGCGCCCATGACGCTGGTGGGGCGAACGGCCTTATCCGTTGAGATCATCACGAAGTCCGTCAGTCCGCACTCCGCCGCCAGTCGTGCGGCGTTGTACGTGCCGAAGACGTTGTTCTCGACGGCTTCGAACACGTGCGCCTCCATCATCGGCACGTGCTTGTACGCGGCCGCATGGTACAGGATGGACGGCTCGTACAGCCGGAGGACTTCCTCCAGCCGGCGTGTGTTTTGGACGCTCCCGATCTCCGCATGGAACGTCACGTTCGGGAACAACTGCCGCATCTCGCTTTCGAGGTGGAACAACGGGGTCTCGCCGACTTCGAACCCGACGACGGCTGCCGGCCGGAATCGTGCGATCTGCCGGCACAACTCGCTTCCGATAGATCCCGCCGCCCCCGTCACCAGCACCACCTTGCCTTCGAGCTTCTCGCGAATCTGCTCCTCTTCCAGGCGTACGGGGCTCCGGCCAAGCAGGTCTTCCATTGCTACGTCCCGGATCTGGCCTGCGAGTCCCTTCCCTTCCACCACCTCGGCGAGCCCAGGCACCGTCTTGCACCGCACGTTCCCTGCGCGGCACTTCTCGAGGATCCCGAGCATCTGCTCGCCGGTTGCCGAAGGCACCGCAATCAGGACCTCTTCGACGTTGTGCTCCCGCGCCAGCGCCTCCAGGTCGGCGCCCGAACCAAGCACCGGTCTCCCTTGGATGCGGACGCCGGCTTTTTCGGGATGATCGTCCACAAATCCGCACACTCTGTATGGCAGCCGGGGATTGCTCCTGATCTCCCTCAACAGCGTGATGCCCGCCTCCCCCGCGCCGTAGATCAGCGTTCGCTTCGCCCCACGTTCGTGCCGGTTTTGGGCCGCGGCCTCGGCGATCACCCGCACCATCACACGCACCCCCGCGGAGGCGAGCACGCAAAGGATCAAGTCGAGCAGATAGACTGACCTCGGAAACCCAGGAGGCACAACCGCAACGATGATTGCTGCGCTCAGCGCCGAGCCTGAGAGGTTCACCAGACCGATCCGTGCCACATCCGCGACGGACACGTATCGCCACCACCCCCGGTCCA
>DATIFQ010000098.1:0-5831 GCA_035455185.1 Bryobacteraceae bacterium | reverse complement strand
GCTCGAGCAGCCCGAGGCCTTCAACGCGCTCCTGGCGGAGGCCCTGCGCGAGCTGGCCCGGAGCGGCGGACGGCGGTGAGGCTTCGGGTAGCTGTTGACTTGGTGAATGGCAGAGTGTTGAGCACACCGGATGGAGTCTGGTGTGCTTTCTGAGCCGCCGCCTAACATGCGCGTGCAGCGGACTCGCCGTCCCTCGCTTCGCTCGGGTCGCTCGCGTTGCTCGCTCGGCTCGCCGCTGAACGCCCGACCGTTAGGCCCTACCCGATGAGAGTGACGAAGCGGCTTCTCGTGGTGACGGCTGTTCACCTTGCGCTGACGATTGGCCTCGTGTCCAACCCTGAGGTGACGCCAACTACAGCCCGGACGGAGTGAGACGATGAAGATTAGCCGCCGATCCTTTCTCAAAGCTGCAGCAGCAATCGGTGCTTCGCTCGCATGGGTCGGACCGGCTCGAGGTTCGCGTGTCCACTGGCATGAGCGGCGTGATCTCTATCCCCAAGGGGTCGCCTCGGGCGATCCCGATCCGCACAGCGTCATCCTGTGGACGAGGCGTCCGTTTGCCAAGGGCACACGCCAGCTCCTGACCGTCGAGGTAGCCGAGGATGAGGCATTCCGCCGAGTCATCGCGCACGCGCAGGCACCGGTCTCAAGCGCCGCGGACTGGACCGCGCGCGTTCTGATTGGCGGACTCAAGCCGGCGCGCACTTACTGGTATCGGTTTACCGACACCGACGGAAACGGCAGCCGGGTCGGCCGCACGATCACTGCACCGTTGCCAAACGATCCGCGCCCAGTGAACTTCGCATTCGTGAGCTGTCAGGATGTCAATGAGGGCAAGCTCAACGCCTATCGCCGGATGATCTACGAAGATGAACGCGCTCCCGCCGCCCAACAGCTCGACTTCGTTCTGCACCTGGGCGATTTCATCTATGAGGTGGTGGAGTATCCCGACGAGGTGAAGACACGCTACGACCGCACGATCTATGAGGTTGCGCGCATCCCAGACGACCACAAGGTCGGAAACTTCCACATACCGCTGACCGTCGACGGCTACCGGGCCATCTACAGGGCGTATCTCGCCGATCCCGACCTCCAGGACGCTCGCGCCCGCTGGCCGTTCGTCGCGATCTGGGACAACCACGAATTCTCGTGGCAAGGTTGGCAAAGCATCGTCAAGGCGGGGAAGTTCGAGCAGCCTGGCCAGAGCGTCAAGGTCGCGGCAAATCAGGCTTGGTTCGAATACCTCCCCGCGCGTGTCGCTCCGCCGAGCGGGTTACTCGAGCGTTTCGATCCACCATCTGTAAAAGACGTACCCATCAAAAAGTTCGATAGCGATGGGCTGGGGGTGGAACCGAACAACCTGACGGCGATCAACAGTCTCAAGGGCTATAGGGCGCTCCGGTACGGTCAGCACCTGGACCTGATCATTACCGACCAACACAGCTATCGGAGCGCGGATCCCTTCAGCGATCCGTCTCTCGAAAAGCTCGGCGGAGACGAGTTCATCGGAATGTTTCCTGAGCCGGCGATGCAGGTTCTCGACGGCGGGCGCGCCTTCAACGGCGGCAACCCTCCTCCGGAAATCCGCTTCAACGATGCACATGTGCCCAACCCGCAACAGAGCGCACCGCCGCAAACGATTCTCGGGACGGAGCAGAAGGCATGGTTCAAGGACAAGCTCAAGAGCTCAACCGCGGTGTGGAAAATCTGGGCGAACTCGCTGGGCGCGCTGGATTGGCGCGCCGACCCGCAGAACCTGCCCGCGGGTCTCACCAAGAAGTCCTGGCCTCCCAACACGTTCGCAGCCCTGGGCGGCGGTGATTACGGCACAGCTTGGGCAGAGCGCGCTGAGATCTACCATCTCGTACGCGACACGAAGATCACAGGCTTCGCCATCGTCTCGGGCGACCGCCACAGCTTCTGGGCCGGATATGCGACTGCGGAACTTCCGCCCGGCAAATTCGAACCGATCGGGTTGAGCTTCGTTGGTGGGTCTCTCGCCAGTCCGGGAGTGATGGAGGCCTATGAGCACAGACTGCCGAAGGATGCTCCGCTACGACCGTTGTTTCTTGCTGACAAAGATGCGGGGGCGAAGCCGGCCTGGACCTTCAACATGCTGCTGAAGCACGGCGTCCGTGCGTGCTTCGAATATGCAAAGAGCTTCGACCTCAAGCGCGCACGGTCGCTGTCCAACCCGGATCTCGCTCCGCACCTCGAGTTCGTAGATCTTGGAGGGCACGGTTATGCGAAGGTCCAATTGTCGGCCGATGAGATGCGCACCGAGTATGTCTGCATCCCACGCCCCATTGCGCGTAGCGAAAGACCGGACGGGGGGCCCATCAGGTATCGGGTATTACACACGGCTGTACTGTGGAAGAGCGGAGAGCGCCCGCAGCTGAAGACATCGGTGCTCGAAGGCGACGTTGGACTGGCGATTTGACGGACCTTGGCAGGCATGGGTGGCGTGATGGAGCCGCCTAACACGCGCGTGCAGCGGGCTCGCTCATCGCCTTCGGCTCTTCGCGCGCCGCTGACGCGCCACCCGTTAGGTGCCCGGTTGCGCGCCGTATATCTCTGATATATACTCAGTGATGAGTGGCAGGCGACTCCCTCGAGGGCTGCACCGGCTTTGATTGGGATGAGGGGAATCTTGAGAAGAACTGGGAACGGCATCGTGTCGCGTTCTGGGAGGCCGAGGAGGTCTTTTTCAACGAGCCTCTCGTCGTATCGCCCGATCGCGAGCACTCGGTTGGCGAGGCTCGCTACCAAGCGCTGGGGCAATCGGACTCTGATCGGCGACTCTTCATTAGCTTTACCGTTCGTGGGTCGCTCATCCGAATAATCTCGGCGCGAGACATGACTCGAAGGGAACGCCAAGCCTATGAGCAAAGCAAAGCGTAAGCGGCTTCCGAAGTTCGAGACGGAGGAGCAGGAGCGAAAGTTCTGGGCTGAGCACGACTCCGTCGATTTTGTCGATTGGGCTTCTGCTCAGCGTAGGACCTTCCCTAGCCTGCGTCCGACTCTACGCACGATTTCCCTTCGTTTGCCCGAGTCGATGATCCGTCACCTCAAGGTCCTGGCGAACAAACGTGATATCCCGTATCAGTCGCTGCTCAAACAGTTTCTGGCTGAACGGCTGGAGCACGAGCTATCAAAGGGCGCCTAACATGGCGTTGCAGCGGACTCGCCGCCCTCGCTTTCGCTCGGGCCGCTCGCTTTGCTCGCTCGGCTCGCCGCTGAACGCCCGACCGTTAGACCGCAGGAAACACGTCCCGCGCGCAAGAAAAGGAAGAGGACATGGCTAAGCTCGTGTTCGGAATGAATCAGTCCCTGGACGGGTACGTCGACCATATGGCGTTTGCGCCAAGCCCCACGCTATTTCGCCACTTCATCGAGGAAGCTCAGGGGCAGGCGGGCAGTGTGTACGGCCGCCGAATGTATGAGGTCATGCGTTACTGGGACGACGACCATCCTGAATGGAATGCGGAGGAACACGCCTTCGCGGCGGCGTGGCGGAACCAGCCGAAATGGGTCGTCTCGCGCTCGTTGAAGGCGGTCGGCCCCAACGCCGAGCTTGTTGAGCGAGATCTTGAGGGCGCGATCCGCGAGATAAAGGCCGAACGCGACGGGGAGATCGAAGTTGCTGGCCCGGACTTGGCGCACAGCCTAACCAAGCTTGGCCTGATCGATGAATATCGAATCTACCTGCATCCCGTCATCCTTGGTCACGGCAAGCCATATTTCGCCGGACCCCGGCCGCCGCTCCGTTTTATAGCTAATGACCGGATTGACGAGGCTGTGATCCGGTTGACCTATGTTCCTGCTTAATCTCGCGGCTCTCAGGAAGGTCATTGCCGCAGGAATGTGGTCTTTGGCTAGGTCCAACTGCGGTCTAACAACCGGTTGCAGCGGACGGTCCGCTGCGCGGTCCGCCGCTGAACCGGAGCGTTGGGCCGCTTCCCGGGTGAGAGACAGCGTACGGCACTAAGGTTGACGCCGTTTGTCCTAATGCGCGTTGGCATCGTGCTTGGCGCCGGGTCGGTGCAGGCTGAGGACGCCTGGGTTGTGCAATTCGGCGCGTTCGGCGGATACGTATATCCGCCGTGCGGCGGGATAATCTGGTACGACGATCTGGTTTTCCATAACGCCACCGACGCCCCGTTGTCGGTTCAGGCACTCGAGACGAGCAACGGTGGCTCGACCAATTCCGTTCCACTCGTAATTCCTCCGCACGTCACGAGGTCCGGGTACGGTTCGCTCAACTCGGAAATCAGTAGTTGGGCGCCGGATCGGAGAACACAACTCTGGGCAGTTCATCTCGACGTACCACGAGGAGTCACGGTCAGCAGCCGGGCGCTCGCGCTGATCAGGACTCCCAACCCCGAGTATTGCGGTCCGGACCCCGGACCAACGACGTTGTTCGCGGGGCCGGCATTGCCGATAGTCCGGCAGCTCGTGCCTGCGGGAGTTCCTCAAATTCTGCTTTCTGCGGACCTCGGTGAGTCGGAAAAGTTCGGCGGCCGCCGGACGAACGTGGGGATTTACAACGCTGGAACCAGCACGGCGTCCGCGTTCGTGGAACTGCGCCGCGGCTGCGACGATCGCCTCCTGGACCGCCGTCTGATCTCGGTCCCGGCCAAGACGATCATCCAGGTTGCTGGACCGTCGTTTTCTCCCGATACAGTCCCCGGTTGCACGGCCCTGAATACGACAGCATCGGTCAACTACGCCGTTATCAATGCCGATCAACCCACCTTCAGCTACATTGCCGTGCTGGCGAATCAGCTCCCGCCCATAACTCCGTTTACGTTCTCGTTCGTTCGGTAATCGGCGATTCGGCCCAACATGGCGTTGCAGCGGCCTCGCCGCCCTCGCTTTCGCTCGGGCCGCTCGCTTTGCTCGCTCGGCTCGCCGCTGAGCCGCAAGCTGTTAGGCCGCGCTAGACGAGGTCGGGCGCTGGATGATCCTGGCGAGTTCCCGCCGAGTCGCACCGGTGGCGACCAAGGAGCGCAGGAGCAGATCGAATGCGACGCTGGAGTCGGCGGCTTCCATCTTGGCAACGCGGGACTGGCTGGATCCGATCAGCTTGGCGAGACTAGCCTGGGTGAGGTGGCGGGCCTCGCGTCGCAGCCGCAGACCTCGAGCGAGGGCAAGTCTGAGCTCGACCAACTCGGTCTCCTGCTTGGACAGCCCGAGAAGTTGAGCGGCCGTACCGATCTGCCAACCCGCGGCTTCAAGTTTCTTCCTCTTCGCGCTCCTCATCGGTCACCTCCCGTGCTCGTCGTAATGTCTCAACCGCCGCCGACAATCGTCAATCACGCTCTTGGGCGTCGCAGTTGTTTTCTTGTCGAAGATCTCCAAGATCAGAATGCAGTCGGGATCGACCCGGTAGATGATTCGCCAGGTGTGCTCGCGATCCCGAAGCCGAAGCTCGTGGCAACGAGGGCCGATGGCTGGCATAGGTCGAGAGTGTGGAAGCGAGAGCTTCTCGCCCTGCTGAATCCTTCGCAGGAGGTATCCAGCCTCGATCCGAGCACCGGTAGAGAACGGAGGAGTCTTGATCTCCTCGTAGCCATGCCAGCGGCTTCTCCATACGCCGGTAGCACAATATGTCAGGACTGACATATTGTCAAGCTGACCGGGGCGCGGCCTAACATGACGTTGCAGCGGACTCGCCGCTCCTCGGGCCGCTCGCTGTGCTCGCTCGGCTCGCCGCTGAAGGCCCGACCGTTCGGCGGCACTCTTAGCGAGATACGGTGGCGAGACGGTAGAATTGCCCGGTCATGACTAAGGTTCTCGAGAAGGCTTTTGATGAGGCTTCGAAGCTCCCT
>DATIFQ010000097.1:0-6199 GCA_035455185.1 Bryobacteraceae bacterium | reverse complement strand
GATCAACCGCTACATCGCAGGGGCCAAGCTCGGCCTTCATCAAGATCGTGACGAGAAGGATGCCTGGGCTCCGATTGTCTCCGTCTCGCTGGGCCTGCCTGCCGTATTCCTCTGGGGCGGCAAACGCCGCTCCGATCCGGTGCGCCGCCTACGCGTCGAAAACGGCGACGTTGCGGTGTGGGGCGGTCCGGCGCGTTTCGTCTATCACGGCGTCGCTCCGCTCAAGGACGGGCAGCATCCGCTGACAGGCAACGCTCGCATCAATCTTACGTTCCGAAAGGTGTTCTGATATCGTTGCCATCTCGGGACCTTATGTCTTGTGGGGCCGGCGATCGCCTTTTGTCGTCTACCGCCGTCGCAGGCCACGGAAAACGATGGCCTGCGCCACAAAACGGCCTCGCCTTTTGTCCACAAAACGACCTCGCCTTTTGTCGTCTGCCGCCGTCGCAGGCCACGGAAAACGATGGCCTGCGCCACAAAACAACCGCGGTGTTTCAGGCGACCTCGAACTGCTCCAGATGGTGCTTCAGATGGCGGAGGTAGTCGCGCATCCACCATTCGAGCGAGGCCGGCTCATAATCGCCGATCGTGCAAGGTGTTTGCAGCTTCTCGACCGGTACGAATTCGATGACCGCCGCCACGTGGCGGTTCAAAGCCACCCACAGATCCACCACCTCCGTCCACGGACGATCACGATAGTGGTGCAGGGGCACCCAGGTTTGCTGATCGTACCCGGGCCAGACAAACGGCCACGTGAACTGCGCTCGAACAAACCGCTGATGGTTGTTGGCGGCCGAGTCGATCAAATGGCCGAGGATTTCCTTCTTCACCCACCGACCCGCACCCAAGTCTCGGGTGACGTCGTCCTCGCGCAGGCTCCTGAAGCGAACTGCCGCTCGTTCCACGACGGTCCGCAATTCCGCTGCCAGTTCGATCATGTGCCAGTGCTTCCTCCCTTCGATTATGGTGTCACGCTTCGGTGTCAGCTGTCAGCGATCAGCTTTCAGCTCCGCTTGCTCATGCGCGCGGTTCAGATTTCACCACGAAGGCACGAAGAACGAGAAGAAGAAATGGGGAGCCGCCCCACTAAGCGAGAATGGGGTCATGAAGAGGGAAGAATTGCGCGCGCTCCAGGCGCCCTTGAAGCAACGATATCGGGAAGATCCCAAAGCCGCGGTCGTCACACTCACGGCTGAAGGCTGGCTGGGTGAAGGCGTCTCCTGCCGTGTCGAGACCTTCGGCGGCCTGGTCGAAGCGGGCCTGCATCCGGCCACCGGGGGCAGCGGCCAGGAAGCCTGCTCTGGCGACATGCTCCTCGAAGCGCTGGTCGCCTGCGCCGGTGTGACTTTGTCAGCCGTGGCGACTTCGTTAGGACTCGAACTGCGCGGCGGACATCTTAGGGCCGAGGGGGACCTCGACTTTCGAGGGACTCTCGGCGTCGCCAAAGACGTGCCGGTGGGCTTCCGCGAGATCCGCCTTCGCATCTCTCTCGATACCGACGCTTCCCGGGAGGAACGCCAGAAGTTACTGGAGCTGACCGAGCGACATTGCGTCGTCTATCAGACACTTCGCAATGGGCCGCGCCTGACGGTCGATGTGGATTAGCTGATTCGCTGGAAGCTATCAGCGGTCAGCGATCAGCCGCCACTTGGTGCGTGTGTAGGCGATCCGGAACCCTTTACGCTCGGCGTTGCGCTGGGAATCGCTGCCAGCCGCGGCGACCATCATCGCCAAATCGCAGCCATGGTCAAAGGCGTAGCGCATGCGCCCATGAAGGAGCGCCGCTTGCAGACCGCGACGCCGCAGCTCCGGAATGGTAGCCGAGCCGCCAAACAGCGCAACTCCGTTATGCATGCACAGCACGCCAGCGGCGCCCGGTTTGCCATCCACCTCGCCGAGGAAGCACACACTATGCCGGCGCGCCGCGGAAATAGGGGCGAGTTGCAGAAGAAAGTCGAGGAGTTCCGGATGTTCGTATGCCCAGCCCCTCGCGCCTATGTCCGCCCAGAGTCGAGCTTCTTGGGGACCGATTACCCGCACGGTGATATTGCCCGAGTGGTCCGCCGCGGGCTTCTCAACAGGCTGATACAAGACGTTGCTGATTTCGATCGGCCTGTAGTTGCGCGCACAGAGCAAGCCCAGCGCGGCGACCCCCGCGAGAGGACTCACCTCATGAAGCACCGGCGCCCCGTGGCTCACAAAGAAACGCTCGATCACATCCAGCGAGTCCGCGCTCAGCTCCTCGAATATGCCGAGTCCGAAACTCTGAGTGACAGGAGAGTCGATGCCATCGAAGATTGCGTACGCCCCGGCGCATTCTATCCACTCGGCCCCGCTGTCGGGGAACAGACGACGCCGTGCTTCCGCGAATTGAACGCACGCGTGCCCTTCCGCACGCTCCAAACGTCTCGCGAGTGCGAGGTCAGAAAAGAGCATTGCGTCTGGTATGGTATACGGCCCGGATGGTAGCGGCAACGGAATGGAAATGGGTGAGAGGCTGCTCTGTCCGCTCGCAAAATCGGCGCAGGACAGAGTAGGCCTGTCCCACGTCTACTTTCCGTATTGCTTAGCAGCCTTGCCAATCGATGGACCGGCCTTGGCAAGATCTTGTGGGTTCATGATCGGCCGCAACGAGACTTTTGCGTTGAACGCGAGAAACCAGGGCTCAGCGACCGCTGGAATCTCTGATGTGTCCTTCATGTCGAACACGATGGAGCCCGACCGTTGGCCGCTGTCGTCCGCGAAGAAATAGGCAGCTTCCGGTTTGAGATTGGCTACAATTTGTTCGACAGTGGAACCCAGGGTTCCGGCCTTGGCAGCGGCATTTCCTGCCTCCACGGGAATCGATACTCTCAGCAACATTCGCATTTGGGTTTTCCTCCCTCAAGGAAAAGGCGTGGGACGATTATACCCGAATGGTGTGTGGAAGGGCTGCTTCCCGGCGGCGTGGGGGTGGTTCTCCGGCCACCCCCGTTGCGTACCCAGCTACGGCGTGTGGATGATCGCGCAGCCTCCGCCCAGATCAAGGGACATCCACATCCTCCACCGCCTCCCCCAGAACCCAAATTCGGTTTCCCAGCCGATTTGCTTCCTGGTGTTTCTTGGCCTCCCACGGACCCGCACCACCAAATTGACACACGGTAGTCCCGGTGCGCATCGGGAGATCCCCCGATCCGGGGGTGCGAAAATCCTGAGATGGGTTGCGCGGACTCGCTACAACGCGGTGAGCCCCTCGCGCAGGGCGTACTTGGTGAGCTCGGCCACGCTGCGGAGGCCCAGCTTGCTCATGATCTGGTGCCGGTGCGTCTCCACGGTCTTCAGGCTCACGTGCAGGCGGAAGGCGATCTCCTTGCTGCTGTGGCCTTCCGAGATCAACTGAAGCACCTCGCGTTCCCGCGGCGTCAGGGCGGCCGATCCCGCCGGCCGAGCCTCGCCAAGCCGGCTCACATAGTCCTGGACGACCACGCCGCTGATGCTGGGACTGAGGTAGGTTTCGTGCCTGGTCACGGCCTGGATGGCGCGGGCCAGTTCCTCGAAGGCCGCCTCCTTGAGAAGGTAGCCGGAGGCGCCGGCACGCAGCATTTCGGAAACGAACCGCACGTCGCGATGCATGGAGAGTGCGATTACCTGCACGCCAGGATCCTGCGCCTTGATCTGGCGCGTCGCTTCCATGCCGTTCAGATCCGGCATGCCGATGTCCATGACGATCACGTCCGGCTTGAGCTCAGCGGCCAGCTTCACGGCGGTGCGTCCATCGCCCACGTCGGCGATCACTTCCATGCCGTCGAGGCCGGCGAGCAGGACCCGGATGCCATCCCGGATGATGCGGTGATCATCCGCCAGTATGATGCGAATCTTCATGTGCGCCATCCTGCTTGAGAGGCAGCGCCAGGACCGCGCGCGTGCCTTTACCCGGTTCGGAGTGGATCTCGCAGCAGCCCCCGAGGTACCCCAGACGCTCCCGGATGCTGAAAAGACCGAAGCCCCCGCTCTCGCCGCAACAGCGGCTCTTGAACCGGGTGTCGAAGCCGACACCGTCGTCCTCGACAGAGATCTGAATCGCGCTGTTTTCCCGGCTGGAGCGCACCGTTACCTGGGCCGCCCTGGCGTGCTTGACGACGTTCAGCAGGAGTTCCCGCGCGGCGGTGAACAAAAGGACTTTTCCGTCGTCATCCAGAAGTTTGGGCTGCCCGTCGCTGACAAACCGCCAGGCGAGTTTCTCCCTCCCGGCGATCTGCTCGGTGAGCCAGTCGAGCGCGGGGTCCAGGCCCAGTTCGTGCAAGATCGGCGGGCTGAGCTGGGACATCAGCGAGCGAGTGCCATGGATCGCGTCCTCAACCAGCTCGCGGGTACGGTCCAGCAACCCTTGCTGCTCCGCGACGAGTGATTGGCGCAATTCCGATAGCCTGATCCGGGACAAAGCCAGCGCCTGTATCACGTCATCGTGCAGCAAGCCCGCTACGCGGCGCCGCTCCTGCTGCTCAGCCCGCGACAATTCGGACGTCAAGCAGCGGAGCCGTTCCTGGTAGTCGAGCAAACTCGCCTCCGCCTTCTTGCGGGCGGTAATGTCCTGGGTCAGACCCATGACGCGGATCACCGCGCCCTCCGCGTCCCTGATGGGCACGAAGGAGGATGCGAAATAGAGCCCGTTCCCGGCCCTGAATTCGAATTCCGACCGCTGCCCCTCCTCGAGCGCAGCCTGAAGCAGTTGGCCGATCCGCCCCCGATCCTCATCCGCCACGGCGTCGAGGTAGGGCATTCCGACGATCGCGCACTCGTCCCGGACGCCCATCATCGCCAGGCCGGCAGGGTTCATCGAGGTCAGCCGTCCCTGGCGATCAATCTCGTGAATGCAGTAGGGTGAGCTTCGCACGAGCGTGCCGTACCGCTCCTCGCTCCTGCGCAGCGTCTCCTCCGCGAGCTTTCGCTCGCTGATGTCGCGGTTGCTGCCGCGGACCCCGAGAAAGTGTCCGGCTTCGTCAAAAACCGGACCGCACAGATGGCCGATCCATCCCACGGCGCCATCTGCGCGAACAATGCGGAACTCCTCCTCGGCCACGACCCGGTCGACGCAAACCTTCCTCTGATGTGCTTCAAATCGCGGACGGTCATCCGGATGGATCAGGCGCACGAGGAGGCCGGGATCAGCCTCGAATTCAGCCGCACTGTAGCCGGTGATCCGCTCGCAGGAGGGAGACGAGTAGATGAATCTGCCGTCGGGGTCCAGCCAGAACTCCCAGTCGTAGGTGTTATCGGCCACAACCCGGTATCGGGTTTCCGAAGCCCGGAGCGCCCGCTCGGCCCGCCGCCGCACCATGATCTTGTGCAATTCACTAGAGATCTGCTGCAACTGGATGATGTCATCCGCGTTGTAGCCGGCCTGCTTGTTGCCGACTCCGAGGACGAAACTGATCCGGCCGTTCTCCATCACGGGCAGACTCAGGTGCCTTGAGACTTGCACGTGTCCGTCCGGAAGACCTTTTTTGTGTTCGATCGCGGGGTAATCGTTATGGACCACCGGCCGCCCCAGGCGCACGCAATCCGCCCAGATACCGGCCTCCGACAAGGGGTAGTGGTCGGTGTGGGTTGCGGAGCATTGCTTGCGGGCCTCCTCGTTCCAGGTCGAGAGAGTGAGCACGGTCTGATCGACGCTCAACTCGTGGAGGTAGCCGACTTCGCTATCGGTGAGCTTTACGGCCTCTTCGAGGGCGCACTCGCAGATCTGCTGGTCGGTCAGTTGGGGTGCCTTCATGTAGAGCTCGAGCAACGCGCCAGTCCGTTCCATCTCTTTGGACCGCAAGTCCTCGGCCCGCTTGCTGCCGTACTGTGACGACGGACTCCCGCGCTTCCGTCTCATGACGCTATTTAGGATACAGCTATCGGCTTTCAGGTGTCAGCTATCACCGACGGCTCGCGCGCGGGGGCGTGGTCGCGGGTTTTGTTGACCGCTCCCTGCGGTGGGGCTCGGAAAGACCTGATTCACCACACAGGACGCGGAAGAAGCAGAGGAGCAAAGAGAGGCCGCTCCCTGCGTCAGCTGTTAGTTAGCGATCAGCCGTCAGCTATCAGAAGCGCTTTTCGATTTCTTTCCAGTTGACGACGTTCCACCAGGCGGCGATGTATTCGGCGCGGCGGTTCTGATACTTCAGGTAGTAGGCGTGCTCCCAGACGTCGATGCCCATGACCGGGGACTTGCCGT
>DATIFQ010000096.1:0-3348 GCA_035455185.1 Bryobacteraceae bacterium | reverse complement strand
CGCCGCCTGCTCGCCCGCCGGATAAGGAAAGTGAACGGACACGGCCAGTCCCCCCTGCCTGCGGCAGGCGTCGGCCCACTCGGCCAGAGTATCCCACAAGGGGTCGCCGTGGTAGCTCTCGCGCGGGCCGCCGGCGGACATCGGAAAAACGACCTTGCCGAGTACACCCAAGTGACCGAGAATGTGCTGCCTATTCTCGGTCCCCATCCACACGACCGTGTCGCCATCGCGCGACATCAGCTCGTCCTGGCCCAGATCGCCTACGTTGGTGAAGAGGTCCCCCCATTGGGCGGCCAGGAGATTGACAATATTCAGTCCCTCCGCCTGTCCCTCCAATACCGCGGTCGACGGCGATAAGAAATGCACGTGAGTGTCGGCGGTCACCCAGCCGAGCGAACGAAAATCCAGAGCTCGCGCAATCTCCAGGCTCAGCTCGCGTTGCCCGCGTTGAATGCTCAACTTCTGGCGAAGGGGAGCGTATTCGAATCCCTTGTTGATTTCGACGTATACATCGCCCACGGGAAGTTCGATCTGGAACGTGCCGTCCACGTAAGCATAGGACGTGTCCCTGAGCTTGAGATCGGCGCCCCAATCCTTGAACGTTCCGGCATCAACCTCGGTGCGGTGGCCGTAAGGAGGAATGTAACGCCCTTCCTTAGAACAGAACGCCAATCTGACCGGCGTGGGCCTGCCTGTGGCAGCATCCGTGACCTTGCCGTGGATCCAGGTTTTCTCGGTCTCCAGAACCTCGATTCGCGGCCCGGCCGGGGTACCCGGCATTTCCTCTCCGGCCTGAACCTTGTCCAGAGCAAATTCGAACTGCCGCCCGCCGCGGTCGTCTCGCAACAGCAAGGTAGCTTCGGGGCTGGCTGTCACTTCGACATAGAGGTGGCGGCCACTCCCCGGCTCCGACCTCGAGCCCAAACCCGCATAGGGCGCGACGAGCCATTCCTGCGGCTCAAACTTCCCGAGGCGGTAGGATCGAGCCACCAGTCCGAGATCGATGTCCACCGACCATCGCCCGGCGGTATCGGGCAAAGTCAGGCGATAGAGGGTTAGCCGCCCGTACCGTAAAGGATGTTGCCGGCCGTGAAACAAGGTGATTCCACAGACCAGGAGCGGTTCTTCGCTGACAGATCGCAGCCGCAGCGCCGTAAGGCTCGGCTCCGGATGAGGGTTCGGAAGCGCAAATAGCCAGAGGCTCGGCTTTGGGGCGCCAGTTGTGGCATCCTCCTCGTAGTTGCCTTCGAGAACATCCGACTGGAGCCGGAACCATCCCCAGTCCTTGAGTTCGTCGAGTTCATTTCTGGACTTGCGGGTACTGTCCTGGTAGTGGGAAACACAGGCGTAGCCCGGAAAGCCCCACCTTATGGAAGGAGCATTCACCTCGATACGCCGCCGGATCGGGAACGGCACTTCGCTGCCATCGGAGTAGATTAGAATTGCCTCAGTTAGCGTTTGGCCTACTTTCTCCACCGCTTCGGCATCGAGATCTGGAATCTCGTTCGGGTCCCAATCGCAGAAATGTGCAAAACAGATGAAGCCCGCCTTGTCCTGCAGTGGAACCTCCACTCCAGGCGCCGCTTTCCCGGTCCGCGTGCTCAGCCAGATCCAGGATTTCTCGCGTATTCCTTGACGTCCCAGCCGGAATGGGATCCCCCTGAAGGTCTGCCGGCCCGCGGGCATGTAGATCAGCCCGTCGCCCCGGGATTTCCCGCTCAAGCCCCGGGCCTTCTCGCGCGGGCCAAAGTCAACCGGCCCGGCGTTGTAATACGGACTCAGATCCACCGGCGTGAACTTCTTGGAACGTCCTTGGGTCTCACCTCCCCCTTGCCGCCCGGCAGTGACGCCGGCTGCCTGCGAAACGATAGATAGCGTAGGCACACCAGTCCCCACGGTCTCTAGAAAGTGTCTTCTTGTCCGATTCTTCATCTCTTCAAAGGAACTTTCCGAACCACTCGACCATCCTCAGCTTCATGTCGTCGTTGTAGACGTGCCCTGTTTCCGGGTAGATGATGCTTTGAAAGGCGTCTGGTTTGCCATAGAGACCATAGAAGCGCTTCAGCGCCTGCTCCAGCGTCTTCATGCCTTCGGGCGGCGAACCGGCGTCACGGTCTCCGGTCAAAGCAAGAAAAGGGCGCGGGGCCAGCAGCGCCATCACCCCTTCACTGTCGAAGTGTTTCAGGATTCCCGGGACGAAGTAGTAGATGCCATGAGCGCTCAGCGCACGGATGGCGATCAGATCCTCGTATCGGGTAAAGCACGCCACTCCGACGACTGCCTTGATCCGGTCGTCGATGGCCGCCAGCCACCAGGAGCGGGTGCTGCCCATGCTCATTCCTTGCGCGCCGATACGGTCGTGGTCCACCTCGGGGCGGGAGGACAGGTAGTCCAAAGCGATCTGCTCGTCGCGCAGCATCATCCCCCATAACGTGCGTCCCAGCCAGAGGTTCAGCTTGAACAAGGACATCTCCTGGTCCGAGCCCTTCGCCATGGTCTCCAGTTCACCAGCCGGACCGGTTCCCTTGCGCTCGCCGTTGAAGTAGTTGTCGATGCCGAGGACCACGTAGCCCTTTCCGACCAGCATTTCCGCTACGTTCTGCGACGTCGGCTGGTAGCCAAACATGTTTTCCTTGCTGCTTCCGTGGCCATGCATTGTGAGAATGGCCGGCAGCCGCCCGCCTCTCTTGTCCGGAATGGCTATGTAGCCGGGCACCATCGAGTCCACCCCGTTGTCGAATACGAATTTCTCGATGGTGTAACCTTCCTTCTTGTCCGTGGATACCGTGCGGACCTTCAGCGGAGAAGGCCGTGCCGGCAGATCTCCGAGAGACTGCAGAACGATCTTCTTCACTTGTTGCCGCTGCTTCTGCCATTCCTTCAGGCTCGACGGCGCCTTCAGTTGTCCGATGGGGAGATGACGGAACCGCTCAGGCACCCCTTCCCAGGGCTGCTGCAAAGGCGGAGTTTGAGCCAGAAGGCTCAGCGCGACAAGCACAATCAAGCAAGCAACCCTCATGCGTTACTCCTCCTATGATGGGAATCACGACATCTTGGACAACGCTGCGCGGACCACCCGAACTACGTTGCCGTCCAGACACTCGAAACAGTCTCTCGGCCGGCGCCTGCCAGTAGGGTCAGGCGTGTGTCATTTCTCTTCGGACTTGCAACTGCCGCTGCAAACGACTTCGAAAATCTTCTGGTAAGCGCCCAGGCGGGCGGGATAGTCGAGCGTGGGCTTGGCGACGCTACTGGTTTCCACCATGACGTTACCCGGGCCGGGTTTCCGCTCGACCAGCCATTGCTCGCTGAGCTGCATCTGCGGCGCGCCGCCGGCGGACTTGCCGG
>DATIFQ010000095.1:0-36478 GCA_035455185.1 Bryobacteraceae bacterium | reverse complement strand
GGTACGAACCGACCACATCGGTAACAGAAGTTGCCAATCACATCGGTAACAGATTTGGGGCATCCTTCAAAGCGATGCCCTGGAAAGTGAGCGATGTGATGGAAGAGCGGTTTCGGCTGATCGAGCGTTGGCGGGAAGGCGGCGACAGCATTACGGAGTTGGCAGCCCGGTTTGGGGTGAGCCGCAAGACCGTGTACAAGTGGTTGGAGAGATTTGAGGAAAGCGGTCTGGAAGGGTTAAAGGATCAGTCGCGGCGGCCGCTGGTGCAGGCTGGGCGGACCAGCGCCGAGATCGAGCAATGGGTAAGCGATTTGCGGGGGACGCACCCCAGTTGGGGGCCGCGGAAGCTGCGGCGGTGGCTGGAGCGAAAGATGCCGGAAAAGAGCTGGCCGGCGGAAAGCACGATGGGGCTCATTTTGAAGCGTCACGGATTGAATGGGAAGCGGTCCAAGCGTCGCCATGCGACGCCGTCCAACCAACCGTTGGCGCACGCTAGCCGCGCCAACCAGGTCTGGTCGATCGATTTCAAGGGCTGGTTCCGATGCGGGGATGGGAGCCGCTGCGATCCGCTCACCGTCAGTGATGCGGCCACCCGATTTCTGCTCTGCTGCCGGGCGACGCCCAGCACGGATACGGAGGCGGTGAAGTGCGAGCTGAAGCGAGTCTTTCGCCACTACGGATTGCCGGAGAGGATGCGGAGTGACAACGGGAGTCCGTTTGCCTCCACCGGCGTGGGCGGGTTGAGCGCCTTGAGCGTGTGGTGGGTGAAGTTGGGTATTGTGCCGGAACGGATTGAGCCGGGCGAACCGCAGCAGAACGGGCGGCACGAACGGATGCACCGGACGTTGAAGGCAGAAACGGCGCTGCCGCCGGCGGCCACCGTGGCGGCCCAGCAGAAGCGCTTTGCGGAGTTCCTGGGGATCTACAACCACGAACGGCCGCATGAGGCGTTGGGGGGAGAGACACCGGCCGAGCAGTATCAGCGGTCGGCGCGTGAGTTTCCGCGGAAACTGCCGGAGGTGGAATATCCGGCGGGCTGGCCGCTGAGGTTGGCCGATGAAGGGGGAAAGATCCGCTGGAAGCAGGCCCGCTGTCGGGTGGGGCGGGCGTTGGCTGGAGAGGTGGTCGGATTGGAGGAGATCGACGACAACGTCTGGCGTGTGTGGTTCGGGCCGGTGTTGCTGGGTCTGTTGGACGAACGAGAAGGCCCGAGCCGAGCGGCGAGTAAGATCGACAGTCATTGGCCGCCGCTCCAGTCACCCTCCGGGCTCCTTGCGCGGCGACCAATGACTGAGCATCATGATGATGAGGAACAGGAAAAAGTGTAACCCATGTGGTTAGCAACTTCTGTTACCCATGTCCCGGATAGCACAACTGCGCTCAGGACAGAGTGGGCCTGTCCCCAGTGCGCTCAGGACAGAGTAAGCCTGTCCCCCGGTGGCGGAAGGGAAGGAATCATGACGGACCGTGTATCACGGCGAGAGTTTCTGGGCGTCGCGGGAACATTGATTGCGGCAACGAAGACCCAGGCCGCGGGGGATGACGGTGAGCCGTGGTACCGGCAGATTCAACGCTGCGGCCAAACCAACCTGAACGAGAAAGACCTGACGGGTCTGGACGTCGAGGAGTGGGCCGAGTACTGGGCGAGCCTGAAAGTCGACGTCGTCCTGCTAAACGGGGGAGGAATCGTCGCCTACTACCCCACAACGGCGCCGTACCACCACCGCAGCCAGTTCTTAGGAGAGAGGGACGTTCTGGGCGAGTTCATCGCCGCGGTGAGACGGCGTGGAATGCGTGTGGTAGCGCGCATGGACCCGAATTTCGCGTGGGAGGACGCCCTTCGGGACCATCCGGAGTGGTTCCAGCGCGATGCGGACGGCAAGCCGCGCACCGATCCGGAGTCCACATGGCTGTACCGGACCTGCATGTTCAGCCCGTATTTCACCGAGCAGTTGCCGAAGATCTTCCGCGAGGTGAGCAGCCGGTACGACATCGACGGATTCTTCACGAACGGCTGGCCGACCACCGGCGCGCCGGTGCTCTGCTACTGCGAGAACTGCGCGCGCGTCTATCGCGAGAAGACCGGCGGGACCCCGGAACGAACGGCGCCGAGCGATCCGAGATACCGGAAGTTCTTCGACCTCCACATGGAACGGATCCTGGAGATCTGGCGGCTCTGGGACGAAACGGCCAAGGTAAAGAAGCGCGACGGCGTCTTCTATGGGAACCTGCATACGAACCTCAGGGCAGTGAAGGATCTGACCAAACTGGCGGAAGCGGCCGAGTGGTTCAACCTGGACGGCCAGGACCGCGGAGGCGACACGAACCCGCTCTGGTATTGCGCGCAGCAGGTGCGGGCGGCGCGCTCGGCGATGAAAGGGCGCACGGTGACAAACGTCTGCGGGGCGTATGCCAGCACGAACTACATGGCGTGGCGGCACACGAGCAAGTCGCCGGAGGAGGCGACGCTCTGGCTGGCGGCGACGGTGGCGGCCGGGGCCGCTCCGACGTATCACTGGCTCGGCGCGTCGCCGGTAGACAACCGGTGGCGGGACGCAGGCCGGGAGTTCTACCAGTGGACGGCGCGCCACTCCGAGCACTTCCGCAACGTGCGGCCGCTCGCCGACATCGCCATGGTCTACTCGCAGCGGACGCTGGCATTTTACGGGGTCGAAGGTTCACGGGCGTACCGGGACCGGCGCGAGGCGACCGATCATTTCCAGGGGCTGTACTACGCGCTGCTCGAGGGCCGTCACGCGTTCGACTTCGTACACGAGAACGATCTCTCCCCAGAGACGTTACGGCAATACCGGGCGCTGATCCTCCCAAATGTCGCGAATCTGGGAGACCGGCAGTGCATGCAGCTCCGGGACTATGTCGGGCGGGGCGGATCGTTGCTCGCGACGTACGAAACGAGCCTGTACAACGAATGGGGAGACCGCCGGCCGGACTTCGGGCTGGCGGAAGTGCTCGGGGTGTCGTCGACCGGCGACGCGCAGGGCCCGCTGCGGAATTCCTACGGCAGAGTGGAGAAGGCGGACCACGAGATTTTCGATGGCATTGGCCCCACGGAACTGCTGCCCGGCGCGGTCTACCGGGTCCCGGTGAGGGTGACCGGCAAGGCCGAAGCGCCGTTGAGCTACATGCCGCCGTTTCCGTCGCATCCGCCGGAGATGGTGTACCCGCGAACGCTGAGGACGGATGAGTCGGCGCTTGTTCTGAGAGAAACGGACGGCGGAGGCCGCGTCGCCTACTTCCCCGGCGATGTGGATCGCACGTGCTGGCGCACGAGTAATCTCGACTTGGACCGGCTTCTGCAAAACGCGATCCGATGGGTTCGCGGCGGCCGCACAGCTCAGGGTCCTGCGCCGGTGGAGGTGCGCGGCGATGGAGTCATCGAGATCTTCGCGTGGGAGACGAAGCCGGGCTATGCGATTCACCTTGTGAACTACACCAACCCCCACATGCTTGGCGGTTGGGTGCGCGAGTTCTACCCTGTGGGCCGGCAGGAAATCACGTTGCGGGTGCCGGAGGACATACGGATCGCTGAGGTGCGAGCGCTCCGTTCCGGCAGGCGGCTGCCATTCGAGCACCGGGGCGGCCTGGTCAGATTCGACGTACCGCAGGTGGTGGATTACGAGGTGGCGGCGGTGGTGCGGAGATGAAGGGCGGGCGGCAGTACCTCAGTGCAAGCTTATCGCGCAGCGTTTCGGAGAGTCCTGCCAAGCTGGCCGGCCCCTGGTAGCCAAGAACTACTTCCCAGAGCACCAACTTCCGGTTTGGCAGTCATTTGATCAGAGTGGCCCCACCGGTGATGCCGAGTCATCGGTAAACGCTGGCCGACATTTCGCGGTGGTTGGCCCTGCTAAGATGTCAGTGGCGCGTCAGGACGCCTCCGTGTCCGCGGGAAGGACTGCGTCCCCCCTGAGCGTTGTACGCCGACTGAGTCGTTTGACTGAACTCTTTTCTGCCTGAGCGAGCGGACACCAGGTGCAGCGGCCGGCGCGGATAGCGCAGCCGCAGAGAAAGGAGCTCATCGTGAATCGCAGTCTGCCCACTCGCAAGCTTCGCGAGCATCCGGATCTTGATCAACTCAAGCGTCAGGCGAAGGAACTGCTCGAAGCATTTACCACCGGAGATGCCGCAGCAGTCGCTGAGGTCAATGCACATTACCGCGCCGCAAGCCCGGTCACGTTTGCATTGCATGACGCGCAACTCGTCCTCGCTCGTGCGTACGGCTTCGATAGTTGGCCCAAATTGAGGGCGTTCGTGGACGGTGTCACGGTCAAGCGGTTCGAGGAAGTCGCTCGGAACGGTGACATCGCCCAGCTTCGCGTGATGCTGAAACATCGGCCGGAGCTCGTGAACAGCGCCGCTCTGCGGCATGCAGTCTTGCGGCGCGATGACACGATGGTGCGCATGCTGATGGAGCACGGCGCCAATGCAAGGACTGGGGTGTACCCACATCGGGATGCAACCACACCACTGGTGATCGCGACGGATCGCGGATACGACGAGATTGTCGTGACTATCAAAGAGGTTGAACGGCGGCGCCGCGAAACCAACAGCGCCGGCCTCGGAGCCCCTGATCCGGAAGTGCTGTTTGGCGCGATCGCTTCTGGGGAGAATGATCGAGCCATCGGCTTGATGGAGTCAGAGCCTTCACTGATCCAGGCACGCCTTCTGCATCATGGATGGACACCCCTGCACGTTGCCGCAGCCAAGCTTAACGTCCAAATGGTGAATTGGCTTACGGAGCGCGGCGCGGACGTGAATGCCAAGGGGCGCAACTGGACCGAGCAGACACCACTGGATACTGCAGCGCACTCGTCGGACGCGAACAAGAGTGCGGAATACGCTGTTGTCGCGAACCGGCTTGTACGAGCGGGCGCGGAAATGACACCGTGGGCTGCTGTGGCGCTCGGGGACGCCGAGTGGCTTCGGGCGCGGCACGCGCAAGGCTCGCTTACCAACCCGATTGAGGGGACCGGAGGCATGCTTCGCATCGCCGCGAGCTACAATCGCGCCGATATTCTGCAATTGCTGCTCAAACTTGGCTTCGACCCGAACGAACGCACGCGCATGGAAGACGTGGACGCCGACAGCATCGCCTTCACCTGGGGAATGCCACTCTACCATTGCGCCCAGTTCGGCAAATGCGAATTGGCGGAGATTCTGCTGAAACACGGAGCGGACCCGAACGGCAAAGTCTACGCCAGCGGTGACCCGGTCTTTCAGGCCTATGATAAACGCGACTGGAAAATGGTCGAACTATTGCAGCGTTACGGCGGGGTTCCGGAGGCCACCACTGCGGGTCTTTTTCGCCAAACTGAGTTGGCTCGAAAGATGCTGGCCGGCGAAGCAAAGTACGGGAGCGAAGGCGTGGGCGGCGATACGCTTGCCGAGCAACTGTTGTGGGGCGGCGCCTGTGGCGGCGATGCCGAGATCGTACGCATGGCGCTGGAGTACATCGATCGGCCCAAGGACGACCCGTGGTGGTTCCACATCATGGAACAGCCGATCCGTATGTGGAGCGACGGAGGCGCTCAACTCGACTGCCTGAAGCTCATTCTCGAGCGTTGCGACCCGAACATCCTCGGACGCTCGGGTGATGGCTTCAACCTGACCATTCTTCACAGCGTCGCCGGAGCGCGCCCTCACGTAACCGAAGAGGAACGGCTCGCTTTCGCAACTGTCTTGCTGGACGCGGGCGGACGAACCGATCTTCGCGATGGCCTGCTCAACAGCACCGCGCTTGGTTGGGCCTGCCGTTGGGGCCGGGCCGAGTTGGTGAAACTCCTGCTTGAGCGTGGTGCCGACCCGGTGGAGGCGGGTGCCGAATCGTGGGCGACGCCGAGGGCTTGGGCCGAGACGATGAAACACGATAACGTGCTCCAGGTCCTGCTAAAGTACGGGGTCCAAGAGAAGAAGCCAAATTAGCCGCGATCAACGGCGAAGTGTAGACCGGCGCATTCCAACTCTAGGATCGCTGCTACTCGGAACCAGTGCCAACTCGTTCGCCCCTCGAGAGGAAGTCGATTACCAGGTGGCGGCGGGGGTGCGGGGCGCGGTGTCCCCCAGACCTACTTGACATGACAACTCTATCTATATAGACTTGTGTCATGCCCCGTCGCCCTTCGCCGCAGACCACCGCGGTGCTGTTCGCTCTAGCGGAAGATCCCCCAGCGTGGCGCTATGGCTACGACCTGTGCCGGCAGACCGGCCTCAAAGCCGGCTCGATGTACCCCATCCTCATGCAACTGGCTGACCGGGGACTGTTGGAGACCACCTGGGAGAACGATGCGCCGCTTGGCCGTCCACCGCGGCACCTGTACCGTCTGACCGGCAAGGGCCTCGAACTAGTTACCGAACTCCCGACGCCGGCCCGCGCCGCGAAGGCGAAGCGGGCCAGGCTGCGAGCGCGATTGGAGGGCGCATGACGCGTACGGAGCGCAAGTACGAGTTGGCGGTGTCCGCGGCCGTAGCCGCGGTGTTCGCCGCATTCTGGGTGATCGTGTTCGCCATGGGCGATCCCCCGGAGTTCCAGTCTCAGTATGTGTTTTCCGCGGCGATGGTCGCGGCGGTTGCTACGCTCTGGGTGATCGCGGTCCGGCTGCTTTGGCGTGCCTGGTGGGCCAGGGCAGGGGCCAGTGTGTCCGCCATGGATGGTCCGGCTCTGCTGCTGGCTTCGGGGGTTGCCACGCTGCCCGACGACCGCCGCGACTGGGGTGCGGCGATGACGGCGGAACTGGCCCAGGTGCGGAATCGCTCATCGCGGTGGTGGTTCGCCGCCGGCTGCGCCCGGGTTGCGATATTCCCGCCGCGCAGCAGCCGGATGCCCGTGCTCATGGCGGGGGTAGTGGCCGCGACGGCGGTGGCGACGGCCTGGCCGGTGGTCGGCTACGCCTTGCCCGCGATGCGGGTCTTCGCGGTCACCTTGGCCGCGCTCGTCGGCGCCATGGCCACGCTGGCGGCGGCGCGCTCGATCCGGGTGCGCCAGGCGATGCCGGGTCCGACCATCACAGGCACCGGTGTGGTGGGCGTGGCTGCGTGCATCGCCGTTACCGCATACTTCCTGGTCAAGCACCCCACTGCCGCAGAGCATCTCCCGCCCATTGGGGCGGTGACCTTCGCCGTCGTGTTGACAGGCTGCCTGTGGCTTGCGCTGACCCCGCCGCACGGGCTGACCACGAGCCGTCTCGCACGGGGACTTGGCGCGGGCGCGGCCCTGACGCTCGGTCTTGGGTTCCTCGTGACATCGCGCCTCACCATCAACACGTACGCCGGACCTTGGATCTGGGTAATATTCGCGCCCATCGTGATCTTCTTCGCTGCCGCGGCGGTGGCCGCCGCGGCTGGCCGGTCCTTCCGCGCGGGTGTCCAAGCCGCGGTGTGGACGGCGCTGATCGGCACGCTGCTGGTCTACGCCATCACGCTACCCGAAGCCATGCACCGGTACGCGGTCGATGGGTGGACGCTCGGTGACGGTGAACTAGGCTACCCCGTCGGCGTAAACCTGCCGGACGCCATCTGGGTCCTGGTCTTGCTTCCGGTGGTGGGGCGGCCCATCGGGGTGCTCGGCGCGGCTGCCGGCAACGCGAGATGGCGGCGCCGGCTGGCTCCCTGAGATCCGCGACCCCCGAGATGGTGTGGCCAGTGAGTTTGGAAGCCGCAGGCGGGACCTGATTTTTCCTATCGTCCTGAGTTGGTCAGCGACATCTCGATGTGGCGAATCGTCGGATCGGGACGCCGCTCGCCGCAGTTGGACAGCTCAACGTCGACACATTCACGCTCCATGGCTTCGACGCGATTGTCCATCGTTGCCGACAAAATCTCGCCGGAAGACAACCTGATCGTCAGTTCGACGTCGAACGTCTCCTTGCCGACGGCGCCGATGTATGCGCCCGCTGCCTTTCTCACCTGGACCCAGTTGTTCGGCACGCCGGCCACCGGCTCTCGCATCCATTCGGCGGGAATCCGAATCTTTGGCGCCTTGGGCGGCACGTGCTTGACCAGGAGCGTGGCGACGCCGCGCGACCGGTCGACTGCGGTCAGGTGGATATCGAAGTCAATCGAGTCTTCCCCTATCAGCACACGTGTCCCGTCCGCCCACGAGCCCACAGTGGGGTTC
Organism: Bryobacteraceae bacterium; assembly: GCA_035455185.1. Taxonomy (GTDB): domain Bacteria; phylum Acidobacteriota; class Terriglobia; order Bryobacterales; family Bryobacteraceae; genus JAEHDI01. The sequence continues at coordinate 28,347 of DATIFQ010000095.1, read as the reverse complement.
GCAAAGAAGAAGCGATCCCCGGGCTCGCGTAATTGCCCGGCATGTGTAGCCAGGAACAGGTCGGCGTAGAACGTCAACAGATCGGTGACCGGCCCGATTAGGCCCGGTTGCACCTTGGAAAGATCGGGCATCGTGAATGGTGAACCTCCGGCCAACGTCACCGCCTGCCGAAACTCCCGGCTTGCGGGCGTCAGAAGCTGTGGAACACCATCGACCACAAGGTCCGACCACGCGTACTCTTCGACGAACTGTCCGTCAGTGCCCTTCTTGACAACAGCGGTCAGTCGAACTTCATACGTCCGGCCGTTATTACGTCCTTTCATCAAATAATTCAGTCGCTCGCCGTCCCGGTAACGCCTGCTCAAAAGTCCCTCGGCCGGCGAAGAATCCTGGCTGCCCATCAAGGCGCCCAGAACGACAATGCTAATCATCAGCCGAATCATCATCTCGCGACCTCCAGGCCTTCACAGAAGAGCGTGATTTCCTGCTCGATGATGCGCGCGACCTGCTGGAACGGCGGTCCTTCAATCGCCCAGAGCGCGGTCAGCCCGAGCTGAATGGTCTTGAACATGAGAATAAGCTCGCGGAGGTCCACATCGGAGCGAATCGCTCCACGCTGCTGAAGCGAACCAAACAGAGCCTCAAGCGGAGGATCGAGCACCTTCTGCATCTCCGCCATGTACGGCAGAAACTGCTCGGTGTGGAGGAACATGTGTCCCAGGAATACGCGGACGAACGCGTGGTAGTGCTCCTTCATCCGGAATTGGGTCTGGACAAAGTTGGTGAGCACACCGGCCACGGAACGCTGACGACTCTTGAAATCGCGCACCTGTGCCTGCACAGAGCGCTCAAGGTCAACCATGAAATCAACGACGATGTCTTCCTTGGTCTGGAAGTAATTGTAGATGGTGCCTTTCCCGACATCGGCCGCGGCGGCGATCTGGTCGACGGTGACCGCCTCGACGCCATGCTCGGAAAACAATCGGACAGCCGCAGCTATGATTTGCGACCGCGTGGCGGCCTTCTTCCGCGCGCGTCTCGACTGGAGCCCATTTGTGACTACGGTCATATATGACTATAGTCTAATATTTGATCGGCGCACGTCAAGAGGATGGCGGAGCCACCGGTCCTCAGCCTTCCTCGCGTAGGGCTCGGGCGGGATCGACGCGCGCTGCCCGGCTCGCAGGCAGCCAGCATGCAAATATCGCCGTGCCCAGCGCCAGCGCGATCGCTCCGGCGTAAATCCAAGGGTCGCGCTCGCTCATGCCATAAAGAAGGCTGTGAAGATAGCGCATTACTGTCAGCGACACCGCTACACCTGCCGTGAGACCGATGGCCGCCATCCGCAGTCCCTGACGCAAGACCAGCGCTCGCAGTTCGGCAGGGCGCGCACCGATGGCCGCCCGTATCCCCAGTTCCTTGGTGCGCCGCGAGACCCAGTAGGCAATGACGCCGAAAAGGCCGAGAGCGGCGAGCAGCGCAGCCAGCCCCGCGAATCCGACCGTGAGCGCCATCGGGAGACGCGGCAAAGCAGTTTCGCGTTCGAAGGCCGCCTTCATGCTACGGATCTCGAAAGCCGGAACGTTGGGGTCCATGAATTTCAGCGTGGTGCGGATCGCCGGCACCACCGATTCCGGTGGGACATGCGTACGCACTACCAGGAACATCACGTTGGAGTTGCCCTGGCGATACGGAACGTAGAGCTGGTTCTCGTACTGGTCTGCCGGGCCGCCGTGCCGAACCCGGTACACCACCCCGACCACACGTCGCCACGTCTTTCCGTCCCAGGCCTTGATCCGCTTTCCGATGGCATTCTCGCCCGGCCAGATCTTCTGCGCCAGAAAGTCATTGACGATCACAACCGGTTCCGATTTAGGACCGTCGCCTTCGTTGAAGCCGCGGCCAGCGAGGAGAGGGATGCCCAGTGTGGCGAAATAACCGGGTGACGCCACGATCTGGTGTGCTCGCGGCCTCGTCTCGCCGGGCGCTACTGGCTTGTCCGCCGCCTCGAAGGAGCCGCCGCTGTATTGCCAGCCCATGGGCAGATCGGAGACCATTGCGGATTTGGCGATGCCGGGCAGGGTCGAGGCGCGCTCCATCAATTCGCTCCAGTAAGCGGCGCGTTGATCGATGCTCTTGTAGCGATCACCGACAAGACGCACGCGCATGCCCAGTAACGAGTCGGTGCGATAGCCGAGAGGACGGTCGAGGAGTTGCAGGAAACTCTTCCCCAGCAGCCCGGCGCCGATCGCCAGCACCACCGCCAAGGCGATCTCGACGGTTGTGATACCACGTAACAGCCGGCTGCGCGAAATCGTCGGCCTGATGCCGCCCGCCGCCATCCGGAAGCTCTCAAACGCCGGCGCGACACCAGCAGTCAGACCGGCCAGTGCAGAGAGTAGGAATGCGGCGGCGAACACGCGAGCGTCGAGCGCGAAGGCCCAGCCGACCGCGAGCGTGGCCGGGATCAGTTCGCGCAGCCCGGTAATCAGCCACGCGCCCAGTGCCACGCCACCCACGCTCGCCACCAGGGCCAGGAGACAACTCTCCGCAATCACCATCCGGTAGAGCCGCAGGCGGCTGGCGCCAAGGGCGGTGCGGATGGCCATCTCGCGCGCCTGACCGGCCGCGCGTGCAAGCAGCAGGCTCGCGACATTGGCCACGACAATCAAGAGCAGGCAGAGTACCCCGGCCAGCAGCGCGAGCATCGCCGGCCGCACTTCCTGTCGAACTTCATGAAGGAACGGCTCGACCTTGGCTGCGTATTTGGCATTGGTGGCGGGATAGGCTTCGGCCAAGTGGCGGTTGAGCACGTCGAGGCGCTGCTGCACTTGTTCCAGGCCGATGCCTGGAGCCAGCCGCGCGAAACAACTGTACTGGCGCGAGGAGCGCCACTCCCTGTCCGGTGAAATTGGCACCCAGGCCATTACCTCGTAACTTCCATAGGTCAGGAAGCCGCGCCCCGCGACACCGACCACGACGTGAGATGTGCCATTTATCGTGACAGCCTGGCCGATGATGTCGCCGCGGCCGGCGAAACGGCGCTGCCACAGAGCGTGACTGATGACGACGGCGTGCTCTTCGCCGGAGAGGAATCCGCGACCGGCGGCCATCGGGTGGTCCATCACGCGAAAATAATCGGCGGTAACGACGTACCCCCGCAGAACTTCGGCCCCATCGAATCCAGGGAGGCTCTGACCAGTCCAACTGAATTCCGCATACCCGACGAGGGTGCCCGATTGGAATAGACCGGGCTCTTCCAGGTAATCCAGGAAGTCCGCGCCGCTGACGCCCTGCCACCCCCACGAGGTGCGCGGTCCGTGAACTCTCACGATTCGATCCGGCTCGCGGAACGGCGGTGGCGCCATGAGACAGGTGTGGGCAACGGTGAGAATCGCGGTGGCGGCACCGATTCCAAGAGCCAGAGTGCCGACAGCGACCAGGGACGTGCGCGGATTGCGGCGGATGCGGTGAAACGCCTCGCGCAGATCGTCTCGGAGGCCAAACAGGAGCATCGGGTCGCCTCCCTGCTCATTATCAGATATAGACGTCCGAATGTGGAGCGCCGTGGAGTGGTCTTTCAGACAGCCGTGACGGCTATCACATTGGCATCGCGACTCCTCTGCGAAAGTCCACGAGGGGAGAAGTAGCGGCGGGCGTTGGGCCGGATTGCGTAACCGGCCGGCATGCTAAACTTTAGCTTCGGCCTGTCCACGTCGATTCCCGGGCTGGGTACTCGCAGGAGAGTTGCGGTTCGCCGTCATTCGTCAGGCGAGGGACCAGCCAAACGTGCGCCCGGCGTAAGGAGGAAGTTGCTTTGACCGAAAACAAACACCTGTTCACCTCAGAGTCAGTGACCGAGGGTCATCCGGACAAGATGGCTGACCAGATTTCCGACGCCGTGCTGGACGCCGTGCTGGCGCAGGATCCGACAGGCCGCGTCGCGTGCGAAGTACTCGTGACGACCGGGCTCTGCGTGGTGTCGGGTGAGATCACAACGTCGTGCTACGTCGACGTTCCGAAGGTGACACGGTCCGTTGTGAACGAAATCGGGTACAACGACGCGACGTTCGGGTTCGACGGCAAAACGTGTGGCGTCATCAACACCATCCAATCGCAATCTCCCGACATCGCGATGGGCGTAGACACCGGCGGGGCGGGGGACCAGGGGCTGATGTTCGGCTATGCGTGCGACGAGACACCGGAGCTGATGCCGCTGCCGATCATGATGGCCCACAAGCTGGTACGCCGCCTGAGCGAGGCCCGGCGGGCCGGAGAACTCGATTTCCTGCGTCCCGACGGCAAGTCGCAGGTGAGCGTCGAGTACGTGGACGGAAAACCGACGCGCATCGATGCGGTTGTCGTATCGACGCAACACAGCGACAAGGTGCCGACAGAGGTCTTGCGGGCTGAGGTGCGGAGGCGCATCATCGACCCGGTGCTTCCACCGTCGATGGTGGACGCGGCCACGAAGTACCACATCAACCCGACTGGCCGGTTCGTGATCGGCGGACCGCATGGGGATACAGGTCTTACCGGCAGAAAGATCATCGTCGACACGTACGGCGGCATGGGGCGGCACGGCGGCGGCTGCTTCTCGGGGAAGGACCCGACGAAGGTGGATCGCTCCGCGTGCTACATGGCGCGATACATCGCGAAGAACATTGTGGCGGCCGGCCTTGCAAAGCGCTGCGAGGTGCAACTGGCGTACGCGATCGGCGTCGCGGACCCGGTTTCGGTGATGGTGAATACGTTCGGCACCGGCGCCGCCAGTGAAGACAGGCTGGTGGAACTGGTGCGCGCAAACTTCCCGCTGACGCCCCGTGGCATGATCGAGCACCTGCGACTGCGGCGCCCGATCTACCGAAAGACGGCGGCGTTCGGTCATTTCGGCCGGACCGAAGAGACGTTCAGTTGGGAGGCCGCCGACAAGGCGGAAGCGCTGCGCAGCGACATCGGAGTGGCATTGGCCCGCGGGTAAGCGGGCTATAGTTTTCTGAAGCGGCGGAGGCTTCCGCGGGGCAGAATACGACGCGGTCCATCCTCCCAAACGAGGAGTTCATGTCAACGAATACGCAAACTACCACGGGCTGTGACGTCCGCGATCTGTCTCTGGCCGAATTGGGGAAGCGCCGCACCGAGTGGGCCTTCCAGTCGATGCCGGTGCTTCAAACGATCCGCAAGCAGTTCATCAAGACGCAGCCCCTCGCAGGCATCCGCATCGCGGCGTGCCTTCACGTCACAACCGAGACGGCAAACCTGATGGTCACGCTGCGGGATGGCGGCGCTTCGGTCTCGCTGTGCGCATCCAACCCGCTGTCAACGCAGGACGACGTCGCGGCGACCCTGGTGCGGGACTACAACATCCCGGTTTTCGCGATCAAAGGCGAGAGCAACGACGTCTATTACCAGCACATCGCGTCGGTGCTCGATCACAAGCCGCAGATCACGATGGATGACGGCGCCGACCTGGTGACCATACTGCATACCAAGCGGAAAGAACTGCTGGACGTGGTGATCGGCGGGACCGAGGAAACCACCACGGGAGTGATCCGCCTGCGGGCGATGGCCAACGAGGGAGTTCTCCGATACCCGATCGTGGCCGTCAATGACGCCCACACGAAACACTTGTTCGACAACCGTTACGGGACGGGGCAGAGCACCATCGACGGCATCATCCGGGCCACAAACGTCCTGATGGCCGGCCTGAAGGTTGTGGTGGCAGGCTACGGGTGGTGCGGCCGAGGGGTGGCGATGCGGGCCCGCGGAATGGGCGCGAACGTGATTGTCTGCGAGGTGGACCCGATCAAGGCGCTCGAGGCGCTGATGGACGGCTACCGGGTGATGTCGATGAGCGACGCCGCCGAGACCGGCGACGTGTTCGTCACCGTCACGGGCAACAAGAGCGTGATGGGCCGCGAGCATTTCGACAAGCTGAAGAACGGGGCGATTCTGGCCAACTCGGGGCACTTCAACGTGGAGATCGATCTGGAGGCGCTGGGGCGCATGGCGTCCTCCCGACGGCCGACGCGGGAATTCGTGGAAGAATTCGTGATGCGGGACGGCCGCCGCATCTACGTCCTCGGCGAGGGACGGCTGGTAAACCTGGCCGCCGCCGAAGGCCATCCCGCCTCCGTCATGGACATGAGCTTCGCGAATCAGGCGCTGTCCGCCGAGTTCATGGTGCGCGAGCACAAGTCGCTCGAGAAGCGTGTGTACTCCGTGCCAGAGACGATCGACCGGGAAGTCGCCCGAATGAAACTCGACGCAATGGGCGTCAAAGTGGACCGGCTCACGCCCGAGCAAGAGAAGTACCTGGCCTCCTGGTCCGAAGGTACGTAGTCCGAGATTTTCCGGACTCCGGGGACGCCGCTTCGGGCGGCTCCCCCGGGGGTCCGGTATTTCGCGCCGTCATAGAAAATGGCCTCTCAAGAAAGCTGCAAGCAGACACTCGAAATCACGATTCCCATCGAGGACGTTGAGAAGGAGACGAACCGTGTGGTCGAGTCCCTTTCCCAGCGCGTCCGGCTGCCTGGGTTCCGCCCCGGCAAAGTGCCGGTGGGAATCATCCGCACGCGTTTTTCGTCCGACATTCGCGAAGAGGTCATCCGAAACCTGGTGCCGAAGCGCTTCCAGAAAGAGGTTGAGGACAGGAATCTTCGTGTTGTGGGGACCCCCGACATCACCGATGTCCACTTTCATTCCGGCGAACCTCTTCGTTTTAAGGCCGAGTTCGAGGTGAGTCCCGAGTTCGAGCTTCAGGACTACCGCGGTCTGACGGTGGCGTATCAGGATCCCGAGGTCTCCGACGACGACGTTGCCCGGCGGATCGAGGAACTGCGAGAGCAGAAGGCAGACTACGTCAACGTGGACCCACGCCCGGCGGAGGACGGCGACCATGCGGTGGTGGCGCTCGAAGCGCTGAGTGGCCTGGAAAAGCCGCTCAAGCAGGACGAGGTGATGCTTCACGTCGGGGGCCAGGATACGCTCGACGCGTTCACCGAGAATCTTCGCGGGATGTCGCCCGGAGACGAGAAGGAGTTCGATGTACGTTATCCGGAAGACTTCGGGGACGCGAAGCTCGCCGGGAAGTCGGTGCGGTTCCGCGCCGCGATGAAGGGGATCCGGCGGAAAGAATTGCCGGAGATCAACGACGAGTTCGCCAAGGATCTCGGTGACTACCTGACGATGGACGAACTGCGGTCGGAAGTCCGCAAATCTCTGCTGCGCGAGAAGGAGTACCTGGCGCAGCAGGAAGCAAAGAACAAGCTGGTCGAGAAGCTGGTTGAGATGCACGAGTTTCCGGTTCCGGAGGCATTTCTGGACCGGCAGATCGAGAACCAGGTGGAACAGTATCTCCGGGCCGTGGCCGCCAGCGGAGGAGATCCGAGGTCGGTGAAGCTGGACTGGCAGAAAGTGCGGGAGTCGCAGCGGGAGCAGGCGACGAAAGACGTCAAGGCGTCGCTACTACTCGAGCGGATCGCGGACCGTGAGGCGATTGAAGTCATGCAGGACGAAGTGGACCGCGAAGTGCAGCGGATCGCGCGGCAGGACCGGGAGCCGGTGGCGGCGGTGCGGCGGCGTCTGGAGGAGCAGGGGGTCTTGCGGCGGATCGCTTCGCGCATCCGAACGGAGAAGACGCTGACCTTTTTGTTCGAGCACGCCCGGAAGGTGGCAGAGGACTAGTACTTTCGGCGGACTGGGACTATGGCAGGTCACATTAAGAGAATCATTGATTGCCCGCCCGGTGTAGGTGATAATGGGGGTGGATTTCTTGCGATGCCTATGAGCCAAGACTATCCGATCCTGGGAGACACTTTGTGAAGCGGACCGGTTCGGATGACTCGCTCCGGTGTTCCTTCTGTCACAAGAGCCAGGATGTCGTCGGGAAGCTGATATCCTCCCCCAGCGATTACCCCCGAGCGTACATCTGCGACGAATGCATCGCGGTGTGCAACTCGATCCTGGAGGACGACCGGAATGAGCAGCCCCGAGCCAGTGCCCATAAGCTACCGAAGCCCCTCGAACTGAAGGAGTACCTTGACCAGTACGTGATCGGGCAGGAGGCGTCGAAAAAGAAGCTTGCAGTGGCCGTATACAACCACTACAAGCGCGTCCAGATGAACAAGCACCGGACCACGGATGTGGAGCTTTCCAAGTCCAACATCCTGCTGATCGGTCCCACCGGCACGGGCAAGACGCTGCTGGCGCAGACGCTGGCGCGGATTCTCGACGTGCCGTTTGCGATTGTGGATGCGACCACGCTGACGGAAGCCGGTTACGTTGGGGAAGACGTAGAGAACATCATTCTGCGGCTGCTCCAGAACTCCGATTGGGACGTGCAGCGCTGCCAGCAGGGCATCATCTACATCGATGAGATCGACAAGATCGGCCGCAAGGACGAGAACCCGTCGATTACCCGGGACGTCTCGGGTGAAGGCGTGCAACAGGCGCTGCTGAAGATTCTGGAGGGAACGATTGCGAACGTTCCTCCGCAGGGAGGGCGCAAGCACCCGCACCAGGAATTCACGCCGGTTGAAACGTCGAACATCCTGTTTATCTGCGGCGGCGCGTTTGTGGGGCTGGAGAAGGTGATTGGCCGGAGAGTGGGCCGGAAGGCGATGGGCTTCATGACGGCGGAAGATGCGCCGGAGGGCGCTCGCCGCGGAAATTCGCGGCGAGACACGAACCTCCTGCAAGAGATTCAGCCCGTCGATCTGATCCGCTTCGGGTTCATCCCCGAGTTCGTCGGCCGCCTGCCGGTGGTTTCGGTGCTCGAGGACCTCGACAAGGACGCGCTGGTTCAGATCCTCACGAAGCCGAAGAACGCCATCGTGCGCCAGTATCAGCGGCTCTTCGAGTTCGAAAATGTTAGACTGAAATTGAGCGATGACGCACTGGAGGCGATCGCGAGCCTGGCGCTCGAGCGAAAAGTGGGGGCCCGAGGCCTCCGCATGATTCTCGAAGATCTGATGCTGGACCTCATGTACTATCTCCCTTCATACAAGAAAGTGCGGGAATTTCTGGTGACGAAGGAGATGGTCATGACGCAGAAGATAAATTTAGCCGTATTAGAGAAGGCTGGATAGCCTCTCCGGACCGGCAGCGGGTAGAATAAGCGACAGGGGATCCGGCGCCAACCTGGGAGTTGTATCTGGAAGTTTTCCCGTCAAGCAAAATCAGGGCTGCGCGCCGCCCGACAGCATAATCCAATGTTGACATCGAAGGAACGTTCGGAAACGAAGCGATTGCCGATGATGCCCGTCCGGGACGTGGTCATCTTTCCGCACATGATGACGCCGTTCGTGGTGGGACGCGAGTCGAGCGTGCGGGCGCTTGAAGAGGCGCTGGCCGGCGAGAAGAAAATCTTCCTGGCGACGCAACACGACGCCTCCGTGGATGAGCCGCGTCCCGACGAGATTTATTCGGTCGGGACGATCGTCAATATCGTGCAAAGCCTGAAGCTGCCCGACGGCAACATCAAAGTGCTGGTCGAGGGGGTGGAGCGCGCCAAGATCGTTTCCGTGGGCGAAGACGAAGGCTACTTCCGCGCGGTGGTGAAGACGTTCGGCTTCAAAGTGGAGGCAGGTCCGCAGATCGACGCTTTGACGGGCCGCGTGACGACGCTGTTCGAGCAGTACGTCAAGCTCAGCCAGAATCTGAACTACGAGACGATGATCGCGGCGATTCGGGTGGACGACCCGGGACGGCTGGCGGACACCGTCGGCGCCAACCTCCAGCTCACCATCGAGGAAAAGCAGGAACTGCTTGAGATCTTCGATCCCGTGGAGCGGCTGACGCGGGTGGCGGAGATGCTCGACATCGAGATCGAGAAACTCAATGTCGACCGGACGATCCAGGGCCGCGTGAAGCGGCAGATGGAGCGCGCGCAGAAGGAGTACTACCTCAACGAGAAGATCAAGGCGATCCAGAAGGAACTGGGCCGGGGCGAAAAAAGCGAGTTCGACGAGCTGAAGAAGAAGATCGAATCGGCCGGCATGACCAAGGACGCCCACGAGAAGGCGATGGCGGAATTGCGGCGGCTGGAGAACATGCCGCCGATGTCGGCTGAGTCTACGGTCTCCCGCAACTACCTCGACTGGCTGCTGGCGGTGCCGTGGAAGAAGAAGACGAAAGAGATCCGCGATTTGAAGTTTGCGGAGAAGGTGCTCGAATCCGACCATTACGGTCTCGAAAAGATCAAGGAGCGCATCCTCGAGTTTCTGGCGGTGCGTCGGCTGGTAAAGCACCCGAAGGGTTCGATTCTCTGCTTTGTCGGGCCTCCCGGGGTTGGGAAGACGTCGCTTGGAATGTCGATCGCCCGCGCGACGGGCCGCAAGTTCGTGCGCATGTCGCTCGGCGGCGTGCGTGACGAGGCTGAGATCCGTGGCCACCGACGGACGTACATCGGCGCTCTGCCTGGTCAGATCATCCAGATGATGAAGAAGGCGGGCACCCGGAACCCGGTCTTCATGCTCGATGAAGTGGACAAGATGTCGATGGATTTTCGCGGGGACCCATCGGCGGCGCTGCTGGAGGTGCTCGATCCGGAACAGAACTTTATGTTCGTGGATCACTACCTGGACGTAGAGTACGATCTCAGCCAGGTCTTTTTCATCGCCACCGCGAACGTGCTCCACACCGTTCCGCCGGCGTTGCAGGACCGGATGGAAGTGATCCGGCTTTCCGGTTACACGGAGCTTGAGAAGCTGGAGATCGCCAAGCGGTTCCTGGTGAAGAAGCAGTTGGAGCAGGGCGGGCTCGGGGACAACCAGATCCGCTTCACGGATGAGGGTCTGCTGACGCTGGTGCGGAGCTACACCCGGGAAGCGGGGGTGCGGAACTTGGAGCGGGAGATCGGCAACCTGTGCCGCAAGGTCGCGCGGTCGCTTGTGACCAGCCAGACGGCCGACGCGAAAGCCGAGTTTCCGCTAGTTACGATCACCAAAGAAACGATTCCTGGGTTTCTCGGGCCTTTGAAGTTTAGGGACCTGGAGGCCGATAAGAAGAATGAAGTCGGCGCGGCGACGGGCCTGGCCTGGACCGAGGTCGGCGGGCAGATCCTGACCACCGAGGCGACGATCATGGAGGGCCGGGGCAAGCTGACCACGACGGGAAAGCTCGGAGACGTGATGCAGGAGTCGGCCCAAGCCGCGATGAGCTACATTCGCTCGCGCGCACATTCGATCGGGTTGCCCAAGGATTTCTACCGCCACCTGGACATCCATGTTCATGTGCCAGAGGGGGCGATCCCCAAGGATGGGCCATCAGCGGGCATCACGATCGCCACCACGATCGTCAGCGCCCTGGCGAAGGTGCCGGTTCGTTGCGACGTGGCGATGACCGGGGAGATCACCCTGCGCGGGCGCGTGTTCCCGATCGGAGGGTTGAAGGAGAAGCTCCTCGCCGCGCACCGGCATGGTATCTTTGAAGTGATCCTGCCGAAGGACAACGAGAAGGATCTGCCAGACATCCCGGAAGTCATTCGAAAGGACATGAGGTTGCACTTCGTCGAGTCAATGGACGAAGTGCTGAAAGTCGCCCTGGAAAGGGAGATTGAAGCATTGCCGATAGCCCCCGGCCCTTCGACCGTGGAAATCGCTTCTCAGCACGACGAAAAGCTGCACTGAGAGGTGCATTGTTCGGGGAGTGCAATCGACGTAGTACGAGGTAGTACAAGGTACGGCCCGATCCCGCCGTGAGCCTCCCTGGAACGACAGAACGTTCCGCTTCCCGCTACCGCAACGGGCCGGAATCGGCCAAGGAGTGACGCAAATTGGCAAACGAGCTGGAAAACCAAGAGAACCGAGAGACCGTTGCCGCTGACGAGGCAAAGGCGCCCGAACAACCGGCTGCCGCGCCTCCTCCTCCGCCGACTACTACCCCTCCGACTCCGCCAACGAGGAAAAAACAAGGGCACGGAGGCCATGGTCCCGGGCAGCAGGCAAAGAACGGCTCCACGACCCTCGATCTGGTCGAGTTGAAAGAGATGAGCATTCAGAAGCTCAACCAGATCGCCAAGGACTTCGGTGTTCAGGGGGCGGCCGGTCTACGGAAGCAGGAACTGATCTTCAAGATTCTTCAAGCTCAGGCCGAGAAGAGCGGGCTCATCTTCTCGGAGGGCGTGCTTGAGTGCCTGCCCGATGGCTTCGGCTTCCTCCGGGCGCCCGAGTACAACTACCTGCCCGGTCCGGACGATGTGTACGTCTCGCCGTCCCAGATCCGGCGTTTCGACTTGCGCACCGGCGACACGATCTCGGGGCAGATCCGGCCGCCCAAGGAAGGGGAGCGCTACTTCGCCCTCATCAAAGTTGACGCGATCAACTTCGAACCGCCCGAAGAGGCGCGCAACAAGATCTTTTTTGACAACCTGACTCCGCTCTATCCGAACGAGCGGCTGCGGATGGAGACGGTGAAGGACAATTTCTCCGGGCGCGTGATGGACCTTCTCACGCCGGTCGGCAAAGGACAGCGCGGTTTGATCGTGTCCCCGCCGCGCACGGGCAAAACGATGCTGCTCCAGAGCATCGCGAATTCCGTGGCCGTCAACCATCCCGAGGTCGCCCTGATCGTGCTGCTGATCGACGAACGGCCCGAGGAAGTGACGGACATGCAGCGCTCGGTGAAGGGCGAGGTGATCAGCTCGACATTCGATGAGCCGGCCACGCGGCACGTGCAGGTGGCCGAGATGGTGATTGAAAAAGCCAAGCGGCTGGTCGAGCACAAGCGGGACGTGGTAATTCTGCTCGACTCCATTACCCGCCTTGCGCGCGCCTACAACACCGTCGTGCCGCCCTCCGGCAAGGTGCTCTCCGGCGGCGTGGACTCCAACGCATTGCAGCGGCCGAAGCGGTTCTTCGGCGCGGCACGGAACATCGAAGAAGGTGGATCGCTGACCATTATCGCCACGTCGCTGATCGACACCGGCAGCCGCATGGACGACGTAATCTTCGAAGAGTTCAAGGGCACCGGCAACATGGAGATCCACCTCGACCGAAAACTGGTCGACAAGCGTATCTTCCCGGCGATCGACATCAACAAGAGCGGTACGAGGAAGGAAGAGCTTCTTCAGCCGAAGGAAGAATTGAACCGTGTGTGGGTGTTGCGCAAGGTGTTGAGCCCGCTGTCGCCGGTGGAGTGCATGGAATTGCTGCTCGACAAGCTTGGAAAGACGCGGAGCAACGCCGAGTTTCTAGCGGCGATGAGCGGTTAACAAGAGGTTCGCCGGACTCCTGTGCCTCGGCCTGTCCGGGGACGGCTGCGGCCCGCGAGCAGTTCGAGCTTTCCTTTGCTTCACTTTCCGCAACAGACCCATAACCTCAGGGCCGACAGCAGCGTCTTTTCATTTGGTCCAGTCGAATTGGGCACAATAGGAATGGTGTAGGCCTTCGATGCAGCCCCAAGCCAGCGAAAACCCGGTTCTGACAACCACGCCTGGCGCGCCGGCGCGGGAAAACCGCCGGCAAGCGAAACCTCCGCGGCGGAAGTGGCCTTATTTCTTAGTGTTAGCCAGCCTTGCGGCGCTTCTTCTATTCCTTGGAGCGCGCTGGTCCAGGCAGGCAAGCAGGCCAGCCGTCGCCCAGATGGTGCGCACGGCGCGAGTCGCGACAGGCACTCTCGAACAAACGGTGCGGTTGACAGGGACAACCACGGCGCTGAACTACGCCGCGCTCAATGCGCCCCGGACGCGCGGAGGGCATGGGGGAAACTCTGACGTCCGCATCCCGTCAGTGAGCACGGCGGCGACGCGCAGCGTCAATAGTTCCTCTTCATCATCCGCATCCGGGTCGCTTGCCTCCGCGGGCGGCGAATCCGATTCGTCGTCTACGTCCACGGCTTCGGCCGGGGGCACCGGGTCGAGTGGGAGTGCAATGTCTCAGGCCAGCGGGGGAACCGGAGCGGGGAGATCCACTGCTTCGGCCTTTCGCGCGGCGACAACCCGATTCGGCAGCCAGACCTCCTCTTCGAGCAGCAGTTCGTCGCGTTCGACTTCGTCGAGCAGCAGCTCCAGCGCTCTCGGATCTTCGGGGCTTGGGTCCACGAGCAACGCCGTTGTCGGTGGTGGCGGCGGCGGCGGGGGTGGCGGCGGATTCGGCAGAGGGCTGATTCTGGAGCAACTGGCCGCCAGTGGAGCCCGAGTGAAGAAGGGTGACGTCGTGGCTGGTTTCGATCGCCAGGACATGGAGAACCGGCTCGACGATTTCGAGGCAGGTGTTCGGCAAGCCGAGGCTAGCATGAAGCGGTTCCAAGCCGAACTCGAAGTCGCGCGGAAGGCTCACGAACATTCGATTCGTGTGGCCAAGTCGGAACTCGACAAAGCCCGTCTGGATCTCAAGACGATACCGGTCCGCTCGACCATCCAAACGGAAACCCTGAGGCTTGCTGCGGAGGAGGCCGAAGCCAGTTACGAGCAGATTTTGAAGGAAGCGAAGTACCTGGAGGCGTCCCTGCGGGCCCAGTTGCGGGTGGCAGAGCTTAGCCTGGCGGAGGCTAAGGTAGAAACCCAGCGGGTCGAACGAGACGTCGACCGCATGCTAATGAAGGCGCCCATTGACGGTCTGGTAGTGATGCAAACAACCTGGCGCGGCGGCGAAATGGGTCAAATCCAGCTGGGCGACCAAGTCCATCCCGGCCAGCCATTCATGCGAATCGTCGATCCGGACTCAATGGTGGTCAGCGCCAGCGTGAACCAGGTGGATGCGGAAATGCTCCGGATCGGAGCTCACGCACGGGTACGGTTCGACGCATACCCCGACCTCGAACTCCCGGCGCGCGTGTACTCAATCGGCGCCATCACAAGAGCCAGCGGGTTTCGGGCGGACTTCGTTAAAGAGATACCGGTGACCCTGCGGCTCGAACGCATGGATCCGAGAGTCATCCCCGATCTGTCGGTAAGTGTTGATGTCGTGGTCAATTCGGAGGCGGATGCCATCATTGCGCCGCGCGAGTCGGTTTTTCAGACAGGCGGCGGAGAGAAGCCTTACGTGTTTGTGCAGACCAAGTCCGGGTGGCAGCGGCGCGAGGTGGAGCTTGGTCGGGCAAGCCACACCACGGTGGCAGTGCGCGACGGACTCCGCGCAGGCGAGGTGGTTGCGTTAGAGCGGCCTCCATCGACGCCAAAGAAGGTATAGAGATCTCGGTATTCGGCGAATGTCCAAAGACCTAAAGCCAAAGCAGAGAATCGGGCGCCCGCCGGCGTCACGCAAGAAAAAGATCATCCTGTGGACCTTGTCCCTGGTGGGGTTCGGCGGAGCAGGCTACGCTGCGTACAAGTACACGTCCCCGGAGGTCGTGGAGGTGCCGGTCGCCAAGGTGCGGCGCGGCGAGTTTGTACTCGCTGTGCGGACGCGGGGCGAAGTGAAGAGCACCAGATCACTCACGCTGACGGCGCCTCAGGTACCCAACCCCCAGATCGTGAAACTCGCCGAGTCGGGTAAACCGGTCAAGAAGGGCGACGTCGTCGTCGAATTCGACACGGCCACTCAGGAACAGTACTACCTGGAGCGCGCGACAACCGTGCGCACGGTGGACAGCCAGATTGTTCAGACGCAGGCGCAGCACCGGATGACCAACGAGATGGACGGCATGAATCTCATGCAGTCCGAGTACAACCTGGAACGGGCGAAGCTGGAGGCGAGCAAGGCGGAAATCCTCTCAGAGATCGAAGGGGCGAAGAACCGCATTAACGTCGGGATCGCGGGCGGAGAACTCGGGCAGGTCAAAACGACAATCAACTCCCACAAAGTGTCTCAAGAGGCCGATTTGGCGCGTCTGGGCGAGACGAAAGACAAGACCATCCGGGACATGACGCGAGCGAAGGGCTACCTCCAAAAGATGGTCATTCTAGCCCCGAACGACGGCATTATTAACATTCTTCCGAACTTCCGCTCCGGGGGCACGTTCGGCCAGATGCCGCCACCATTCAAGGAGGGCGACCGCGCCTGGACCGGGGCGGCCATTGCCGAGATTCCCGACCTTTCCGAGATGCGCGCCGAATTGAAACTCGATGAGGTCGATCGCGGCAAGATCCGGCTGGGGCAGTTGGTAAAAATCAGGGTTGATGCCATCCCGGACAAGGAGTTCACCGCCGAGATCGACTGGATCAGCCCCATCGCTTCGCTCGTCTGGAAGGGCTTCATGAATGCCGACAAGGTCTTTCCGACGTTCGCGACGCTCAAAAACCTGGACCCACGGCTGCGTCCCGGCATGAGCGCTTCGGTAGACATCATCATCGAGAGCGAACCGAACGTGTTGCTGATCCCGGCCCGCGCCAGTTTTGTGCATGACGGCAAGCCGTCGGTCTATGTGCAGCGCGGGCAGAGGTTCCCGGTCCGGGTGATCCAGGTCGGCAAGCGAAACGACAACGACATCGTGGTGCTCGCAGGGTTGAAAGAGGGCGAGATGGTCGCACTCGAGGACCCGGCGGAGGCGGCGAAGAAAGCGAAAAAACGCTGAGGGTAGCGGGCGACAGAACGTAATGAAAAAGCTGATGTTCCGGTCGTTGATCCTGATTGCTGTGCTGGCGGCTGCATGGGGCGGGTACCACTTCGTTCGGCAGTTGCCGCAGCGGCAACAACAGATTCCCACAGCGAGGGTACGGCAGGGAGACGTGATGATCCGCGCGTTTTCGCGCGGCGAGCTGCGTGCCGTGCGTTCGGTGACACTCACCGCGCCCAACCTTTTCGGCACAGTACAGGTCACCCGGCTGGCTCCGCTCGGCGCGATGGCGCGGGAAAAGGACCTGATCGTCGAGTTCGACGATTCCGAAGTCCGCGCCCGGCTTGAGGAGAAGCAACTTGAGCTGGAGCAAGTCGATGAACAGATCAAGAAGGCGGAGGCAGAGCTGGCGATCCGCAGCAACCAGGATCAGGTTGAGTTACTTCGGGCGCGGTACTCGGTGCGCCGGGCCGAGCTAGAGAAGAGCCGCAACGAACTTCTCTCGAAAATCGATGCCCGCAAGAATGAGCTCAATCTGGAAGAAGCGCAGCGCAGACTCAAGCAGCTCGAGAGCGACATCAAGTCGCGGCTGGAGCAGGCGAAGGCCGAAATTGCCGTGTTGCGTGAGCAGCGCAACAAGGCAGTCATCGAGCTGACTCGTGAGAAGTCGCGACTCAGCCAGACGCGTCTTCTCTCTCCGATTAGCGGGTTGGTGTTCATTCACCAGAACCGGTTCGGCGGCGGGCGGATGTTCGGCATGCAGGTGCCGGACATCCGCGAAGGCGACCAAGTCCAGCCCGGCATGCCAGTGGCGGACGTACTCGATCTTTCCGAAATGGAAGTCATCGCTAAAATCGGAGAGATCGACAGGGCCAACCTTCGGGAAGGCCAAGCGGTTTCCATGCAACCCGACGCCCTCGCCGGCACTCGTCTTCGGGGACAGATCAAGAGCATGAGTGGGACCGCAAGCGCCAACATTTGGTCGGGCGATCCCTCCAAGAAGTTCGACGTGCTCTTCTCCGTCGACATGAAGCAGTTACTCACGACGGTGGGCGCGACGCCCGAGCAGATCCAGCGTGTATTGGCTACGGCGGAAAGGAACCGGAACAAGCCGCCGGCGGCATCGCGCCCGGCGTTTGCCATGGGTGGATTTCCGGGCGGGTCCCCCGGCGGCAGACGTGGATCGGGCGGCCCGGGACAGGAGAGCGGCGGGGAGCCTGGCATGTTGCTGGCAGGGATAGGTTCGGGTGGTCCCTCCGGCGGCCCTGGAGGTGAAGGCCAGGGAGCCACCGGGGAGCGCCGCAGTCGAGGTGAAGGCCAAGGACGCCGCAGTCAGATGTCCGACGCCGACCGCCAGAAGATGCGGGAGGCTCTCCAGAAGGAACTCGGTGACCGGAAGATGGAGGATCTCAGCCAGGAAGAACGGCAGAAGATCTTCGCGAAGGTGCGCCAATCGATGCCAGGCGCATCCGGACAGCGACGCGAGGGCCTTGGACAGGCCGGGGCGCAGACGGCCGGCGGCCCCTCGTCCTCAGGAATTGGCCCCGGAATGCCGTTCGTCGGCGGACCGCCTTCCGGCTTCACGGAGAAAGAACTCGCCGATGCGCAACTTCCGCCGCCGCCGGAAGAGGACAGCCAGCTCGAGGTGCTCTTACGTCCCGGCCTGCTCGCCGATGTCGAGATCACGATCGAGAAGATTCCGAACGCGATCTACATTCCGGCACAGGCGGTCTTCGAGAAGGACGGAAAACCGATCGTCTACGTTCAGTCCGGCCGCCGGTTCGAAGAGCGGTCCGTGACGCTGCTTCGCCGCAGCGAAGCCACGATGGTGGTTTCCTCGGGACTCAAGCCGGGCGAGCACGTTGCGCTGGCTGATCCTAACGCCAAGAAGGGTGATAAGAAGTCCGGGCAGCCTGAGAGCAGACCGGGACAGACCGGCGGTGCGACCGGGGCGGGAAAGAGTTGATCCGGATGTCGAGCAAAAGGGTTGAGACGAGATGAGCGGTCTGGGCAATTACCTCCCGGAAATATACATGGGGCTTTCAAGCCTCCTGGTGCACAAGCTGCGCAGCCTGCTGACGATGTTGGGAATGATCTTCGGCGTGGGCGCGGTGGTAGCGATGCTCTCCATTACGGCCGGCGCGCAGAAGGAGATGATCAGCTTCATCGATCTGCTCGGCGTGAACAACATTATCATCGAAGCCAAGGAAGCTGTCGATCGCAACGAGTTGCAGACGCGCCGCGCAACCTCGGCCGGACTTACGTTCCGCGACTTTCGCGCCATCTCGCAGAATGTGCAGGGAATCGAGGCGGCGACCCCACGCAAGCGTTTCAAGCCCGGGAAGGTCCTGCCCAAGACGGTAAACGAGCCGCCGGTGCTGATCGGCGTGTTGCCGAATTTCCTAGAGATTAACAGTCTGAAGGTGATCGAAGGACGGTTTTTCACCGCAGAAGACGATCTTCGCTCCGCACCGGTATGCGTCCTGGGAGAGTCGGCCAAGGTCAACCTTCTCGGCTACGACAAGGCGGTAGGCAAGTACGTCAAGATCAACGAAGTCTGGTTGCAGGTGATTGGCGTTCTGGCACACCAAGCGACCGCCGATACCGAAGTCGAGGGTTTGGAAGTCGTAAACCGCAATAACCTTGCAATTGCGCCGTTGAATACCGTGATGCGGCGCTTCGAGGATGGCAACAGTTACTTGAAGGACGAGATTGACGGGATTTACGTTCGTGTCACTCCGCAAACGGACTCGATCGAGGTCGCGAGTGTCATCAGCGCCATTTTGTCCGCCACCCACAAGGATGCGGGCGATTTCACCGTGGTCGTGCCGGCCGGCCTGCTGGAGGAACGGCGGCGGACGCAATTCATTTTCGAAGTAGTCATGATCTGTATCGCCGGCATCTCTCTATTGGTGGGTGGCATCGGCATCATGAATATCATGCTCGCCACTGTTCTCGAGCGTACACGGGAGATCGGCATTCGCCGGGCGATCGGCGCGCGCCAAGCCGACATCGTGCGGCAGTTTCTCACCGAGGCAGTCATGATTTCGATTGTCGGCGGGTTGATCGGCATTGCGTTTGGATTCTCGCTTTCGCGGGTCATCGCCGCCGCGGCGGGCTGGTCGACGGTCGTGACCGCCGGCTCGGTCGCCGTCGCGTTCGGAGTATCGGTGTTTATCGGGCTGTTGTTCGGTATTTATCCGGCCGTGCAGGCCGCAAAACTGGATCCTATCGAAGCGATCCGTTACGAGTAAGCAAGATCATCATGCGAATTCTTACGTTCCTGGCAGGGCTGCTGTGCGCAGGTTACTTGTACTCTCAGGAAGTGCCTCAGTTCCCCTCGCCGGCTTATTTCCGACAAACCTTCTCCACGCCGATCCCACGAGTCGAATTGCAGCCTCCCACACGGCTCGAAGATTTCGCGGTCGGCGATAAGCTCGAACTCTCGCTGCGTGCATATCTCGAGTTGGTTCTGGCAAACAATACCGATGTCGCGATACAGAAAGTGACCGTTGAAGTGCAAAGGAACGCCATCACCAGGGCTTTTGGCCGATTCGACCCGACACTCCAGGCCTCGTTCAACGCCACTCGGGCGAACAGTCCGGCCAGCGACGTGCTCGCCGGTGCGGCGACGGTGAGCCAGTTGAGCCAGCCCGCCAACTTCAACTACCAACAGACGCTGGAAAGCGGCACGACGTACAACGTCGGCTTCAATGCCAGCAAACTTTCAACGAATAGCAGCTTCGCGACGTTCAATCCCTCGCTTACCACGCGTCTCACCTTCGGGTTTGCGCAACCACTGCTTCGAAACCGGGGAACGTACATAACCCGGCTGCCGGTTCTTATTGCCAGAAGCCGGCTGCGAGCAAGCGAGTACGGGATGAGGGATCAGTTGCTCCGTCTGTTAACCACGGCCGAGAGCGCGTACTGGGACGTGGTGGAGGCCAGGGAGAACCTGAAGGTCCAGGAGCAGGCGCTGGCGTTGCGTGGCGTCGCCCTAAAGCGAGCGCAGGATGAACTGCGTTTGGGCGCCTTGCCGCCGCTGGACATTTTCCAGCCGCAGGCCGATTATGCCGCCGCGGAGATTCAGGTGTCACAAGCGCGTTTCCGCCTTGCGCAGACCGAAGACGCGCTTCGCAAACAGATCGGTGCAGACCTGGACCCCCACGTCAGGAATGTGCCTCTTGAACTCACTGAAACCGTATTGCCGCCGGCGGATACGGTCTCGTTCGACCGGGAAGCGATTGTGGAGAAGGCGCTCCAGATGCGTCCGGATCTGCGGAGCGTGCTCCAAAACCTCGAAACAGACGACCTCAGCATCCGCTCGGCGACAAACAACCTGCGTCCGGACCTGTCACTCACCGGGAGCTACGCCAGCGCCGGCCGCGGAGGAAATTTCTTTCAGCGGCCGATCAGCCTGGGAGACACCACGACCGCGGCCACGATGATCCCCGGCGGATTTGGAGACGCGCTGGACCAGTTATTTGGCTTTAACTTCCCGACGTATGCGTTTGGACTGACTCTTCGCCTTCCCTTGCGTGACCGCGCGGCCGCCGCCGATTTTGCCGATGCGGTTGTTCAGAAGAGGCTGAACTCGTTGCGCGCCCGCACCGCGGAGCAGAGCATCCGGCTTGAAGTTCTCAACGCAATCAGTCAAGTGGAATCGAGTAAAGACGCCGTGCGGCTGGCGGTTGTGGCGCGCGACCTGGCCCAGAAGAACTACGAGGCCGAGCAGAAAAAGTACGATCTGGGCACCACCGTGCTGTTCTTCGTGCTCGACGCGCAGAACCGGCTTACGGTCGCCGAGTCCCGTCTCCTTACGGAGTCGATCAACTACCGGCGAAACCTGCTCAACCTCCTCCGCGTCAACGGTTCCCTGCTGGAGGAGCGCGGGGTCAGGATACAATAGGCAGGCTGGCAGCGGCAGACGGGCTGTAAAGCACGGGGATACTGCCTTTCGCGCCACACAACCTGCATGGGACGGATCCGGGTTCTCTCCGACCAAGTCGCCAACAAGATCGCCGCCGGCGAAGTGGTCGAGCGTCCCGCATCCGTCGTTAAGGAACTCCTCGAAAACTCGCTCGATGCTGGCTCCACCGAAGTCAGGATCGAGGTAGACAGCGGCGGCCGCCGGCTCATCCGCGTTTCCGATGACGGCTCCGGCATGCTGCGCGACGACGCGATGCTTGCCTTCGAGCGCCACGCCACCAGCAAGCTGAGCGACGTGAAGGATCTGCTTTCGATCGCCACGCTCGGGTTCCGCGGCGAAGCCCTGCCGTCGATCGCTTCGGTCTCGCGCCTAGTACTGGAGACGCGCTCGGCCGAGGAAACCACCGGTACGCGGATCGAGATTGCCGGCGGAAAGATGCTCCGCGTCGAAGAAGCGGCTCTTGCCGGCGGGACGGCCATTACCGCGCGGGATCTCTTCTACAACGTGCCCGCGCGCAAGAAGTTCCTCCGGTCGGAGCAGACCGAACTGGCGCACATTGCGTCCCTGGTTACGCACTATTCGCTGGCTCATCCCGGCAAGACCTTCCTGCTGCGAAGCGGCGGTGACGACCTGCTCTACGTCACTCCCGTTCCCACCTTGAAAGAGCGGGTCTACCAGGTGTTCGGCAGCCAGACACTGGACGAACTGGTAGATCTCAGCATTCGCGAGCGCCACCTGGCGATTCCGGCTCCATTTGTGCCGCCGGGCGCTCCGGCAGACGAAACGGAGGAACCGCCCGGACGCACGTTCCGTCTGAGCGGCTTCGTCTCGCGTCCGCAGGTTCAAAAGCTGAATCGCAACTCGATCTTCCTGTTCGTGAACGGCAGGTTGATCCGCGACCGCCTCTTGATGCACTCCATCTCCTCGGCCTATCACAACCTGATACCTCCGGCTTGCTATCCGTTCGCATTGCTATTCCTTGAGTGCGACTTCGAGGAGGTCGACGTGAACGTGCACCCTTCAAAGACGGAAGTGCGATTTCGCCACGGCTCGTTTGTACACGACTTCGTGCGGGATTCGATCCGCGAGACTCTGATGGAGTCCCGGCCGATCTCCTCCCTTCCGCTGCCCCAGCATTCGCCGGATCTTCCGGGAGGGCAGGCCGCGGCAGGGCTGCCGTATTCGGAGTTCACGCAGCGTATCGAGAACCAGGTTTGGAGCGAGCCTCCGTCGCAGGTCGTGTCGGGCGCCGTGCCCGAAGCGCCGGAGTTTCTGCCGGATGTCACACTGCGGGCTCCGCAGCCTCCAGAGGCTCGCTTCGACTTCGGCGGAGCCCCGTTTCCCGTGAGGGAGCCCGGCGTACCCGAGCCCGATGTATCCCCGATGCGGGTGCGCATTCCCGACACCCACGGAGGATTCCCAGCAGAGGCCATGGCGGACTCATCCGGAAGCCTCGCTGTGCTAGCTGATCTGCGGCCCCTTGGGCAGATCCATGACAGCTTCATCATCGCGGCGGGCCGTGACGGGCTCTGGATCATCGACCAGCACGTCGCTCATGAGCGGATTCTGTTCGAGAAGGTGCTGAGGCAAAGCGCCTCCGGGCGCGTCGAGATGCAGCGGCTGCTTCTGCCGCTCATACTGCAACTCACGCCGGCACAACAGATCGAGTACGCACGCATCGCGGACGAACTTCATCACGTCGGCTTCGAGACGGAGCCTTTCGGCCATCGCACGATCGCCGTCAAGGCGTCGCCCGCGGGCGTGGCCCAAGCGGACGTGGAGAGAGTCGTGTTCGAGATCCTCGAGACGGCAGAGAAGGAACTCCGGGGTGTTTCGATGGATGACCTGAGGCGGGCAATGGCCGCCTCGATCGCATGCCGGGCGGCAATCAAGATGAACATGCGGCTGGATCAGAGCAAAATGGAATGGCTGCTGTCAGCTCTGGCAGCCACGGAGTGCCCGATGAGTTGCCCGCACGGACGTCCGATCGCGCTACGTTACTCCACCCGCGATATTCTACGCGGGTTCCACCGGATCTGACCGGATTCCCGACGAATCTATCCGAACATAGCCGCCCAGCCGCTCTTACCTGCGACGTAGAGCGCCCAGGGCACCAGGACGAGGATCAGTGACTTGGCGTATGAGATGCGCCGGGCCGCGACGCTGAAGCCGAGCGCCAGCAGAAGAATCACCCAGATGCTGAACAGATCGAGCGAAGTCGCCAGGCTGTGCAGAGCCTTTGGGGTCGCCGCCGGATCGAGGAAAGCGCCAACATTCAGCACAAGCGGGTTTTGAAGGTCGAAATCCTCGGGATTCTTGAAGAGCATGACGATCAAGGCGAGGATGGACGATAGCGCTGTAGGCAGTAACGAGTAACACGTAATACTGAACGCCTGTTTGAACTTCAGGCTGGCGCCACCAAGAAGGTTGAACGCACCGAACAGGATTCCGGCGATTACGAGACTCGAGACCGTCATGCCGAGCGCGCCGCCGACGTAGGCGAACCTGGAGCCGATCTTCATCTGCATCTCCATCGCCTGCGCGCGCTGGTCGGAAGAGAGGCTCTGAAGTCTGGGGTTTGTTTCGAACTGCTGGCGAATGAACGTGTCCCAGCCGATCACGCGGGAGAACGTCCCGATGTAGACGAGAGCCAGCACGGTGAGGAAGATCAGGGGCACCCACCAGCGCGGGCGGGCGGCTAACTCTTCAAATACGGGCTTGGGCTCCCAGAAGACCCCGGCAAGGCGCTTGAGTTCGCCCATGCCCTCGAGCGACACCTGTGGCTCGGTCATTTCGACCTCCGGTCCGCATTATAGTCGAGACAGCGCGGCAATGGGCCCGGGCGGGCCGCTATTCCCATTCGATGGTGGCAGGGGGCTTATGCGTGAGGTCGAAAAAGACAGCACAGACCCCGGCGACATCGAGGAGGCGCGTGGCGATCTTCTCCAACAGCACGGGATCCATCGCGACCGATCGTGCCGTCATCCCGTCGACCGAGTGCACCGGCCGCAGGACGATTGAGTCGGGACGGCCGTCGGCGCCGGCTGGAATCAGGATTACGGGGAACTGCCACACCGTCCTGTCGAACCCGCTGTCGTGGGAGAGACGCCGGACGATCTCATCCACACGGCGCAGACGGGCCAGTCGCTCGGGCGACAACCAGCTCGCGGCGACTCGCAAGCGGGCCAACGAGCTGTGTCCCGCGACGTAGGCGACAATCCGGTTGACCCCGGGCAGACGGTTGATCATCTCCGTCGCGATCGTGTGAAGATCTTCCCTCGAAGAGGGGGAGCGATGGAGCGCCAACACCGGCGCGTAGCTCCGCGAGTCGCCCTGAACGCCAACGGAGCGAACCGGGACGATCCAGCCGTCCTCGACTTCGCGCACTGGCGCTTCCGTCTCGGAACAGAGACAGCGGATGGCTAGTCCGGGACCGGGAAACGGATGACGGTCGAGCATCTCCTCGGGGAGTCCCAACTCCCGGCCCACTTCACGGACCTCGTCCTTGTAAAAGAAGCTGAGCGGCTCGACAATGCGGTTCGCTTCCAACAGGCGGCGGATTCCGGGGACGCGGTTATGGTGCGTCTTGATGACGGCAGCCTTCTCCGTCCCGCCGGACTCAATGGTGTCGGGATAGATCGTGCCCTGTCCCAGGATCCAGTGTTCGTCCAGGAAATGATGCGCGTCGATGATCCGGTCCTGGATCCTGACGAATTCTTCGCCGATAATCTGGCGCTTTTGTTCAGGGTCATGGACACCTTGTAGCGCGCTCAGAAACTGCTCCTGGGCGGTGCACACCTCGAACGCGCCGGAGTCCAGTTTCTCGAAAACCGACCGGACGAATTCGGTCTCACCTTCGCGCATCAGGCCGGTGTCCACGTAGATTCCGCGAGCCCTCTCATGCCCGAGAGCGCGGACGCAGAGCGTGAAGGCGACTGTCGAGTCCACTCCGCCGCTGACGAAGAAGAATACGTTTCGGTTGCCGACAACTTCCCGGATCCGATCTTCGATCAGCGGCAGCCGGTGTTTCGGATTCCAGTCGCGTTCGCACTCGCTGATCCGGAAGAGAAAGTTGGAGAGGATCTCCGTGCCGCGCGACGTATGAACCACTTCCGGATGAAACTGAACGCCGTAAAGCCGCCGGGAACCGTCGGACATCGATGCGACGGCGCAGGTTCCGGTATGGCCGGTGACGCGGAAGCCCGGTGGAACTTCCGCCACCGTGTCGCGATGACTCATCCAGATCTGCTGGCTTCCGGAGAGACCCTGAAACAGCCCTTCCCGAGCGCCCATCTCGAGAAGCGCCAGCCCATACTCTCCCTTGTCGCCCTTCCGCACCTGCCCGCCCAGCAGGTGAGCCATCAATTGCTGCCCGTAACAGATGCCAAGCACTGGCGTGCCGAGCGAGAAGATAGCGGCGTCCACGGTCGGGCTGCCTGCCTCATAGACGCTGTTCGGACCGCCGGAGATGATGATCGCCTTGCGCCGCCTCAGCGTGTTCGCCGGCGTCTCGCTGGCGCGAACCTCGGCGTACACGCCCAACTCGCGCACTTTCCGGGCTATGAGATGACAGTACTGGCCACCCGTATCGAGAACGGTGACCTGGGGTTCGGGAATGTAGCTGGTCATCACGAAAGAAGAGACCACGCTCCGCCGGTGAAAGCGGAGAGCGGATCCAAGCGTGTCACGGACGCTATTTCGCGCTACGCTGGGCGATCAGCTTCTTGGCGGTTTCAAGCAGGGCGCGCGCCTTCGGCAGCGATTGGACTGCCTTCTCCACTGCCGGATCCGACTCGATCGCGATGCGATTCGCCGCGTCGATGCTGAGGGCCGAAGCGTACATCTCGCGCTTCAGTTGGGACTTCACCCACGCTTCGTTCTGGGCGAATTCGACGTCGTTGAACGAAACGCTCTCGTCGATCAGAAACTGCCGGAACTCGGCCATGACTGACTGCCCGGGTTCCCAATCCGTCGTCACCTTTATGTCCCGTGTGCCGAGGTACTTGGACGTGAAATTGAAGAACGCGTAGTCTTTGTACAGTTCCATCTGGAAGCGGTTGAGCCTGGGCGGAACGAACTTCTCGTCTGGTGCGATGCCTCCGCCTCCGTACACCGTCCGTCCGCTGTCGGTCATTTTCGCGTCCAGGGGGTTCTTCGTATCGGTGTTTTTCCGGTAGTAGTAGTCGAAGAACGATCTGCTGGAGTAGTCCCGCTGGATCAACCGGCCGCTCGGCGTGTAGTACTTGGCGGTTGTCAAAGCGAGGCCCGTGTTCTCGGATAGAGGGTAGACGGTTTGCACGAGTCCCTTGCCAAACGTGTTGTCTCCCAAAACCCAGCCGCGGTCGTGGTCCTGCAATGCGCCGGCAACGATCTCAGCGGCGGAGGCGGATTGACGGTTTACAAGGACGACAATCGGGTAGTCACGCCCGCCGTTGCCATGCCTAGCAACGTACGGCTTCTCGGCCGATGCCCTCCCACGGTGAGACACAATCGTCTGCCCCTTCCGCAGGAAACGGTCAGCTACCGCCACGCCTTCGTTTAACAGCCCCCCGGGATTGCCCCTGAGATCCAGAATCAGACCCTTGACACTCTCTTCGCCGAGTGTCCGGAGATTTTCGTCCACCTCGCGGCTGGTCGTCTCGTTGAACTGCTGAATATGCATGTAGGCGATACCTGGACGAACCCAGTACGCATCCGGCACGCTCTTGCGGGAGATTTCGTCACGGATGATGTTGAACACCAACGGCTGCTCGTTTCCAGCCCGCATGATCCGCACGACGGCGGCCGTGCCACGCGGACCCTTTAGGAGGTCGGCAACCTCAGTGGTGTTCAGTCCCTCGGTCGATTTCCCGTTCACTTCTATGATCACGTCTCCGGGGCGCAGGCCGGACTTGTAGGCGGGCGCGCCAGCGAAGACCTCGATCACGATGGTCTTGTTGTTCCGGGGCCCGACCTTCATTCCCACGCCGTAGTAGTGACCCTTCTGTTCCTCGCGCAGGAGCTGAAAATAGCGAGGGTCGAAGAAACTCGAGTGTGGGTCGAGGGTCCGCAGCATTCCCGGGATGGCGCCATTGTAAACGGCCTTGTCCGGATCGAGCGGCTCAGCGAAGTTCTGCTCAACTACCGCATAGAGACGCGAGAACGAACGAACGCTCGCCTGGATTTCATCCTGTTCCTGCGGGCTCGCCGCCGAAACGCCCGTCAGACCGGGACCGAATACACCACCCAGAAGGGTGGATAGCACAACAATCAGAGGCACAAAAAATAGGTGTCGGCGGCGCGACGTCATTGAGATACTCCCAGCACTTCAATTATATCCCAGCAGGCGCGGCCTCTGGCCAGCGCCCGGCACGGGCTCAGACTGCGCGGGATTTTCGGCCCGCCGCAATCGTTTCCGAGCGAACGGTCTTCTTCGGAGCGGAGCCGAGACGCCGGGCGTGATCGCTCACGCAGACAAGGAACATCGGCTGGCGGGCGTTCTTCAGGACATCGATCACGCGGTCCCGCCGGTCCTCCAGGAAGATCGCCTTCCCGTCGGTCAGAAGATGCAGATCGGAGTCGTTGTGCAGGACGTCGCTCAACCGGCGGCCCATGTCCCGCTGAAGGTACTTCAGGACGCGCCGGAGCTTCTGCAGGGAGAAGCCCTTGCGACGCAATTCGGCGATGACCGTGATTTCCAGAACTTCTTCCGGGGTGTACATTCGCTTGTGCCCTTGATGGCGGGGAGAGACGACGTGTTTCTCGTCCCACCACTGAAGCTGCCGCAGGCTGACACGAGCGAGGCGCGAGACTTCACTGGACGCGTAGGTTCCCGGAGGACCTACGGTGGCGGGCCGGTTTCGTTTAGCAGTTCTCAACATGAGATGGCACTTCCGTCGGGTAAAGAAAGGCGACCTTCAGATTGTACTCGACCGGCGGGCCGTGTCAATAGGCGACCTGCCGTATTTCGGGCTAGGCGGTCTAGTCCGGGTGGTCCACGT
>DATIFQ010000094.1:0-21996 GCA_035455185.1 Bryobacteraceae bacterium | reverse complement strand
GGGTGGCGGGGCGGCTGCGCCCGCGGCGGAGGAGAAGACCGAGTTCACGGTGGTTTTAACGGCGGCCGGCGCGAACAAGATCAACGTCATCAAGGCTGTTCGCGAAGTCACCAGCCTCGGCCTGAAGGAGGCCAAGGACCTCGTGGACGGCGCTCCTAAGCCCGTCAAGGAAGGCATTTCAAAGGAAGAAGCCGAGACGATCAAGAAGAAGTTCGTCGAGGCCGGCGCCACGGTCGAGGTGAAGTAGGGCTCCTAACCGGCAATCCGCGGCCCGCGCAAGGACCCGGTGGACAAGTCGTTCCACTCCAGGTACTTGGCAGCGGGCCTTGGTGGGGCATTTGACCGCACTGGCGACGTCTGCTAGACTGTTAGATGTCTCAACCGGAGTCGAGCCCGGACTATCGCCTGTGAATCACTCTTGCTGCGTAAGCGGCAGTAGTTTGTCTGGAGCTGGGCTGGGTGCGTCCGTACCCTCGTCGCACGAGGTGTACGTGCGCCTTCACTCCGGTCCGTATTACCGCTCGTCTCACATATCACAAGAGTTCCAGTTTGCCCCGCCGCGCGCGCAGCGCGGCGTTCTTATGGGCTATATAGATCGGGTGGGCAGCCCGTCATCCCCGCGTTCTAGCCCGCCCGCGGCCGCTAGTGCTTGAACTTGGACCTTCGGGTCATTGCCGTCTGGCTTTTAGGAGTGCAAAATGCAGAATCCTGCTAGTAGCGCCAACCGCGAACGAATTGATTTTTCGAACATCAAGACCTCGATCCCAATTCCGAACCTCATCGAGGTCCAGAAGAAGTCCTATGAGCGGTTTCTGCAGATGGACCTGCTCCCGGACGAGCGGGAAGACGTCGGATTGCAGAGCGTATTCAACTCCGTCTTTCCGATCACCGACTTTCGCGGGCTGAGCCAGCTCGAGTTCGTGGACTACTCGATCGGCAATTGGGAGTGCAAGTGCGGAAATCTGAAGGGCCTCAACCACCTCCGCACCACCTGCCGGAATCCCGGTTGCGGCGCATATATTCGAACGGACCCCTTCCACGCGGGCGACGTGCTTTGCCCCAAGTGCGGCACGTTCAACAAGAACATCGTCACGTTCTGTAACCGTTGCGGCGACCCTGTGGGGCTGCAACTGAAGTACGAAGTCCCCGAGTGCGAGGAACGCGGCATGGCCTACGCCGCACCGCTGAAAGTAACCATTCGCCTCACGGTTTACGACAAGGAAGGCGAGACCGGACAGAAGACCGTCCGGGACATCAAGGAGCAGGAGGTCTTCTTCGGGGAAATCCCGCTGATGACCGACAACGGCACCTTCATCATCAACGGAACCGAGCGCGTCATCGTCTCCCAGTTACACCGCTCCCCTGGGGTCTTCTTCGAGAAGATTCCGGCGCAGGGTTATTTCCTCGGCAAGATCATCCCCTACCGCGGAAGCTGGGTGGAGTTCGAGTACGATGCCAAGAACCTCCTTCATGTTCGCATCGACCGCAAGCGCAAGTTTTATGGCACCGTGTTCCTCCGGGCGCTAGGACTGAAGTCCGATGAGCAGATCCTGCGAACCTTCTACAAAGTTGACAAGATCACCATCCGCGAAAATCGGTTGTTCTGGACGGTATCCCCGGGCTTGGTCGGCCTGAAGCTCTCCCACGCGGTCACCACTCGAGGCGGCGATACCGTCGTTGCTGCAGGAAAGAAGATCACCACCGCGGTACTCAAGGAACTCCAGAAGGCGAAAATCGAGCATGTCGAGGTTGCGCCCAATGACCTCGAAGGCGCGTACATCGTCGCCGACGTGGTTGACATGTCGACGGGCGAGGTTTTGATGGAGGCGAATCAGGAGCTCACCACCGCCTCGGTTTCGAAATTGATCGAGGGCGGCACGCCGAGCTTTGAGGTGTTCTTCCCGGAGCGCGACGAAGTCGGCAACGTCATCTCAATGACACTCAGGAAGGACAGCGTCAGGAGCCAGAACGACGCCCTGCTGGAGATCTACAGGAAACTGCGGCCCGGCGACCCTCCGACTCTCGATACCGCCCAACAGCTCTTCTCCGGTATGTTCTTCGACCCGCGGAAGTATGACTTTTCGCGGGTGGGGCGCATGAAGTTCAACATCAAGCTGTACGGGAAGGCAGACGCAACGCCCCTCGACCAGCGCACCCTCTCCGCCGAGGACTTCAACGAAACCATTCGCTACGTCCTTCGGCTGCGCCGGGGCATCGGCTCCGTGGACGACATCGACCACCTCGGCAACCGCCGCGTGCGTGCGGTCGGCGAACTCCTGGAGAACCAGTTCCGCATCGGTTTGGTCCGGATGGAACGCGCCATCAAGGAAAAGATGTCGGTCTACCAGGAAATGTCGACCGCGATGCCGCACGACCTGGTGAACGCGAAACCGGTGATGGCCGCGATCCGCGAGTTCTTTGGCTCCAGCCAGCTCTCGCAATTCATGGACCAGACCAACCCTCTGTCGGAGATCACGCACAAGCGGCGGCTCTCCGCCCTGGGTCCGGGTGGTCTGTCACGCGAGCGCGCGGGATTCGAGGTCCGCGACGTCCATCCGACCCACTACGGCCGGATTTGCCCCATCGAGACGCCGGAAGGCCCCAACATCGGTCTCATCTCTTCTCTGTCCTGTTTTGCCCGAATCAACGACTATGGCTTCATCGAGAGCCCGTATCGCCGCGTCCTGGACAGTCAGGTGATCGACGAGGTCAAGATTCTCAACCCGGGAGACACGAACCACCGCGTCGGCGACATTGTCTTTCGGAACGACGTGGAACGCGCCAACCGTGCGCTCAGCGCCAAAAAGCAGCCGGCCGAATATGAGGCCTACTGCACGTACCTCTCTGCATGGGAGGAGGACAAGTACACGATCGCTCAGGCCAACGTCGAGCTCGATTCGGAATCGCGACTCACCGCCGAGCTGGTCAATGCCCGGCAGGCGGGCAACTTTCTGCTCATGGAACGCGACGCCGTCGAGTACATGGACGTCAGCCCAAAACAGCTCGTATCGGTGGCCGCCAGCCTGATCCCATTCCTCGAAAACGACGACGCGAACCGCGCGCTCATGGGCTCGAACATGCAGCGCCAGGCGGTCCCATTGCTTCGCGCCGAGGCCCCTTACGTCGGCACTGGAATGGAGCGCGTGACCGCCCGCGACTCGGGCGCCGTGAGAATCTGCAAGCGCGCGGGCGTGGTGGATTCGGTGGACTCCGAGCGGATCATCGTTCGCGTCGAGGGCGGCGCCCACGAGGGTCAGATGTCCCGTGAGGTCGGTGCGGACATCTATCAGCTCACGAAATTCAAGCGCTCGAATCAGAACACCTGTATCAGCCAGAAGCCGATCGTCAGTCATGGCCAGCGCGTCAAGAAGGGCGATGTGCTTGCCGACGGTCCGTGTACCGATAACGGCGAGCTCGCCCTCGGACGCAACGTACTCGTCGCCTTCATGCCCTGGCGAGGCTACAACTTCGAGGACGCGGTCATCGTCAGCGAGAAGCTGGTGAAGGAGGATTACTACACCTCGATTCACATCGAGGAGTTCGAGATCGAAGCGCGCGATACCAAGCTTGGCCCCGAAGAGATCACCCGGGACATCCCGAACATCGCCGAAAGTTTCCTGCGGAATCTCGATGAGAGCGGCGTCATTCGCATCGGCGCCACGGTGAAGCCGGGCGACATCCTCGTGGGTAAGGTGACGCCCAAGGGTGAAACACAACTCACGCCCGAGGAGAAGCTCTTGCGGGCCATCTTCGGTGAGAAGGCCGGCGACGTAAAGGATGCCTCTCTGTACTGCCCGCCGGGCATCGAGGGCACGGTGGTCGACTGCAAGATCTTCTCGCGGAAGGGCGCGGAGCTGGACGACCGCTCGAAGCAGATTCTCGATGACGAGATCGCCCGGCTGCATCGCAACCTCGAAGACGAGAAGCGGATTCTGAACGACGAGCGCGCCAAGCGGCTCGCCGGGCTGCTGGAAGGCAAACTCCTGCTCGCCGACCTGCACGACGAAAAAACTAACAAGCGCCTGCTGGTGAAGGGAATGGCGCTCGAACGCGACGTCATCGAAAAGCTCAGGTCCCGCGACCTGAAGCGAATGAAGCTGAAGGACAAGGACCCGAGGCTGAATGACGAGATCGATCAGATCGAGGAGATGACCTCCCGCCAGGTCGCCGTGCTGGAAAAGATCGCCGAGGAGAAGACCGCCAAGCTCAAGAAAGGCGATGAGCTTCCTCCAGGCGTGATCAAGCTGGTCAAGGTCTACATCGCGATGAAGCGCAAGCTGTCGGTCGGCGACAAAATGGCCGGCCGGCACGGCAACAAAGGTGTCATTGCGAGGATCGTTCCCGACGAGGACATGCCCCACCTACCTGACGGTACCCCGGTGGAGATCATCCTGAACCCGCTCGGCGTCCCCTCCCGCATGAACGTCGGCCAGATTCTGGAAACTCACCTTGGCTGGGCGGCTCACGCGCTCAATCGCGTTTATGCGACCCCGGTGTTCGACGGCGCCACCGAGCGTGACATTAAGAAGGAATTGGTTGAGGCCAACCTGCCGACTTCGGGAAAGATCACATTGCGCGACGGCATGAGCGGGCTCCCGTTCGAGCAGCCGGTGACCGTGGGGTACATCTACATGCTAAAACTCTCGCACCTGGTCGACGACAAGATCCACGCGCGATCCATCGGTCCGTATTCGCTCATCACACAGCAGCCGCTGGGCGGCAAGGCCCAGTTTGGCGGCCAGCGCTTCGGCGAGATGGAGGTGTGGGCGCTGGAGGCGTACGGCGCCGCTTACATCCTCCAGGAACTGCTAACGGCCAAGTCGGACGACGTCTATGGCAGAGCCAAGATTTATGAGGCGATCGTCAAGGGCGAGGCGGCGGCTGAGCCGGGTGTCCCGGAATCGTTCAACGTGCTCATCCGCGAACTCCAGTCGCTCTGCCTGGACGTCGAGTTAATGAAGAAGCCGCGCGAGTTGCTGGAAACCGCGCTGGCGGCAGACTAGTGCATTGATTCATCGAGCTGTTGACCCGGACGGGCCGATGGTTCAGTTGATAAGGAGGCAGCCTTGTACCGATCCTCTCCGTACGACAGAGCGAACCTGATCGCGGACTTCGATTCGATTCGCATCAGTCTCGCGTCTCCGGAAAAGATCCGCAGTTGGTCGCACGGTGAAGTCACTAAACCGGAAACCATCAACTACCGCACCTTCAAGCCGGAGCGCGACGGCCTGTTTTGCGCCCGCATCTTCGGCCCTACGCAGGACTGGGAATGCCTGTGCGGCAAGTACAAACGGATGAAGCACCGCGGCGTCATCTGCGACAAGTGCGGCGTCGAAGTGACGCTGGCGCGCGTACGGCGCGAGCGGTTGGGACACATCGAGCTGGCCAGTCCCTGCTCGCATGTCTGGTTTTTCAAGGGCCTGCCCAGCCGGATCGGCTATCTGCTCGACATCACCCTCCGCGAACTGGAGCGGGTCCTCTATTTCGAGGCCTTCGTCGTCGTGGACCCCGGCGAACTCACCACGCTCAGCACCGGCGAAGTGATTAGCGACGAGCGGAAACGGCAGCTCGACCAGGAGTTTCCCGGCAAATTCGTCGCCATGATGGGCGCCGAAGGAATCAAGGAGCTGCTGAAGAAGATCGACGTCGAGTCCCTCAGCCTGGACATCCGGGAAAAGATGAAGACCGAGGTGTCCCAGCAGAAGAAACTCAAGTTCGCCAAGCGCCTCCGGGTTGTGGAATCGTTCCGCAAGTCGGGGAACAAACCCGAGTGGATGATCCTCGATGTCCTCCCGGTCATTCCTCCCGAACTCCGTCCGCTCGTTCCGCTCGACGGCGGGCGCTTCGCCACCTCCGACCTGAACGACCTCTACCGCCGGGTGATCAACCGGAATAACCGGCTCAAGAAGCTCATCGAGTTGCATGCCCCGGACGTTATCGTCCGGAACGAAAAGCGGATGCTCCAGGAGGCCGTCGACGCCCTGTTCGACAACGGGCGGCGCGGCCGCGTTCTCCGCGGCGCCAACAACCGGCCCCTCAAGTCGCTTTCCGACACGTTGAAAGGGAAGCAGGGACGCTTCCGCCAGAACCTGCTCGGAAAACGCGTCGACTATTCGGGACGCTCGGTGATCGTCGTCGGCCCCGACCTCAAGCTCCACCAGTGCGGGCTTCCCAAGAAAATGGCGCTCGAACTGTTTAAGCCGTTTATTTATCACCGGCTCGAACAGCGCGGCCACTGCACAACCATCAAGCAGGCCAAAGAACTGGTCGAACAGCAGGATCCGGTGGTCTGGGACATCCTCGAAGAGGTTATTCGCGACCACCCCATCCTCCTCAACCGCGCCCCGACGCTGCACCGACTCGGCATCCAGGCGTTCGAGCCCGTGTTGGTGGAAGGCAAAGCCATCAAGATCCATCCGCTCGTCTGTACGGCGTTCAACGCTGACTTCGACGGCGACCAGATGGCCGTCCATATTCCTCTGTCGCCCGAAGCTCAGATCGAGGCGGCCACCCTCATGCTGGCTTCGAACAACATTCTCTCGCCAGCGCACGGGTCTCCAATCGCCGTACCGACCCAGGACATGGTGCTCGGGCTGTACTACCTCACCAAGGCCAGACCGAAGACCAAGGGCGAGGGCCGTACTTTCGCCTCTAATGACGATGTTCTCATCGCGCTCGAGATGGGCGAGGTGGAAACACTTACGCCGATCAAGCTGCGGTACTCCGGGAAGGTCATCGACCTCACCAAGGCCTTCGACAACCAAAACGTCCTTCATACCGAACCGATCGAGTTCAACAAGCAGTACATGGACACAACGGTCGGCCGGGTCATCTTGAACGACGTCCTTCCGGACGAGATGCCTTTTATCAACGGCCTGCTTAAGAAGAAAGGCCTCACACAACTCGTCCAGCACTGCTACCTCCGGTTTGGGCTGCCGACCACGGTGCAGATGCTCGACCGGGTCAAGGACCTGGGCTTCCTCTATGCCACCCGCGCCGGCATCTCCATCGGGATCGACGATATGGTTGTGCCCGGCGAGAAAGCCAAGCTTGTCAAAGACGCCGAAAAACAGGTCATGCAGGTGCAGCAGCAGTACCAGGAAGGCGCCATCACCCACGGCGAGCGCTACAACAAGATCATCGAAATCTGGTCGAAAGTCACCGAGCGTGTCTCCGATGAAATGTTCAAGGTAATGGAGGAGGATGATCGCACCGGACGCTATCTGAACCCCATTTACATCATGGCCGACTCCGGCGCCCGCGGCTCCAAACAACAGATCCGACAGCTCGCCGGCATGCGCGGCTTGATGGCCAAGCCGTCCGGCGAGATCATGGAGACCCCGATCACCGCGAATTTCCGCGAGGGCCTTAACGTACTCCAGTACTTCATCTCGACCCACGGCGCCCGCAAGGGACTCGCCGACACGGCGCTCAAGACGGCCGACTCGGGTTACCTTACGCGCCGCCTCGTGGACGTCGCCCAGGACGTCATCGTCAGCGAATTCGACTGCGGCACCAACGACGGCATTTTCGTCGAACCGATCGTCGAATCTGGTGAGATCATCGAGCCCCTCCGCGACCGCATCGTCGGCCGCGTGGCGCTCGAGGACGTGCTCGATTACGACCAGAATATTCTCATTCGGGCAAACCAGGAGATCAGCGAGGAGCTGGCCGCTTTGATCCAGGCCTCTGGCATCGAGCGCGTCAAGATCCGTTCCGTGCTCACCTGTGAGTCCAAACGGGGCGCCTGCCAACTCTGCTACGGCCGTAACCTGGCCACCGGACGTCTGGTGGAGCGGGGTGAAGCGGTTGGCGTCATCGCCGCCCAGTCGATCGGCGAGCCCGGCACGCAGTTGACCATGCGTACCTTCCACATCGGCGGCGCCGCAACCCGTGTCAGTGAGCAATCCACTCAGGACGCCAAGTCGGGCGGCAAGGTCAAGTACCTCGGCATCGTCACCGTGCGAAACCACCTCGGCGAGTTGATCGCCATGAACCGCAACGGAATTCTGGCCGTGGTCGACGAGAAGGGCCGCGAGAAGGAACGCTATCAAGTCGTTTACGGCGCCAAAATCCTGTTCGAGGACGGGGCGTCGGTCGAGGCAAACCAGGTCCTTCTTGAGTGGGATCCCTACACCTTCTCGATCCTTACCGAAGTAAGCGGCACAGTCCACTTCCGTGACCTCGTGGATGGCGAGACGCTCCAGGAGCAGGTTGACGAAATCACCGGCATGTCGCAGTGGGTCGTCGTGGACGCACCTGACGCTAAGCGTATGCCTACCGTCATGATTCGCCCTGCCGGAGGCACGCGGTCGGAGGAGAAACGCTACCTCATGCCGACCCATGCCCACCTGATGGTGCGCGACGGCGAGGAAGCGCACGCCGGCGACGTGCTTGCGAAGATCCCGCGAGCCACCACGAAGACGAAGGACATCACCGGTGGTCTCCCGCGCGTCGTCGAGTTGTTCGAAGCGCGCAAGCCTCGCGAAACGGCAGTCATTTCCGAGATCAACGGCGCCGTCAAGTTCGGGGAGGTTTCCAAGGGCTTCCGCAAAGTCTACGTCGTCGGAGACGACGGACAGCAGCGCGAGTACCTCATTCCGCGCGGCGTTCACATCAACGTGCAGGAAGGCGAGCGCGTCCGTGCCGGCGACCCGCTGATGGACGGACCGCGAAACCCGCATGACATTCTTCACGTTCTCGGCGAGAAGGAACTCCAGAAATACCTGGTCAACGAAATCCAGGAGGTTTACCGCCTTCAGGGTGTCAACATTAACGACAAGCACCTCGAGGTCATTGTTCGTCAGATGATGCGCTGGGTGAAGATCGAGGAAATCGGCGACACCGAGTTCCTCCCCGAGGAAGTGGTCGACAAGTTCAAGTTTCGAGAGGAAAACCTTCGCGTCGTCGAGGCCGGCGGCCGTCCCGCCGACGGGAAGGCCGTTCTCCTTGGGATTACCAAGGCGTCGCTCTCGACCGACTCGTTTATCTCCGCCGCTTCGTTCCAGGAGACCACCCGCGTGCTCACCGAAGCCGCCATCAACGGCAAGGTAGACCACCTTCGCGGCCTCAAAGAGAACGTCATCATGGGCCGCCTCATCCCCGCAGGTACCGGCATGGAGTACTACCGCCGCGTCAAGATCGCCGGCGAGGACATCGAGGAGGAGGTCATGACTGAGGAACCCGAGGGCCCCCTCGAAGGGATTCCCGGCTACGAGGACGAGACCCGCCTCCACTACACAGGTGGACTCTCCGAAGACATCGGCGACCAGTCCCTGGCCGAGTAAGCACGGCATCACTCAGTCTTTGCAAAGGCGCCCCGTTGGAAGAGACAGCGGGGCGTTTGTTTTTTTCCAGACCCTCTCAGAGAACGGTCAATATATCTAAAGTACTAGAGCTATTGTTGTAATCCCTCGGTTGATTCGCCTCGTTTTTCGTAAAATTTCAAGGAAATACCAGAATTTCCTTGACTTACGGTCGGTCATAGTACGTATAATACGTCTAGAGTTTATCCCTGAGCCCTGGAGGAACCACAATGGCAGCAGCCCCAATAACACAGGTCGAATCGAGAGCCCATATTCTGGGAGTCGGCGCCGCGGCCTCAAAGTCGCCGGTTAGCCCGCACGATCTTCCTGCCAATCTGATCGAGATGAAGATCGCCATCCACACTCGGTTGCTCGATACCCTGAACCTCGACCAACTGGGCAACATGGTGAACGAGCGCGCCCGAACCGAGGTCCGCGCCTCGATCGGAAGAGCCATCGACGACCTGCGGCTGCCTCTCAACGGTGAAAGGGAAACCGTCATCGACCAGGTACTCGAGGAGGTCTACGGACTTGGCCCCATCGAACCCCTCCTGGAGGACCCAACCATCTCTGACATCCTTGTGACTACGCCGAAAATGGTCCACATCGAGCGTGCGGGCCGTCTCTACGAAACGGCCGTCCAGTTCCGCGATGACGCTCATCTGGTTCGAGTGATGGAGAAGATCGTATCGAGAGTAGGGCGGCGTCTCGACCAGACATCCCCTCTCGTCGACGCGCGCCTTGCGGACGGCTCCCGTGTTAACGCCGTTGTGCCCCCGGTCGCGGTGGATGGTCCACTGCTGTCCATCCGTCGCTTTGGCCACAGTCCTCTGCCCGCCGAGGCGCTCGTCAAGAATCTCAGCTTGACCGAAGGCATGCTAGAGTTGCTCCGCGCCTGCGTCAAGGCCCGGCTGAATATCATCGTGTCCGGTGGAACCGGCGCCGGCAAGACGACTCTGCTCAATATCCTCTCCGGCCACATCCCGGAACACGAACGGATCGTTACCATCGAAGACGCCGCCGAACTGCAGCTCCGCCAGCGGCATGTCGCTCGGATGGAGGCGCGGCCGGCCAACATTGATGGCCAAGGTGCGATCAGGATCAGGCAGCTCGTCATCAATGCGCTGCGCATGCGCCCAGACCGCATCATCGTCGGTGAGGTGCGTGGAGAGGAGGCCCTGGACATGCTGCAGGCTATGAACACCGGCCACGACGGCTCCCTCACCACAGTCCACGCAAACTCGCCCCGCGACGCTATCAGCCGGCTCGAAACCATGGTCGGCATGGCGAATGCCAACATTCCTATCCGCGCCATCCGCCAGCAGATGAGTTCTGCCATCAACCTTTTCGTACAGATCGCCCGAATGACCGACGGCTCCCGCCGGGTGACGCATATCACTGAGTGCTGCGGGATGGAGGGGGAGCAGGTAACGATTCAGGATCTGTTCGTGTTTGAGAAGACCGGCCTCGCAGACGACGGGAGAGTCAAAGGACGCTTTCGGGCCACCGGCATCCGGCCAAAGTTCAGCGAGAGGCTGGCGGCTGCGGGCGTGCAACTCCCCGCCTCGCTGTTTCAGGTCGTCGTGGAGCTTCGTTAGAGGGAGGAGGAGAGGCTGGCCGCAAAGTCAGCCTCAGTTTAGCGGGAAAGGAGGAACAAACGATGGATAACACCACATTGGCCGCTATTCTGTGGATCGCCGCGGGAGGAGTACTCACTCTGTACCTTCTGCGCCGCCGCTCTCGGAAAGTGCAAGAACGATAAGCCGGACTCAACTACAAGATCTGTCCGGGTCCCGCTCCGTGCCATTCGCGGCCGCCGGACCGGACCGTTCGAGCTTGACGCCTGCCTTATGGGTGCGTCAACCGGGGAGCTGCCCCGGTCTCATAACTTCCGGCCGGGGCGGCTCAATCAGAAATTAGCAGATTTCACGCGAAGATCCCGTCGAATAATAGTGGTAATTCCCGAGGGGATTGCAGTATAGTTCTTTGGAGGAGGCAACAGATCTGATGGACAACACTACCCTCTCCGCTGTTCTTTGGATTGCCGCTGGGGCGATGCTCGCCCTCTATTTGCTGCGCCGGCGCAAGAGAAAGATGGGCGGAAGGTAACGTAGGGATTCCGGCGGACGCGCGGTAGCTACGGCGAAGGGGGTCATCCTCCGTTCCTCGGAGGGTGTTCTGTGCGTCTTAGCCCCCACGGTTACCCTTCGTCTTCGCCTGGTAGGCGCGCACTCACTTGCCCGCGCTGTAATTTCTGTACGCCTCGTCGAGAATCTCCACCACGTGCGCGACGCGCTGTCCCTTTCCGTACAGTTCCACTCCGGCGCGTAGTTGAAGCATGCAGCCAGGGTTTGCCGTCAGGACAACGTCTGCGCCGGTGCCATTCACGGTCTGGATCTTCTTCCGCAAGATCGCCATCGCCATCTCGTGCTGCACCACGTTGTAAATGCCGGCGCTTCCACAGCAGATATCCGAGAGGGGCATTTCGACGAAACGCAATCCCGGCGCCGCTTCCAGCAGCTTCCTCGGTGGTATCCGTATCCTCTGGCCATGCGCAAGGTGGCAGGAATCCTGGTACGTGGCCGTTACCGGAACCGATCCCATCTCCCGGTTCAGCTCAATCGACGCGAGGAACTCATTCACGTCCTTGACGAGCTTGACGAAGCGTTGTGCACGCTCGCGGTAGTCCGGATCGTCCTCGAGTAGCTCGTGATACTCCTTCAGCGTCGAGCCGCAGCCGGCGGCGTTCGTGATGATGGCGTCGTACCCGCCTGCCAGAAACGCGTCGATGTTGCGCCTGGCTAGCTTCCGCGCCTCCTCGCGTTCACCCGAGTGGACGTGCAGCGCCCCGCAGCAGTTCTGTTCCGCCGGGATGACCACCTCACAGCCGTTTTTCCGGAGTACACGCACGGTCGCTTCGTTGAGCCGCGCGAAACAGACGTTGGCGATGCAGCCCGCATGGAACGCCACGCGGTACCGTGCCGTGCCTTCCGCCGGAAACGTCTGCCCGATGTTCCGGAAGAAGAACGGCCACTCCGCGTGCGGCGTGAGCTGCTCAATACCGCCCAGTTCCCCGAACAGCTTCAAGAGACCTGAGGACCGTACCAGTCTCTGGAGTCCCGTTCTCTCATACGCGTATAGCAGCGCCCCTGCAATCTGAAGCAGAGCGGGGGACTGAAGCAGATGTTCGAAGACGAACCGGCGCAGTACTTCCACCGCCGGGGATCGTGGCATCCTTGCCCGGATCTCCGCGCGCGCTGCCTCCACCAGGCGCCCGTACGGAACTCCCGACGGGCACGCCGTTTCGCACGCACGGCAGGCCAGGCACAGGCCGATGTGCTCGATGTACGAGGGCCCGATCGCCATGGCGCCCCCGGCCACCTGTACCATCTGGTAGACGCGGCCGCGCGGCGAGTCCATCTCCAGGTGAAGCTCGCGATAAGTCGGGCAGGAGTTCAGGCAAAGCCCGCAGTGCACACACTTGTCGAGATCGAACTGGCGCGGCGCGTCCCTGCGTACTTCCTCAGAGACGGCCATAAAGCCTCCCACGATTCAGAAGGTTCCCGGGATCGAACATCCCCTTGACCTTCTTCATCGTATCGAAATCGCTTCCCGGTCCAGGCCACAGATCAAGTCCGGTCTTCTTCGATTCCGGTG
Source organism: Bryobacteraceae bacterium (assembly GCA_035455185.1). Lineage (GTDB taxonomy): Bacteria > Acidobacteriota > Terriglobia > Bryobacterales > Bryobacteraceae > JAEHDI01. The sequence goes on along the minus strand of DATIFQ010000094.1, from coordinate 9,034 downwards.
CGAACTCGATCACCGGGCGCCATCCGTTCACCGTAGCCCGCTCCATCCATTCGGAAGCTGCCCCGTTCTCAGAGAAGTAACCGTAACAGACACCCGATGCCGCCCTCGCCACAGCCGGACCGGTGAACGATTCCATCACCTCGCGAACCTGTGCCAGCGTGCACGAGGCCCGCACGATCACGCCTTCCGGGTTCCTCTTCAGAAAATGCGGCGTGAACTCACGGACGCCTGTCCAGAAATTGGCTTCTTCACCTTCGTCCTGCGCGCGTGCAGCGCCGAGTTCTCGGCGGTACCGCTCCATCACCGCAGCGTTGCCGCCCGCTTGGAGTGCGATCAGACATCCCTCGCGGCCGAGTTGTTCCGCCGCGGCGGCGTTGAGCAGGTCCAGGGCCGTGGGCTGAAGCACGCTGTGGAGAATGCGGTCGCGGGTCTCCATCGCCTGGGCGACGTCCTCGAACTCGAGCAGGAAGGTGCCGGAACACGGCGGCTTTGGGACCAGCTTGAAATTGGCCACCGCGATGGCCGCCAGCGTCCCGAACGACCCGATCAATAGCTTACCCATGTCCAGCCCGGCGACATTTTTCACCACCATGCCGCCCGACTGGACTAGTTTGCCCTCGAGCGTCGCAAACTTCATTCCGATCAGCAGGTCCCGGGCCGTGCCATAGAGCCGCCGTAATGATCCGCACGTGTTCGCCGCCAGAATCCCGCCGATCGTCGCTTCACTTGAGAATGGCGGGTCAAGCGGCAGGATTTGTCCGTTTTCCTCGAGCGCCCGGGCGAGATCTTCGTATCGTATGCCGGCTTCGACGCTGATGGTCAGGTCGCGCGGTTCGTATTGCAGGATCCGGTTCAGGCCGGTCGTCGAAATCGTCACGTCGGACGGCTTGACCGGCCCTGCCATCCCGTTCTTGCTGAACGCGCCTCCGAGGGTGATAGTCCTACCCGCGGACGCAGCCGTGATCAGCGACTCGGCAAGTTGATCGGGCGTCTCGGGCCGGAGGGCTTCCATGCGCAGACAATACTGTATCACTCGATCGCGCTGTGGAGTGGGCCGCCAGATTCGCGTGTACCCGCGTTCACTCGCTGCCAGACGCCCCAGCCGCTTCCTTCCCCGCCTCCGCTGACAAGTACCACAGAAACCGTTGCGAGTTCCGGAACAACTGCGCGAACAGCTTGAGCCGGTCCGTGGTCCGTCCTTCCTCCACGTGCCGGGTGAAGTTCTCCAACGCGATGTCCCAATACTTGCGGTCTCCGCTCGTCTCGGCGATGTACGCGAGCCCCGGTGTCAGCATCGGTGCCAGCGTGTCCGAGTTCAAGAACCGGCGGCGGTTTGGGTCCCACTCCTTCGGGTTGGCGAAAATCCAGTCCGCGGCGCGCCGCAGGTAGCCCGGCATCTCCGGACGCCCGAGCGTCATCGACGCCTGCGCCATTCCTTCCAGCGCGATCCCGTACATCCAGGACTGGTGGCTGTATCCACCTTTGAACTGCGGATCCCACACCGCCCGCTGGTTCAACACTTTCAGTTTCGCCACGTCGCCGTCCTGCCACGCCTGCACGCAATCCACAATCCAGTGCGCCCGGTCCAGGTACTTTTTGTCGCCGAACACCTCGTACGCCTTCAGCATCGCGAACAAGCCATGCCCGATCGACCGTGTGTTGCTTTGCAGGTCCAGACCGTTGTACTCGGTGCCGAAGCTGGACGACAGCCGCGCCACGTCCCGCGACCATAGGTCCCCCGTCAGCAGGTACCGGTCGAACAGGCTCTCGTTTTTGTAGAACGCCCAGCTCGACGACGAGATGAATACGCCGTTCGAGTACCGCGTCCAGTGGTTGAGTCCCGGCCCCGTTCGGGCCGCTCCGTTCCGTTTGGGAACCGTCTCGTCATGCGAGATGTCCACGTCCGCCAGGTGCGCCGCCGCTTCCACCGCCGTCTGGAACGACTTCATGTCTCCGGTTCGAAAGAAATGCAGGAATAGCGCGTGCGGGAAATCGTAGTACTCCGTCTCCCAGTGGATCCCGAAGTCGGGCCGCCGGTCGTTCGTAACCAGCTTGTGCATCGCGTCGCCGAAGTTGAGCATCCCGTACTCGTCGTACCGCCGGTCCTGAAACTGAAAACCGCGGTCGCGCTTCTGGAGCACCGCGTCGCGACACGCCGTCAGCCACCGGTCATACCGTTCGACCAGCGGCCAGTGTTCCGGCCGATACGCCTCCGGTGACGACTCGACCAAACGTCCCAGCGCCTTCGTTTCCCGCGTGTACCATTTCGGCGGAGCCACCGCATACAGCGGGTGATCCAGGTGTGCCGAGAGGTTCTCCCCACCAAACGACAGAATCATCTCGTGCGTCTTCGCGACGCCCTTGTAGATGTTCTGCGGCCGCGCCGTCTCGGGGAACAGCGCGAGCCGGACGGTCCCGTCCTGCCGGACCTCGAACCCCTTCGGGTAAAGCTGCCAGAACCAGCGTAGCCCTACGCCGATGCCGCCGGCCTCGAACCAGCCCTGCCGCCGTGGTTCCGCCGAAAGCTGTTCGATTCCCTGCGGTTCAGCCGCACGCTCCAGCCGGTATTGCAGCCACAGCCCGTCCAGCCGCACGAAATCGCTCATCTGCTGGCCTTGCCGGTTCACGAAGCTGTAAACGATGCGAATCTGCGGCCGCCCCGCCCACGCGACGATTCGCATCACGTAGTCGAGCGCCCGGTCCTCCCCGTCCACCCAGCCGTGTGATCCTGTGCGCTTCAGCACCACACGCAGCGGGTTTTGCTCTTCGACCACGAGTTCCGTCGCCGGCCCGTTGCTCGCTTTGTAGATCCGCTCGTCGGACCGCAGCAGGATATCGGCGTCCTTCAGCCCCGGAGCCTCCAGGAACGGACCGCTCCGGCTAACCGAGAACGCGATCGCGCCGGTATTCACCCGGATTCGGTCGCCGTCCGTCTCCACCCGCAGCGGCGCCGATGGCGCAGGCGCTTCTTCATCCGACAGCCTAAGCCGGTAGACGGCCTTGCCGTTCGCCGGCGCGTCCGCCAGGAAATCGAAGTGCGCCCATTGGATAGATGCCACCTGTGTGGACGCATCGTCCCACCAGCGGTTCACCACGCGGAACGACGCCGCCACGGGCTTGCCGCCCGCATCGTAGAGCCGCAGGCGGCCCACGTCTTTGAGAAAACCCTTGGGAAACGGCACACCTGCTGTTACGGGCTCCGCCGCTCGGGCCACGCCTGCAGTTTCTTCGAGAGTCAGGGGTAGATCCAGCGTCTGGGCCGCCGCCGACAAACATGCAAAGCAGACAACAAAGGCGCGTGTCATAGCGATCTGTGGTTCAATCAGTATACGAACGAAATTATCATGTCTACCCCGGTGCATACCCTGCCTAACTTCATCGGCGGCGAATGGCGCGCCTCTTCGGCTGCGGAGACTCTCGGCTTCCTCAACCCCGCGACCGCGGAAACGCTCGGCCGCGTGCCGATCTCCACGGCGTCGGAAGTCGACGAAGCTGCCCGTGCCGCGGCCGCCGCGTCCATCGAATGGCGCCGCGTACCTGTCATGGAGCGGATCCAGCCGCTCTTCAAGCTGAAGGGGCTGCTCGAGACGCACTTCGAGGATCTGTCTAGCACCATCACATTGGAGTGCGGAAAAACCCTCGCCGAATCGCGCGGAGAGATGCAACGGGCCATCGAAAACGTCGAGACTGCCTGCGGCATCCCGATACTCATGCAAGGCTACCTCTCCGAAGACATCGCCCGCGGCATCGACGAGTACATGATCCGCCAGCCGCTCGGAGTGGCCGCCGTCATCGCGCCGTTCAACTTCCCCGGCATGATCCCGTTCTGGTTCCTGCCCTACGCGATCGCCTGTGGCAACGCATTCCTGGTCAAGCCGTCGGAGAAGGTGCCGCTCACTATGCACAACGTCTTCCGGCTGATTGAGCAGATCGGCCTGCCCAAAGGCGTCGTGAGCCTTGTGAACGGCGCGAAAGAGACGGTTGACGCCATCCTCGACCATCCCGCGGTCCGCGCCGTCAGCTTCGTCGGATCCACGCCAGTGGCAAAGTATGTCTACGCCCGGGCCGGCGCCAACGGCAAGCGCGCGCAATGTCACGGTGGCGCCAAGAACCCGATCGTCGTTCTGCCTGACGCCGACATGGAGATGACAGCCCAGATCTCTGCCGACAGCGCCTTCGGCTGCGCCGGCCAGCGCTGCCTCGCCGCTTCGTTCGCCGTGACTGTGGGCGAGGCCCGCGCCCCATTCACCGATGCGATCGTCTCACAGGCGGAGAAGCGGAAAGTCGGCAATGGCCTCGACGAGGGCGTGCAGATGGGCCCCGTCATCACCTCAGAGAGCAAGCGGCGCATCGAGACGATCGTTCAGAAAGGCCTCGACGCGGGCGCCCGAGCGGTGGTTGACGGCCGCGGCCCGAAGATCTCCGGTCATGAGGACGGCTTCTTCGTCCGGCCGACTGTGCTCGACAACATCGCGCCCGGAACCGAAATCTCACGCACTGAGATCTTCGGTCCCGTATTGAGCCTCATGCACGTCGAAACCGTCGATGAGGCGATCGGCCTCGTCAATAGTGGAACTTACGGCAACATGGCCTGTCTGTTCACGTCGAGCGGCGCGGCCGCGCGCAAGTTCCGCAACGAGGTCGAGGCCGGCAACATCGGGATCAACATCGGGGTGGCCGCGCCCGTGGCGGCGTTCCCCTTCAGCGGCGCCCGCGAAAGCTTCTTCGGCGACCTCCACGGCCAGGGCCGCGACGCGGTCGAGTTCTTCACCCAGGAGAAAGTCGTCGTCGAACGCTGGCCCCGCGAGTGGTCCCGGAAGTTCTAACTACCGGACCTGTTTTCCACCGCCTTCATCTGTCGCTTTTGCTTTCTTTGTTTGCACTTGCAAACTCCAGTTAGCCATAAGATTAAGAAAAAACTATTTGATCGCACTCCGGCTTTGATACATAATTATGCCAGTTACAGTGGGCTAACACTACACATCGGAATCGGAGGGTGCCATGCGTGTACGCATCGGCGTTGCGCTTGCAGTTCTCTCTGTCGTGATAGCGCCAGCTCTTTTGAGGGCTGACGTTACCGGCACAATTCTTGGACTCGTCACGGACTCCACATCTGCGGTGGTTCCAGGTGTGCGGGTCGTTGCAATCAACCTCGGGACCAGCCAGCGGCAGGAAGCAACAAGCGATTCAGCCGGCCAGTTCCGTCTTCTGGCTCTCCCGGTCGGACGGTATCGCGTGGAGGCCACGGCACAGGGGTTTCAGAAGTTCGTGACCACCGCGTTCGACCTGAGCGTAAACGAACAACGCCGCGTGGACGTGGTTCTACAGGTAGGTAACATCGAGCAGCAGATCGAAGTGAGCGCTAACGCGCTCCAGATCGAAACCACGAACACGCAACTCGGTGAAGTCGTCGAAGAGAAGAAAGTGTTGAGTCTTCCTCTCAACGGCCGTAGTTACATTGACCTCTTGGGACTGCAGGCCGGCGTGGCGCCGACCACCGCCGGTTCCATGCAGCAGGACCGGCCCGTCTCAGGAGGCTTATCGGCCGGCAATGTCTCGGTCAACGGCCAGCGGGAAACCGCCAATGCCTTCCTTGTGAACGGAGGGGACGTCAGCGAAGGGCGAAATCTCGGCGCTTCGGTAATTCCGAACCTCGACTCGGTGGCGGAGTTCAGGCTCATCACGAACTCGTTTGACGCCGAGTACGGCCGCTTCAGCGGCGCGGTGATGAACGCCGTCACGAAATCCGGGACCAACGGTTTCCACGGAACCATGTTTGAGTTCCTTCGCAACGACAAACTCGATGCCCGCAACTTCTTCGATCCGGAGAAAGGAGCGCTGAAGCGCAACCAGTTCGGCTACTCGATGGGCGGACCGATTCTCAAGAACAAGCTGTTCTGGTTTACCGACTACCAGGGCACACGCGAGGTCCGTGGCATCGGGACCGGTTTGGTCGTGCTCCCGACGGCTGCTATGCGGGGCGGAGACTTGGCCGCCGCGCCGGGATTTGTGGCCTCATCCCCGGACGAGGCCCCCACGGTGAACGGCTCCTATTGGGCCGGCGTGCTTTCCCAGCGCTTGGGGTACCAGGTGACTGCGGGAATGCCGTACAGCTTCGCCGGTTGCACGAGCCCCGCGGATTGCGTCTTTCCTGGAGGGGTCATTCCGTCGCGGGCGTTCTCCGCTCCCGTGCCCGCGACCATGAAGTACATCCCACTCCCGAACGCCGGCGAGGACACCTTCGCCAGTGCCGGCCAGAACCAGAAGCTTGTGGACGACAAGGCAGGGCAGCGCGTCGATTTTCTGAACAAGCTCACCGGGAACTGGTCCTTCTTCTACTTCTTCGATGACGCCACGCTTACCAGTCCCCTGCCGGCCTCCAGCGTGCCCGGTTTCCCGAGCGTGACGCCGACCCGCGCCCAGCAGGGCGTCCTGAGTAACACGCGCGTTTTCGGTCCGACGGCTGTCAACGAAGCCCGTCTCAGCTTCATGCGAACGGCGACGATTACGGACAAACCGCAGGCGGGCTTTGCTAAGGTCGGAGATCTCGGCTTCATCACCGGGATTGGGACGCTTGGAATCATTCCCTCCGGACCGCCGGGTTTCGAGGCAGTTCCCCCGATTTCCTTCAACGACTTCTCCATCGGTAGCCCCACCCTTACAACGAAGCAGCCGAATAACACCTGGCATGCCTCGGACATTTTCTCGAAAGTCTGGAGTAAACACACCTTGAAGCTCGGTGGCGAATTCCGGTATCTCCAGATCAACGAGCGGAACGTGTGCGCACCGAATGGGAGCTTCAGCTTTGACGGCTCTGAAACCGGCAGCGACTGGGCGGACTACCTCCTGGGCGCGCCCAGCGAATACATTCAATGCAGCATGCAGTTCCTGGACTCGCGCACCAAGTACGGCGGCGCCTTTGCCCAGGACTCCTGGCGCGTCAAACCGAACCTCACGCTGAACCTTGGCCTACGCTGGGAATTCAGCATGCCCTGGTATGACACGCAGGACAAGATCGAGACCATCGTTCCGGGCCTGCAATCGGTTGTGTTCCCGACCGCCCCCAAGGGGTGGGTGGTACCGGGTGACCCTGGTATCCCGAGCACGCTTTCGCCCACGGACTACAACAACCTCGGTCCGCGTTTCGGCCTCGCGTACTCGCCGGGATTCTCCGACGGCGTTCTGGGAAAGGTCTTCGGCGGCCCTGGAAAGACAAGCATTCGCCTTGCCTATGGTATCTACTACACGGCCGTCGAAGATCTGACGTTGTTCTATGAGGTAGGCGATGCCCCCTACGGCCTCTATTGGCCGAGCATCGTCCCCCCGTTGTTCGAAGAGCCCTTCCGCACGCGTTCCGACGGAAGTTCCCAGACCCAACGCTTCCCCTTCAAGTTCCCGATACCGGGCGACCCCGCCCTGAAAACTCTGGACTACTCGATCTACCTCCCCATCCAAAGTTCACCTGGATATAAGACCGACAACGTCCAGCCGTACGCCATGCATTTCAACTTCACGATTGAGCGAACGTTGAGTCCCTCCATGATTCTCCGCCTTGGCTACGTAGGTACTCAGGGCCGCAAGCTGATCGCGCAGTACGAATCCAATCCCGGCGATCCGGCCCTGTGCCTGAGCCTTCGCGGAAGCGGAGTAATGGAAGGGACCCCCGAGTGCGGCCGCAACGGGGAACTGGGCGTCTACACGAGACCGGACGGCACGATCGTCAATGGCACAAGGGGGCCCCTCGGGCCGAATTTCGGCAGCAACGGCTACACCGCGACCGCGGCGAATTCCAGTTACAACTCCCTCCAGGTCACCCTGGAACGTAAGGCCGCCGACCTCACCTTCCTCACCGCCTACACCTTCGGCAAGGCGATGGACAATTCGTCCGGGTTCAACGAATGGATCAACTTCACCAACTTCGGCCTGAGCCGCTCGCTCTCGCAGTACGATATCACCCACAATTTCGTCGTCAGTTACAACTACGCGGTGCCCTTCGACCGCTGGCTTGGGCAAAACAGGTTTACCTCCGGTTGGTCCTTGAACGGGATTACCCGTTTTGCAACCGGATTCCCGGTGAACATCCGGCAAAGCGGCGACTATTCGCTCGTGGGAAGCGGAAGCACCGACGTCCCGGATCTCGTCGGCTCTGTCAGGACCCAGGATCCCCGGAACTCCGGCCCCAATGGAGAGGCCAATCTGTACTTCTTCACCGACGCCTTCAGCCTTGCGCCGCTGGGCCGTTTCGGAAACTCCAACCGGCGGTTCTTCCACGGACCGGGCTTCAACAATTGGGACTTTGGGGTTCACAAAGACACCAGGATTGCCGAGAGCATGGCAATTCAATTTCGGCTGGAGTTCTTCAACCTCTTCAACCATGCGCAGTTTTACAATCCGGCGGGGAACATCCGAAGCGCCCAGTTTGGACAGGTGTCCGGCGCGCGTGATCCTCGAATCGGACAGATGAGCTTGAAGTTCCTTTGGTGAGCGGTTTCGGAATTCGCTACACTGCAAGCCAGGATGGGAATGATTGCGGTTGCCGCGCTGGGTCTGTGTTTGCTGAATGCACAGACCCGCGTACCGGCGGAGTCTTACCGCAAGCAGGCTCTCGAGTTCTCGAAAAAGAAGCTCTGGAGCCAGGCGATTGCCAACTACCGGAAAGCTCTCGCGCTTGAACCTGCGGACCCCGATACCCACTACAATCTCGCTCTTGCCCTCAAGTACAGCGGAAACCCCGGCGCGGCTGTCGGAGAGTTCGAGGCTGCCCTGCGCTTGAAACCGGACTGGCCGTCCGCACACTTCGGCCTCGGCGCGGCCGAGTATGAGCGGCACAACCAGGCCGCCGCGCTGCGTGAATTCCGCGCGGCTCTTGCCGGCGATCCGAACAACGCCGGCACCCACTACTTCCTCGCTGTCGTCCTGATGGACCGGAGGGAGTTTGTCGAAGCGATTGCCGAGCTGAAGAAGACCCTCGAACTTCGCCCCTCGCACTCGGAGGCATGTGTGGCCTTGGGCTTGTGCTACCTACGGGCCCAGA